>JAGAUG010000012.1 GCA_017828935.1 Oscillospiraceae bacterium | reverse complement strand
TATTATTAATATTTTTATTTAAAACAAGTTCTTTAGCTATTTCTTTGGCAAAAGTAAGTTTACCGAGTCCTTTTTCTCCAGCTAAAATAATAGCGTGAGAGATTTGATTTGTTTTTATCATAGACTCGATTAATTTTTTGGGGCCTAAATTATCATATATTTTTTCAAACATATATTTAATATTTAATAATTATATTTTTTCGAATTTATCTACGTTTAAGACAAATATTGTTGCGCCGCCAACGCTTACCTCAACAGGAATCGACATGCTCATATCCATTCCAAAAGAAGACGATGACGCGACCATTCGAGTACGTTTCTTACTATAAGTTTTTATAATATCAATAACCGAATCAACTTTATCGTCGTCAGTTCCAATTAGTAGAGTAGTATTACCGGACATTAAAAAGCTACCAGTCGACGACAGTTTAGTAACAAAAAAACCACTTTTGTTTAGACAAGAAGATACTTTTGAATTATCTTCGTTTGAGACAATAGCTATTATTATTTTCATCGTTTATTTCCCTTTTCTGTATATTAAATTATATTATTAAAAGCTAAAGAACATCAAACAGGATTCTGACAGATATGATCAGAATCCTGTTTTAATAAAAAATTTTAGAGTTAAAAAACAATTATTATTTAACTTATTCTGCTTCGCTTGATTCAGAAGTCTCTTCTACAGCTTCTTCTTCTTCAACGCCATCAGCGTCTGAAGCTTCTTCGCCTTCTTCAGCTTCTAAACCTTCCATATCTTCTTCAACATCAACATCCATTTCGTCAATGTCGTTTTCTTCGATAACACTTGGCTCAGCTGAATCTGAAGCCTCTTCGTTTTTGTTGCAAGCTGCAAACAAAGATAATGCAGCAACGCCAGCAACGCTCATAAGTAAAAATTTCTTTAAATTATTCATAGTTGATTGTACTCCTTTTTGAAAATAAAAATTTAACTCTACCGACATATTATAACCTCTAAAAAATTTTTTGTCAATATGATTTTACGAAATATTTATTTTTTTACACGTTAAGTGTCAAAATTTCAAAAAAAATCGATTTTTTAACACGATATGTTGTAAATCGGTCCGAGATTTATAATACTATATTATATATTTATTTAGGCATTATTATTTTTATGATTAAAATAAAAATTTGACAAAAAAATTTTTTTGAATATAATAAAACTTGAACTAATATGTTAAGAGGTGAGATTTTATAAGAAGCTTAGGTAAAAACAGAGTTGTTTTTATAGACGAAATCAGAGGACTCTGTATAGTCTTGATGGTAATATATCATTACTCGTATAATATATTTCAGATTTATAATATAAATTTACTAGATAGTATTATTATGTGTTACATAAGAGATTTTTTCGCTGGAGTTTTTATATTGATTTCTGGTATAAGTTGTAACTTTTCAAAAAACAATATTGTTCGAGGAATTAAATGTTTTTTAATTGGTATCTTAATTACTTTAGTGACATATATTTTCTTGCCGAGTGAATTAATAGTTTTTGGTATTCTTCATATGTTAGGAATTTCGATTTTAATATATATATTATTAAATAATATATTAAATAATATATATAAATATATTAATAAAAAAATTATAATATTAATTTTTTTAATATTATTTTTTATGACATATAGAATTTATAGAGGCTATCTAAATATACTGGGTCAAAAATATTTCTTGCCAGAAATATTTTATGAAATTAAATTTTTATTTGCTTTTGGGTTTCCAAGTAGCTCTTTTAGATCGGCCGATTACTTTCCGGTGTTTCCGTGGACTTTTCTTTTTTTATCTGGCGCTGTTTTGGGGTCAGTTAAACCAAAAGAAAGTTTTCCTGATTTTATGTTTAAGTCTAGATTTAAATTTTTAGAAATCATTGGTAAGCGTACGTTATTGATATATATATTACATCAACCAGTTTTTTTTATTATATATAAACTTTGCTCCTGACAAATTTTATATAGCCAGGAGCTTTATTTTATAAATAATTATTTATTTTTTAAAATTATTATATAAAATTTCGATAGCGTTGTTTTTTATTATAGCTTTATAGTGTTCATCAATAAAAATTTGGAATAATTTTGTTGTTGATCTTAAAGTAGAAAATTCTTTTAAAAAAGCTATAATATCTTCGCTTTTAGGGTCTATCGTAACAAGTGTTAAAAAATATTTTTTTGATGTTTTATCTATATATAGCGAACTTTTAAATATTTTATATCCAAACGTCTCAAAAAGTTTAATTACTGAGTCAATAAGATAATCAAGATTTAAATATTCAAAAGAGTATGTTCCTAAAATATAATTATTTGATTTATTATCTAAATTTTTGTTACTCATCGGCGAGAAATATATTACACATCCGTTTTCTTTGGTTTCAAAAACTTCGATTAATAATATTTTTCCTGATAAATCAAATCCGGTTAGATCTTTAGCTTTAGATAATATTTTAATTATTGTTTTTTTAGTGTTTACAGAACCAAGATAAATTTCTTCGAAAGTAATATTTAAGTTTTTTAAATCCTGGTTAGATAAAATAACTTTTAATTTTTGTTTGTCTTTTAAAAATTTAAAAACAATCCAAATCACCCCCAGAGTTTATATATTTTTTATTTATTTTTTTAGGAGGTACGATAAATTGTCAAAAGGCTTGAGATTAGATCAATTCAAAGAACCGGCTTTTTCGTCGGATATTTTAAAAATAGATTCTCAACGAGTTTATATTGACTCTGTTTATAATTCGCCAGAAGATAGTAATTTTAAATTTTTATTTGCTCCTGGGTCTAAAATTCAAAAAAATAATATTATAGCTTCTAAAAAATATAAAAATAAAATTATAAATATTTTTGCGCCAAAAGACTTTGAAGTTAAAGAAACTAAATATCTAATAAACGAAAAGGATCAAGCAACTTCTTATGTTATATTAGAGTCTAATAAATTAAATAAATCTAATATTATATCTTTTGAATCTGAAGATATAAATTATTTTCAAAAAGATCTTATAAATAAGACTGATCAAGAAATTTTAGATATATCTTATAAAGCCAGTATTATAGACGAGACTGATGGTGTTTATTTATTTGAAAAATTTGAAAAATTAATTAATAATAAATTTAATAATAAAATTTATATAGACGCTATCGACGACCAGCCTTATACTTCTTCGAAAGAGTCTATTTTACTTCACTATCCTAACGCTATAAATTTTGTTAGTTTAATTTTAAAAAAAGCTTTTAATATAGATATTGATATTATTTTTTATGATATTGAAAGCTATAACAAAGAAAAAAAATTCTCAGAAGAAGTTATTAATACGAATATATTACATATTAGGGGTAATTACCCAGTTAGACATCATATTTCAAAAAAATTTAATTATAATTTTTCGATCGGAATCCAAGCAATTTTACACTTAGCTAGAGCTTTAATAAATCCAGATTATAAACAAACAACGACGTTTATAACTGTAAGTGGCCCTGCTGTTTTTGATCCAAAAAACATAGAAGTTTTTATTGGTACGAGTACTCAGGAAATTATCGAAAATTTTAAATTAAAATCTAATCTAAAGCGAGTTATATTAGGACAAGCTATCACCGGTGTTGCTATTTCGGAGCTTCAAACACCAGTTAGCGCTTCGACCAGATCAATTTTAATTTTTGATAATTATAATATTTTAAAACAAATGGAATGTATAGGATGTTCAAGATGTTCTGATGTTTGCCCTCAAAATTTGTTACCGTCATATAGACACAAATTTAAAGAAACTGGCGACCAAAGCTTTGAAGAATTTTCTTCAGAAGCTAAGTGTATAAAATGCTATTGCTGTTCATATATTTGTCCTTCACATATAAATCTTGTTTAAAAAAATAATAAAAATAATAAAATAAATAGAAAAGAGAGATTAAAAAATCTATGAAATTATTTAATGAATCAAAGCCACACATAAAGTCCAAAGATACAACTAATATTATAATGACAGATATTTTAATAGCAATGATTTTTTTAGTTATATTGTCGTTTTTATATTTTGGTTCTAGAGCTTTGTTAATAATATTTATTTCTGTTGTTGTTAGCTATTCTTTAGATTTGATTTGTATTTCGATTCTTAATAAATCGTTTAGGTTGCCTGATATTTCTTCGATTGTTACCGGTGTAATTATTGCTTTGCTTATGCCAGCTAAAGTACCTATGTATGTTGTTATTTCTTCTTGTGTATTTGGTATCTTGATAGCTAAGCAATGTTTTGGTGGTCTTGGACAAAATATATTTAATCCAGCTGCTGCGGGTGTTGCTTTTTCAAGTCTTTGTTGGCCTGATTTGATGTTTATATATCCAGTTCCTGATATCGCTGTTGAAACTGGCGTAATGGCCGAGAGCGTTTGTTATATATTAAAACTAGGGGCACATCCTAATATATCGGTAGTTGATATGTTACTGGGAAAGCAACCAGGTCCAATTGGAACAGTTCATATATTAGTTATAATTTCTTGTGTTTTGTGGCTTATTATAAGAAAGTCTGTTTATTGGCCGGAGATTTTAAGTTTTATAACTTCTTGTATTTTAATTGCTTTTATTTTCCCGAGAATCCACTCGGCTAGATTGCTTTCTGTTATTTACGAATTATTTTCAGGTTCGCTTTTATTTGGATCGGTATTTATGATAACAGACCCTGTAACGGCTCCTAAATATAATATTTCTAAAATATTTTATGGAGCGATCATTGGTATCTTGACTATGATATTTAGATATATTGGTGGATTTTCTCAAGGTATTTGCTTTGCAATTTTAATCGCGAATTCACTTTCTTTTTCGTTAGACAAAATAATTTATAAACATTGGGGAAGTTTTAATATTTTAAAATTAATCAGATCAAGGGGTGATTTTAGTGTCAAGAACTAATAAAAAAATAATTTCAAGAATCAATGGTTTGTTTTTTAGAAATCCGACTATTATGTGTCAATTGTCAATTGCGCCAATTATCTTAGTTGGCGTATCTTTATCTAACGCTGTTGCTCTTTCTTTAGCTATGTTTTTTGTTACTGTTCCAACTTTGATTTGTGTAAGCTTAATTAAAAATAGACTAAATCCTGAAGTTGCTACGATGACATATCTTTTAATATCGGCTTTATTTTATATCCCAACAGGTTTTTTTATAAAACAAATATTTCCTGAAAGCTTAGAATCTCTTGGAATTTACTTACCAATGATCGTTATAAATTCGATAATAATTATAAGATCTAGAGGGTTCGCTAACAAAAATAAAGTCCATTGGGTTTTTCTCGACAGTTTAGTATATGTAATTGTTTTTTCTATTGAGATATGTCTAATCTCTATTATAAGAGAAGTTTTAGGAAAAGGCAATTTATATGGTCATAAATTAAATATATTTATTAATTTTCCAGCGTTACTTTTACCGTTTAGTGGCTTTATATTAATTGGTCTTTTAGCATCGTTGATGCAAGTTATTTATAATAATCGAAAAAAAATTAATATAAAAAAAAATATTAATTTAAAAAATAAAGATAATAATATAAAAAATTAGACAACAACAAGGAGTATTAATATTTTGAAAAATAAAAAAAATATAAATAATAAAAAAGATTTAAAAATTAACGCGGTTATAAAAAACGCTGGTGTTGTAATCGATCAACCAATTACTCAAACTTTAGAAAAAAATTATATGCCCTACGCTATGAGCGTTATTGTTTCGAGAGCGATTCCCGAAATCGACGGATTTAAGCCTTCACATAGAAAATTATTATATACTATGTATAAAATGGGACTTTTGAGCGGGTCTAGAACTAAATCAGCTAACGTTGTCGGCCAAACAATGAGGCTTAATCCTCACGGAGACGCTTCGATTTACGAAACTTTAGTTAGACTTTCAAAAGGCTACAACGTCTTACTCCACCCGTTTGTCGATTCCAAGGGTAACTTCGGAAAGTCTTATTCAAGAGATATGGCCTACGCTGCTTCTAGATATACAGAAGTTAAGCTAGCTGAAATTTGTAAAGAATTATTTTTAGATATAGACAAAAATACAGTTGATTTTGTTGATAACTATGATAACACAATGAAAGAGCCGGCACTATTACCTGTTAATTTTCCGAGTGTTTTGGTTAACTCAAACGTCGGAATTGCCGTTGGAATGGCCAGTTGTATTTGTTCTTTTAACTTAAAAGAAATATGTGATACAACGGTTGGATTAATAAAAAATTCTAATCATAATATTTTATCGACTTTAAAAGCTCCTGATTTTTCTACTGGTGGTTTTTTATTATATGACGAGACAGAACTCAAAAAAATTTACGAAACAGGAAAAGGAAGTTTTAAAGTAAGAGCTAAATATATTTACGACAAGTCTAATAATTGTTTAGAAATAATAGAGATTCCTCCGTCTACAACGATCGAAGCAATAATCGATAAAGTTATAGAACTTATTAAAATAGGACGCCTAAAAGAAATTTCTGATATAAGAGATGAAACTGATTTAGACGGTCTTAAAATCGCTATTGATCTTAAGAGATCAACTGACGTTGATAAATTAATCGCAAAGTTATTTAAATATACTCCGCTTGAAGACAGCTTCTCTTGTAATTTTAATATTTTAATTAACGGGAACCCAAAAGTTCTTGGAATCAAAGAAATTTTAAACGAATGGATTAATTTTAGACAAGAGTGTGTTAAAAAACGAATATACTTTGATTTAAACAAGAAAAAAGAAAAGCTACACTTGTTGTATGGGCTTAAAAAAATATTATTAGATATAGACAAGGCTATTAAAATTATTAGAAATACAAAACAAGAACAGGATGTTATTCCTAATCTTATAAAAAATTTCGAAATAGATAAAATACAAGCCGAATTTGTCGCTGAGATAAAACTAAGAAACCTAAACGAAGAATATATTTTAAATAAAATCAAAGAAATAAATATTTTAGAAACAGATATTAACAAGATGCAAGATATTTTGTCTGATGATAATAAAATTAAAGATATTATTGTCGACGAACTGTCTTCGATTTCTAAAAAATACGCTCAAGAAAGAAAGACACAAATAATTAAAGATTTTGTTGACTTTAAAGAAGTTGAATCTTCTGAGATCGAAAATTATTCTGTTAACTTTTTTTTAACTAAAGAAGGCTATTTTAAAAAAATAACGCCTCTCTCACTCCGGATGAGTAAAGATCATAAACTAAAACAGAGCGACGATATTTCTCAAATAATCTTAGGTAATAATACTGATGAGCTATTATTTTTTAGTAATAAATATCAAGTTTATAAAACTAAAGCTTACGATTTCGAAGATATAAAAGCTAGTGTAATGGGGGATTTCTTACCAGTTAAACTCGAGACAGAAAGCGACGAAAGTATTATTTATATGGCAGCTATCGAAAAATATATTGGCTATATGATTTTTTTCTTCGAAAACGGGAAGGTTTCAAAAGTTAATATTAAATCTTACGAAACAAAAACTAATAGAAAAAAATTAATCAACGCTTATTCAAATAAATCAAAAATTATCGCGATGTTTTATATAAAACAAGATTCTTATTTTATGATAAAATCTAAAAAATCAAGATATTTAATTTTAGATACGTCGTTGCTTTCGACAAAAGCTTCAAAAGATACTGCCGGCGTAAACGTGTTTTTATTAAGAAAAGGCGATTTAATAGAATCTGTTCTTGAATATAAGCTCGACGAATCTAATATAAACGATCCTGAAACAAAAAAAATGTTATCTAAAAAAATTCCGTCGACAGGTATTTTAAATAAAAAAAATAATAATAATTTAGAGCAACTTTCGTTGCTTTAATAATTTAATAATTTTAAATTTAGGAATTTTAATCATGAAAAAACGATTAGATATATATTTAGTTGAAAATAATTTTTTTGAGTCGCGAGAAAAAGCTAGGGCGATGATTATGGCTGGGAATGTTTATATAAATAACCAAAAAATTGATAAGCCTGGAAGTTTTATAAAACCAGAGGATAACGTGAAAATAATAGGTCCAAAGCTTGAATTTGTTAGTCGAGGCGGGCTTAAACTCAAAAAAGCTATCGAAAAATTTAATATAGATTTAAAAAATAAAATATGTGTTGATATTGGTGCGTCAACAGGCGGATTTACAGATTGCATGCTTCAAAACGGAGCTAAAAAAGTTTTCGCGATTGACGTTGGTTATGGTCAACTCGCTTGGAAACTAAGAACTGACGAGAGAGTAATAAATTTCGAAAGAACTAATATTAGATATTTTGATAAAACAAAAATACCTGACGAGATAGATTTTATTTCTGTCGATGTATCTTTTATTTCTCTAAAGCTTGTATTACCAGTTATAAAAAAATTACTTGGACCAGAGAAATTCGCGGTTTGTCTTATTAAGCCTCAATTTGAAGCTGGAAAAGATCAGGTCGGCAAGAAAGGCGTTGTTAAAGATATAGAAATACACAAACAAGTTGTATATAATATTTTAGATTTTATAAAAAACGAAGTAGGCTTTGTAGTTTTAGATCTTGATTATTCGCCAATTAAAGGCCCAGAGGGAAATATCGAATATTTAGTATATATAAAAAATAGCGATGATAAAAATATAGTTTTATTAGATAATAAAATTAATAAAATTATAGATGAATCTCATAAAAATTTATAAAATTAAAAAAAGACGTGATTAACTTTGGAAATTTTAGTTATTTATAATAAATTAAAAGATCCTAGTGGCGAATATTTAAAATATTTATTAGATTTTTTAGATAAAAAAAATTTAAATTATGTTATAGACTGTAATTATAATTATAAGAATATAGATAAAGAAATAGATTATATAAATAAAAATAATTTATATGATTTAATAATTACTTTGGGTGGCGATGGGACTGTGATGCACGGTTGTAAACACGCTCTTAAGTACGGCTGTCCTATTGTTGGAATCAACACAGGAACCCTGGGATTTTTAACTCAACTTGATATTAAAAATATTGATTTTTTAGATAACTTTTTTTTAAAAAATTATAAATTAGAGAATAGATCTGTTATCGAAGTTAAAATAAACTCAAAAAAATATTTTGCGATAAACGATATTGTTATCGCTAGAAGCGATATAATAAAACTATCTGATTTTGATTTATATTGTAACTCAAAAAAAGTTTTATCTTATAGATCAGACGGATTAATCGTCGCAACACCAACGGGTTCGACAGCTTATTCTCTTGCGGCCGGCGGACCGATTGTTGATTCGTCGCTCAAAAGTCTAATATTAACTCCTATTTCTTCTCATTCTTTAAAATCAAGACCTATTATTTTTAACTTTGACAAAAAATTAAAAATTGTTTCAAGGTCTTTTAATAAAACAAAAATTTCTATTGATGGCAATATTATTAAAGAGCTAACAAAAGATGAATTTATCGATATTAAAATCTCTAACCTAACTTATAAATTTGTTAATTTTGACGATAAAAATTACTTAAAAATATTTAATAGCTTATAATTATTTATTTTTATTTTTAAATCTGTTTTAATAAAAATAAAAATAGTATATAATAATATTGGAACTATGTAATTTTTGAAAGAGAGAAAAGTTTTTATGACTGTGGAACAAGATAAAACGACAATTTTGTCGTCTATTGAAAATATATATTCTAAAGTAACGGTACCTATTGTTGTTTGTGATCAAAAAATCAACGCAATTTGGAAGAATCTAAAAGCTAAAGAAATATTTAACAAGATAAATTTAGATTTAATATTGTCTGAAGAGAATTTTAATAATATTAAAAATTTAATTGATCAAAATAAACATGGTATGATAGATGCTTGTTTTTTGCCGTTTTTAGGTTGTAAAATAAATGTTATACCAGTAAGACACAATAGTTTTTCAGGTGCAATTTTGATGTTTCAAATTTTTGATAAGACAGATAAAGAAAGTATATTAAAACAAACTGATAATATGGTTTCTATTTTGTCGTCAAATTTGAGATTGCCGATGCATCTTATTACGAACGCTGTTGAAATTTTGAATTTGGATATTGACAAATTTGAGAGTTCTGATTTCGATAAAAAAAAAATTAAGAGGTCGATTTCTGTAGTTGAAAATAATACATACAAGATGTATCGTGTATGTAAGAATTTATCGGAGCTAATTAAATTTTCAACAGGTTCGAATTATTTAAATAAATCGATTGTTAAGATTTCGGATTATATTAATAATTTAATAAGCAACTGTTCGGATTATATAAAACTTGCAGGACTAAACGTAGTTTATAATTTTTCGTCGCTATCTGACGCTGTTAATTTAATGTTAATAGATTGCGAAAAAATAGATTTAGCAATTTCGAATATAATTCTTAACAGTTGTCAATATTCTTTTAAGAACAAGAATATTTTTATAAACGTAACTGTTTCTAAATATTTATTAACTGTGGTTATTCAAGATGAAGGATTTGGGATCCCCAAAGATAAGCTTAGTGATATTTTTAGGCCTTATATGATATTAAAAAATAAACATTACGTTAATAGAGGGCTAGGGATAGGTTTAACTCTTGCTAAGTATATAATTAATCAACATGATGGAAGCATTGAAATAGACTCTGAAGAAGATGTTGGAACGACAGTAACTATAAAAATTCCTATTGTTTGTGACATCGAAAGTAATATTATTCAAATTTATAGTAGGTCGGGTTTCAAAAGTAAGATGTCTACTGTTGCTATTCAGTTTTCGCCTTTGGTTTATTAAAACTTAAGAAATTTTTTAGATTCTCGGGTATTTTACCCGAGTTTTTTAAGCACAAAAAATCTAAAAATTTACTAAAATTTTTTTATAAAAACACTTGACCAATAACAAAAAATATATTATAATATAATAAAAAACATATTTTTTGTTTTATCAGGAGGAAATTTTTATGTATTTTATAAAAAAATTAAATAATTTAAAAAATAATTTAAATATTAAATTTCCAAAATTTGGTACAGGGGGGGGTACTAGTAGATATAAATATATAATAATTTTTATTATATTTATACTAAGTATTAATATTAAATCTTTTGGTAAGATGGAGCAGGCTGATTATTATTTTGGAGAAGGGGCAGAGAGTATAGATGGAAAATCTAAATTGCCTAAACCAAATGGTAAAAATGTTTATGAAATTACCGACGGAAAAGAGTTAAGGGGGTTTGCTGATATAGTTAATGGATATTATCAATACGATAGCGAAGGTGAAGTAAATTGGGTTGCTGGAATATCCGGAGCTAACGCGATATTAAAAGATAATATCGAATTTAATAATAGTCAAGACGATAAAGCTAATTTAGAAAAATGGCACAAGTACGGAAAAGATTACGCGGCTTGGCTAAAAAGAAAAGCTGAAGCAGAAGCAGCAGGTGGTTCGTTTACAGAAGATGAGCCGTCTGAGCCAGAAAACAATCCGGGCGATATCTGGATTCCGATCGGAAAAGATAGTACGCCATATACAGGGATTTTCGAAGGAAATAATAAAACGATTAGCGGGCTATTTTGTAATGTTTATAATGATTCAGGAGATGCTTACGCGGGATTATTTGGGTATGTTGGCGAAGACGGAACTATTAAAAATTTAGGGATAAAAAATTCTTTTATAAGAGCGAAAGTCTCTGGCTCTGGCGATGGCTTTGGCCCTGGCGATGGCTCTGGCTATGGAGGAGGGCTGATAGGTTATTGTGAAGGAGGAAGTGTGACGAGTAGTTATAGTAAAGATTGTACAGTAACAGGTATGGGAGATGGTGCTCATGTTGGAGGACTGGTAGGTGAGTGTTATGGAGGAGCTGTAACGAATAGTTATAGTAGCGGCTGTACGGTAGTAGGTTCTATCTATAGCAAAAGCTCTGTTGGAGGGTTGATAGGTGAGTGTTATGGAGGAGCTGTAACGAATAGTTATAGTAGCGGGTGTACGGTAGTAGGTTCTGTCTATAGCGAAAGCTCTGTTGGAGGGTTGATAGGTGAGTGTTATGGAGGAGCTGTAACGAATAGTTATAGTAGCGGGTGTGAAGTAAAAGGTGATGGCTCTAATGCTTTTGTAGGAGGACTGATTGGTTGGTTTCGTGTTACTAGTGGAGAAGGAAGAGTAGAGAGTTGTTATAGTAGTGGATGTATGGTAGGAGGTGTTGGATTTAGTAGCTATGGCTATGGAGGAGGGCTGATAGGTTATTGTCAAGGAAATGTGACGAATAGTTATAGTACGAATACAGAGATAAAAGCGACAGGAAGTATGGAAGCTCTTAGAGGCGGAATTTGTGGAAAATTAAATTCAGGAACAATAAGTAATTGTTATTATTTAAAAGATGGTGATTTAAATAGAGATTTATTTGGAATTGGAGGTACTAGTTCAGATACAGAAAATAAAACTAAATCAGCGACAGATGCTGAGTTTAAAAATTCGAAAAACGTGTTAGCTTTGTTAAATAAAGATTTTGAAGATGGTTCAAAGCCATTTAAACAAGATAATGAAAACGACCAAGATAAAAAAGATATGGGTTCGGGCTATCCAATCTTAGCTTGGTCTCACAGAGTCGCTTATGTTGCTGGTTCAGAAGTTTTAAAACGAGAATATGTACATCCAGTCGAGAAATATAAATTAAGCGAAAAAATAAAAATAGGCGAGAAAGAATATAGTGGCGGTTGGTTATTAAACGGAAATAAAGTAACAGAAGTTAATACAGAATCTGGTTCAGTAACTGTGTATGGGCCAGAAAAGATTTTAAAAATCCCGGTTAGAGTTAAAATAAATTATGATCCAAGTAATAATTTAGAAAAGTGGGTTAGGGCTCATGTAAGACATGATTTTTTTAGAAAGTCGACTAGCGGCTCGTCATGGACGTCGATGCAAGATACAGAATATAAATTTGATATTGATTTAGTGTCGACAAAGATCGGTGTCGACGGAACTAAAACCCAAGATTTTATATTTAGTTATTATATATTCAAGGC
>JAGAUG010000011.1 GCA_017828935.1 Oscillospiraceae bacterium | reverse complement strand
GAATAGCAGTATTTAAATTATATAAAAAACATAGAATTAAATACTAAAATAATAAATCTAGCTTACTAGAGAAATTAAAAAAATTTCTAGTAAGCTAGATTTTATTTGAGAAATAATAAAGTCCACAGATAAAAATGATCTAAGGACTTAAATTTATCTTAACTTATCTTGATTGATTTTTATTATTTTTTTATAGATATTTTCTGAAAATATTTGAAATAAATATTTTTTAGAATAATAAAAAAAAAATAGATGATAATAAATTCGAGATATTTTAAATTATGAGATTCTTTTATTATATGAGTTCTATTTGTTAATAAAGTATTATATTAATGACTTCAAAAATTAATGATATAAATTATATTAATAATGGATGAAGGGGATGAAAAAATTATGTTAGATAGATTAGCTCTTATTTTAATAATAATTGGTGCTATCAACTGGGGAAGTGTTGGTTTGTTTCAGTTTGATATAGTAGCGTGGATCTTTGGAGGTAGCGCAGCAATAATTAGTAGAATAATATATATATTAATTGCTCTTAGCGGAATTTGGTCAATATCTCTTTTATTTAGAGATTCCGAAGTTAACGAAATTATTGACTAAAATTAAAAATTAAAGTTTATCAGATCTTAAATAAAATTATTTTTTGATAAGATCTGATAAACAAATTTATTATATAATTTTTCTTCCAGTATTTGTTGTAATATTAAACATTTATTCAGGAATATGATTATATATTTTTGCAAATAATATATATATAATATTGAATATGTAATCTGGATTTAAATATATTTTTTATATTAATTTAAAGGAGGCCCTGTAATAGATGAAAGCAACAGGAATTGTAAGAAGAATTGACGATTTAGGTAGAGTGGTGATTCCAAAAGAAATAAGACGAACGATGAGAATACGAGAGGGAGATCCTCTAGAAATATATACTGATAATAACGGAGAGGTTATATTTAAAAAATATTCTCAAATAGGGGAGTTAACGCTGTTTATTAATCAATACGCAGAAATTTTAAATAAAACGTCTGGACATTGTGTTATTGTTTGTGATAAAGATCACGTTATTTCTGTAGCAGGAACACCAAAAAGAGAATTATTAGAAAGACGAGTTTCTTCTTCGTTAGAAGATATAATTGAAACTCGATCAACTTATGTTTATAATAAAAATGGCTCTTCTTTACAGCCAATAGAAGGGGTCGATAAATATTGTTTAGTAGCAGCACCTATTATATCTTCTGGAGATTTTACGGGTATAATAATGTTTGTCGACAACGATCTTAATAAAAATATATCTGAAACAGATATAAAACTTATAGAAGTTGCTGCTGATTTTTTGGCACGTCAGATGGAAGAGTAATTTTTGGTTTTGTTAATAATATATATTTTTTGATATAGGCCTTCGCGTTATTTGGCGTTTGAAGGCCATAAATTTTTTGCAAAACAAAAAATATTATTTTTTATAAAAAAATAACAATTTTTTTTAAAAAAAGACTTGATTTATATTAATCAATGTGATATAATTTAATTAACACATGGTTTTGTGAGAAAATTACATTTTGGATACGATATAATTTAATAGTAGGTTTTAGTACTTATCTTGCTTTATTTTTTAATTTTAATTTAGTTTTAAAAATATAATAATTTTTATATTTTGAAGGGAGAGTTATGTTATGGAAAAAAAAGAGTTTAAAAGTAATATTAAATTTGGGTTAATTGCTTTTATTGCGACTACTTTGTTGTTAAGTGGTTGTCAACAATCTAAACTAAAAGAAGATTCTACTGTTCAACCGATTGTAGAACAAGAAATAGAGGAGATTCCAGAAGATTTTGATAGTGTTGAAGATTTCGAAGATAACACATCTGGTCAATTGTCGATGGATTCAGAAATGAATTATGAAGAGGCTGAAGAAATAATATTTAATGAGCAACCGTTGGTTAGAGATAATATAGTGTTAGATTTAACAAAGAATAATACAGAGCAAAATAAATCATTAAATATAGATAGTTTTAATCTTGAATTTCTTGGTGAAAACAAAGTAGCTATAAAACAATGTAATGATAATGAAATAGAAGAGTTTGATTACGACGTAATAAAAACTGAAGATCCTAAAGATAAAAAAGATAAAGATTTTGAAATCGTAGGTGTTAGGGCTTCAGCTTTTGCAAGATGTAAAAGTTTAAAAAAATTCCATTCTCAATATGTTACTAGTATAGGACCTTCTGCTTTTTCATGGTGTTCATCGCTGGAATCAGTAAGGGTTGCAAGAACGATTACGGAGATAGGATCCGAGGCTTTTAATAAGTGTGAGAAGTTAGCGAAGTTCAATTTTGATGTTGATCCAAGTGGGTACACATATGTTTGGTTGCCAGTATCTTTAATTTCAAATCAATCATCCGGTGTAGGAAACGGTGCGTTTGCTGGTTGTAAATCTATAGAAAATTTGTGTTTTTATTTTAATAAAGATATGGATGACAAAGATCGGTACGTAAAAAACTTGGAAAAGATTAATGCGGGAGCATTTAAAAGTTGTAGTGGTATTGTATCGCTAAGTTACACTGTTGCAGAAAATGATGTTGATGACGAAATGGGATTAGGAGACATAATTTATAAGCATTTTAATTTTGGAAATGACATATATGCTTATACGATAAGAGCTATTGAAATTGAAGAAAATTAGGAAACATCGATGTTGGCTATATAAAAAATAAATATTATTAAAATTTAAAATTAAAAAAAATTTTAAAATTAAAAAGGAGAGTTATGTTATGGAAAAAAAAGAGTTTAAAAATAATATTAAGTTGAGTTTAATTGCTTTTATTGCAGCTACTTTGTTAATTAGTGGTTGTCAAAAATCTGGAACAAAAAGCCAGGGAGAATATGGGCAATTGTCTATGTCGGATGAAGTAAACGTTGAAGAAACAGAAGATAATAAATTAATTAGTGAGCAAACACGATCCATAATAGACGAAACAAATAGACAATTAAGCGAAGATAAAAGTTTAAAAGCTAAAGAAAAACAAGCTTTAGATTCAGAAGAGGAAAAATTAATAAGAGAATTATTAGAGACTCATCCTGATTTTTCTATAGAAGAGGTAAAAGAAACAATATTAGGATTGAGAAGAAATAAAGATTATTATGCTGAAAATGTGTTACCTGAGCTAGAAGAAAAACTAAAAGAGAGAGAAGAATTAATAGCTAGAGGTGAGTTGATTGTTCCAACTACGATTATTGGAGATGTTGAAGAAGATGTTGAAAAAGATGCTGAAGGAAATGAGATGAACGTTTTAGATCTTACAGAGGACAATTCAGGAACCTGGGAATTTGAACCTATTGCTGCCGGGTGGCGCGAAGAAGAAGTACACAATGCAGCTCTAATTAAATGTAACAACAAAAAAATAACAGAATTTAATTATGATATTGTAAGGATGATGATAAAAGGAAAACCAAAACTATATAGAATTTCGTATTTTAAAGAATTTGCTTTTATGGGGTGTAAACAATTAAAAGAAGTTTCTTCGAAATTTGTTACTAAGATAAAAGCTTCAGCTTTTTTAAACTGTAGCAATTTAGAGTCTGTAAATGTTTCTGAGTCTATTGTGGAAATAGGACCAAGTGCCTTCCAAAATTGCAAAAAATTAACTAGTTTTAATTGTGAGAATGCTTTGTGGTTTACGTCATCGTTGATTAACAAAGTTTCTGAAGGGATTGGTAATGGAGCGTTTTATAACTGTGTTGCAGCTAAGAATATATGTTTTGCTTTTACCAAGGATATTAATACTTTATCAAAATATAAACAAAACTTGAGGTACGCTGATTCTAAAGCATTTAAAGGTTGTAAGTTTGATACTGTTGGTTTCTTGGTGGATGAAAACGCCTCATCAGAGTTAAGATCAAGTTTAGGAAAATCAATTTGTAGTTATTTTAGTTTAGGTGATAAAGTAGATCTTCATCCTATTGATATAAAACCAGTTGTTATAAAAGCTAATAATGATTTAATTGACAAAATTAAAAACACAAAAGATTAAAATATGATCCTGCACTAAAAGAATTATTTTTAGTGCAGGTTATTATTTGAAAAAAAAATATATATATGCTATAATAATTTTTATTAAAATAAAATTAAAAAACGTGGAGATATACTTATAAAATGCTTCATATTATAGAAGGATTATCTGGTTACGGAAAGACATCCTATATATGGAATCATATTTCTAAAAATATTTTAGAAAAAAAATTTGAAGAAAAAAAAATTATTATTTTAGTTCCAGAACAAGTGTCTTTTGAATCAGAAAAAATGTTTTGTAAGCTTCAAAAAAATTATAGAACAACAAATATCGAAGTCGTTAATTTTAAAAGACTCTCTAATATTATTTTAAGAGAACTTGGTGGACTTACAAAAAAAACACTTAGCGACGTCAAAAATAATATAATATTAAACATAGTTTTATTTGAAATTAAAAATAATTTAAAAGTTTATAAAAGACAAGTTTCTAACGAATATTTTGTTAAAGAAATATTATTATTTTTTAATATATTAAAAAATAATAATATTTCTTGCGAAAGAATTTTGTATTTTAGTGAAATAACAAAAAACAAATTATTATCGGCCAAACTAGAAGATATTTATTTGATTTATAAAAATTTTGAAGATAAAATTAATAAAAAATATATAGATAATAGCGACATAATAAACTTAGCATATCAAAAATTAGAAAAATCAGATTTTTTTAAAAATTATATAGTTTATATAGATGGTTTTAAATCGTTTACTAATAGCGAATATAATATACTAGAAAAAGTTGTTTCTCAAAGCGAAGATGTTTATTTGACTTTGTGTTTAAATAATAAAAATAATATAAATAATAATAATATTTTTAATTTAATATTCCAAACTAAAAATAAATTTTTAGAGATAGCTAATAAAAATAATATAAAAATAGCGCCAATAATATATTTAAATAAAAATTTTAGATTTAAAAACCAAGCTCTTATGTTGCTCGAAAAAAATATATGTGATATTTTAAATTCAAAAAAAATAAAAGACAATAATTTTGATTGGTCAACTCAAGATGATTTTAATATTTTTGAGTTTCAAACTAAAAGTCAAGAAATAGAGTTTATTGCAGCTCAAATATCGGATCTTATTAAAAAAAATAATTTTAAATTTAACCAGGTTTTAATTATAACTAGAGATTTAAATTTATATAGATCTTATATAGATTATATATTTAAAATTTATGAGATTCCTTATTTTTTAGACGAACGGAAACTAATAAAAGACCAAAGGCTAATTATTTTTGTTTTAGCGCTACTCGAAGCTGTTAACTCTAATTTAAAAACGATTTTTATTTTAAAACTTCTTAAGACTGATTTTTTTGATTTTGATTTTGAAATTATTTCTAAATTAGAAATTTACTGTGATATTTGGAATATCGACAAAGATCTTTGGCTAGAGGATTTTAGTTTTAACCCTAGAGGCTTTTCAGAAATTTTTACTTCAGAAGATAAAATTTTATTAGCTGAAATAAATAATATTAGAAAAAAGATTGTCGAGATTTTAATAAATTTAAAACAAAAATTAAACAAAAAAAATACAGGTAAAGAATTTGTAAAAATTATATATGAATATTTAATAGATTTGAAAATCGACGAACAACTAAGAAATTTTATAAATCAAAATAATCAAGATATTGTTTTTATACAAGAAAATATAAAAGTTTGGGACGGGCTAATTGAAATTTTCGACGATATAACAGATATAGTTGGCGAAAAAATTATATCTCTAAAAGAGTTTATAAATTTATTTAGTATTTCGATTTCAAATTTTGATTTAGGCTCAGTCCCTCAAACGCTCGATCAAGTTATTATTACTCAAGCTGATCATATGATAACGTCGAACGCAAGAGCGGTTTTTGTTATCGGTTTAAATCAAGGGAGCTTTCCCAAAGTTTCTCAAAACACACCAGTTTTTTCGAGCTTAGAAAATAAAAATCTTGTCGATATTGGTCTAAATTTATATAATTATTATAATAACATCGAAATATCTTTAACCGAACGATATTATATTTATAAATCAATCACATGCGCTTCTGAGAAAGTATTTTTGTCTTATTATAAATATAATATAGATTCAAAAATATTACCTAAAGCTTTTTTTATAAATCAAATCGAGTTTTTATTTAAAAATTTAAAAATAAAAAAAATAGATGATTCAAATATGATTTTTGTTCAAAACAAACAGACGGCATATAATTATATTTGTAAAAATTTTAATAATAATACACAAGAATTAATATCTGTTAGAGAATACCTAAAAAACGATATAGAATTCAAAGATAAAATAAATAGACTAGAAAGATTAAATAACAAAAAAGATTTTAATATTATAAATAAAAGTCTTTTGAAAAATTTTTTAAAAAACAAGTTAAATATTTCTCCGTCGTCTGTCGAAAGATATCATATTTGTAGTTTTAAATTTTTATTTAGCGATATATTTAAAATAAGAAATATAAAAAAAGTTGATTTTAGTAATCTAGAACAGGGTGTAGTTTTACATTATTTATTAAAACAAATTTTAGAAAATCAAGATAAATTAAATTTAGAAAATGCAAAAGATAAAATTTCGAATCTAATTAAAGATTATGTAAACAAAACAATGGGGAAACATATTGTTTATAATAATAAAAATCAATATATTTCTAATCAACTTGTTGAAGACGTTTTTAATCTTGTTAATTATATAAATACAGAACAGGCTGGGTCTAGTTTTAAAGCTAAAAAATTTGAGCTAGAAATATCTGAAAATTCAAACATAAAACCGCTATATTTAAATCTTAAAACCGGAGAAACGATTGTTGTCTCAGGAAAGATAGATAGAGTTGATTTTTGTGAAAGCGATAATAAAAAATACATAAGAGTTATTGATTATAAGTCTGGTAATAAAGATTTTTGTTTAGACGACGTATATTTTGGACTTAATATGCAAATGTTATTATATTTATTTATAATAAAAAATTATTATTTAAATAATAATTTAGTTTTTGAGACAGCTGGAGTTTTATATTTGTCTATAAAACCGAAAATTGTTTTTCTAGAAAGAAATTCAAAAAATAATTTAGATTATAATTATAATTCAAATGGACTTCTAATAGACGATATAGAAATATTAAGTTTGATGGAAAAAGATTTGAAAAAAGACTTAAAAGCTAAGTTCTTGCCGGTTAAACTCAATAAAGATTTGTCTTTATCAAAAACATCGTCTGTTTTAAGTAAGTCTTGTTTTGATTTGTTAGAAAATTATATAAAAAACAAATTACTTTCGATGGCTAGCGCTATTTTTGACGGTAAATTTTTAGCTAGGCCAATCGAAAGTAATAGATATAAAAACGTTTGTGATTATTGCGAATATAAATCTATTTGTAATTTTGGATCTGGCGAAGATAAAGTAATAAAGACTTTAGAAGCTCCTCCAGAAGATTGGATTAAAAAGTCTTAGAATATTTATATCTAAGACTTAGAAAATTTTATAAAAATATTTACAGAATTTTTCGCCAACAAAGTTTTTTGTAAAGAACTAAAAATTAAAATTAAAAAATT
>JAGAUG010000105.1 GCA_017828935.1 Oscillospiraceae bacterium | reverse complement strand
ATGGCCGGCCTAAGACCGACTTTTTTTATCTAAATATTTTATTATTTATATTATTTAAAAAGCTCTTGAGCTAGCGTTTAAATCTAAACTCGCGAAGTTATTATTTAAATATTCGTAATAAGCTTGAACCCCTACCATAGCTGCGTTATCTCCACACCATCTTAGAGCAGGTATCTGTAATTTATAATTTTTTAATTTTGTTTCTTTTAAGAGCCGATTTCTTAAAAGCTCATTCGCCGAAACTCCTCCAGCTAAAACTAAATTTTTATAATTATAATTCTTAGCCGCCGATAAAAATTTAGTTATTAATATTTCAACCGCCGTTTTTTGAAAGCTCGCTGCTATATTATTTATATTAATTTTTTCGCCTGACTGATTTATTTTGTGAACTAAATTTATTACTGCTGTCTTTAGCCCAGAAAAACTAAAATCGAACCCGTCGGCCTTCGGAAATGGTAAGTTATAAGCGCTATCATCTCCGTTTTTCGCTGAATCTTGGATCTTTACACCCCCAGGGTAACCAAGACCTAAAACTCTAGCTACTTTATCAAATACCTCTCCAACAGCGTCATCTCTTGTTGTCGAAATAATATTAAATTTCGTGTAGTCTAAAACTTCTATTATTTGTGTGTGACCTCCCGAAACAACTAAAGCCAAAAATGGCGGTTTTAACTCCGGGTTATCTATATAATTAGCCGCAATATGACTATAAATATGATTTACAGGAACTAAAGGCTTTTTTAGCGAATACGCTAAGCCTTTCGCGAAATTAACCCCAACTAAAAGCGCTCCTATTAGTCCTGGGGAGCTAGTTACCGCGATACAATCAATATCACTCAAATTTACTTCAGCTTTTTTAATAGCCTCTTCGACAAGACCTGAAATTAACTCGATATGCTTTCTCGAAGCAATTTCCGGAACAACTCCTCCAAAAACCTGGTGATCTTTAATTTGAGAATAAACAACAGACGAAAGAACTTCCCGTCCGTTTTTAACAACAGCAACAGCTGTTTCGTCACAAGACGTTTCTATACTTAATATTTTCATCTTGATAAATACTCTTTCTTAAATATATTTTATTTTAAATTTTGTTTTTTAAAATTAATATAACTTTCTAAAATTATCGTCGCCGCAACTGAATCTATTATTTTTTTTCGTTTAGCGCCACGCGTATTCGTTTGGTTTAAAAATATCGTCGCTGATCTCGTTGTGTTTCGCTCGTCCCAAAGTTTTATCGAAACTTCAGGAACTATTTTTTTTAATTCGTCAGCTAATAACTCTGATTTTTTTGCTCTCTCTCCGATCGATCCGTTCATATTTTTTGGATAACCAATTACAACTTCTTCTATCTTGTTATTAATAATTTCGTTTGAAATTTTTTTTATTATTAAATTAAAATCCGTTTCTTTTATAACACAAAGCGGCGACGCTAAAATCTCTAGCTTATCACAAACAGCTAGTCCAGTTCTAGCGTCTCCGAGATCAACCGCCATAATTTTCATTAAGTAAATCCTTTCTTAAATATATTTTAAAATATTTTATTTGAGCTAAATCAAACAAATCCGGAACTTAATAAAAATTCCGATAAATAAACTCTCTGTCAGCTTCGCTGACAGCTATCTTGATAATAAATCAATTTATAATATTCCAATATCGCTCTTGGTCTAAAAACAAAAAATTTGCAACTCCAACAAAATATTTATTTTGAGCTAAATCAAACAAATCCGGAACTTAATAAAAATTCCGGATATATTTTATTTAATTATTTTTTAATTATTTTATCTTCATAGTTTTTGATTCTATCCAAACAATCTTGACCTAACTTTGAATTTATAACTTCAATAGCTTTATAATAATTCTCCGGAGTTCTTATTTTAAGATCATGAGAATCAGACCCCAAAAGATGCGCTCTATCTGTTTCTAATAAAAACAAAACAAATTTTTTTAATTTATTATTTTTAACTAAAAACGACTCTGCGTTTACTTGAATAAAACATCCTAAAGAAATCAACGCGTCTATTTTAGATAAATCTTTAATAGAATAAGAACTCATAAAACTATATCTTTCGACATGAGCAATAATCGGCGTTATTTGATAATCAAAAATTAAAGTCTCTATTATTTTGAGCTCCTGGCTCGAAAGCTTCGAGCTCAATGGAAGTTCAAGTAACATATATTTTTTTTCCCGGCCGATACAAACACAAGATAAATCTTGATATCTAGAAAGATATTCAGATATAAAAACTTCCGCGCCAAGATGTAATTTCACATCGCCCTTATAATTTTTTAAAAGCTCGCTATATTTTTTATCTCTTTGAGAAATAAAATCGTCGAGACTTTGAACGTCCGAATAAAAATGCGGCGTTAAAATAATATCCGTTATTTTATTTTTATTTAATATATCTATCATCTCGATAGATACACTCTCGTCAACCGCTCCGTCGTCTATTCCCGGCAATATATGTGTGTGAAAATCAATCATAAAATTATTTCCTAATAAATTAAATTATATAAATCAATATTTATTATAATACCCGTACTTATTATTATATCTACTATATTTATATCCATATTTTTTACTACCCGAAATAGGCGCGTCATAAAAAAATACACCAAATAAATTAGCCTTAGCGAACTCTATCGAAGAAAGAGCTTTTTGAAACTCTGGATGTGTTGTTTTATTATATCTAGCAACTAATACAACGCCGTCCACACACTCAAAAAGCGACAACGCGTCGGCAACAACGTTGATTGGCGGACAATCAAAAACAATATAATCAAATTTATTTTCTAAGTCAGAAATCAAGGCTTTCATCTCTTCGCCCGACAATAAAACCGAAGGATTTGGAACCTCAACTCCAGCGGACAAAATCGTTAAATTATCGTAGCTTGTCTTTTGTAAACATTCCGAAGCCGTCGCTAAGTGAGACAAAACATCTGATAAGCCTTTTTTGTTATTTAATCCAAAAGTCTTGTGAATAACAGGCTTTCTCATATCGCAATCTATAATTAAAACACTTTTTCCTGTCCCAGCGAACGAAACAGCTAAGTTACAAGAACAAGTACTCTTTCCGTCTCCAGAAAAAGGACTAGTAACTAAAATCTTGTTGTGAGAATCTTTTTTTAAACAAATTCTTACATTTGTTCTAAGAGTATTAAACCCTTCAGCCCTAACAAAATCTTTATTTTTTTCTAATCTATCGCTATCTTTTATTAAATTTATTTGGCTGTTTTTTGAATTATTTTTATTTTTTATTTTTTCCATCTTTTTTTGTCCTCCGAATGCAATGGTATCGAACCTAAAACAGGTACTGAATACTTAGCTGTTATTTCTTCTTTAGATTTTATCTTAATGTCTATCATATCCATCACTAATATAATCATACACGAAGCAACTAACCCAAGCAAGGCTCCAATAACAGTATTTAATAATATATTTGGAGAAGATGGTTTTTCAGCCAAAGCCGGAACGTCAACAACTTCTGTTCTACCAGTTTTTACGATCTGTTCAACGCCCGACGGAGCAAGCTTCGTAAACGAAGAAGCAATTCTAAAAGCTAAGCTCGGAGAATGAGCACTAACTATAATTTCAAACAGCTCTGTATCTGTTATAGCTGACATCTTTATATGTTCTTTTAAAATTTTCGGAGTCGTATCTAAACCAGCGTCATAAATAACTTTATTTAAAAATTTATCTGACTGTAATACAGCCATATAGCTATTAACTAGTCTTTGAGCCATCAATAAGTCGTTATTAGTCTTTTCTTTCGAAGCTGTTTCGGCGTTAAAAACATAAAGCGACAATCTAGATTGATATGTCGGCGCAATAATATAACTACTAATAACTAGAGCGCTAACCGCTCCGATTAAAATACTCAAAACTATCGCCCAAATTTTAGATAACAAAATAGATATAATATCCTGTAAACTTAGTTCTTCCATAAATCAACATCCTTTATTTTATTATATTTATTATTTTTATTAGTCTTATCAAAATTAATTTTTAAACTACTGACTTTATACTATGTATTATATTTATTATTTATATATTTGTCAAGCAATTTTTTAATATATTTCTTCTGCTAGTTCTCTTAGCTCTCTCTTTCTAATATGTCTAATATGTAAGTTTTTTATTAAAACCGGAGTATATAATATCCCCCAACAAATAAAAACTAAAACAAACATTCCTAGTATATATCCTGGGTTCCCGAGCCAAGTTTCAAGAGCAACTAACGGCGAGCCATCAGACGGAGTATTAATAAACAAAAAATTCGTATCAAATATTTTATTAAAAAAATATATAGGAATTGCTATATTTATTAAAATCATAAAACACTTGGGAAGTCTTTTATAATCCGGAAAAAATTCTCCACTAGACATAATCATAACCGGATAAGCTATTATAAGTCCGTGAACAACAAAACTATTTATCGAAGCAAAGTTCAACACCGGATAAACAACCCAGTTTGGAAACAAAAGCGCCGACAACGCTCCAGGCAACCCTAAACAATAAAGAAACTCTCTTACGCTATCTTTTGGTCTTATCGAATCAAAAAAACACAAAAATATCGAAATTCCGCAAAGATGTAGCGGCAAGTAATTTATATTAAATTGCCTTGTTATAATTAAAACTGCTTGATAATAGACTTCTGATAATAAAATTACAGACCCTAAAATTTTTCTAAAAAACTTTTTTTTAGCTTCTTGAGAAGATTTATATCTAATAGATATTATAACAATAAATAAAGCAATTAAACATAGCCACGATAAATGATATTGATCATAAAGCGAAAAACCAACATCTCTTGGAATATTTTCTCTAGCCACAAAAAAATATTTAAATATATTAGATTTTAACATCTCACATCTCCGTTTTTTATTATTTGTCTAACATCAAGTTATTCGACGGATTTTTAATTATTTTATCAAAAAAAATTGATAATTTATAAGCTATCGGCGAAATTAAAATTACACTAAAAATCCCAGCTAAGATCCTTGGCCAAATTAAAATATTAAAAGCAATATGATATATAATATTAAACCAAACAGTATTTAAAACCGTCTTAAAACTTATAGCTAAAAATATCGAAACTAAACAAGCTAAAAACGATATATTATTTTTTTTATTTAATATTTTAAATAAATAGCCTATTATAAGACCTGTTAAAAAATCTGTTAGAGTAAATCCAGGGAAAAACGGCCCCGACGGAAATAAAAAAGTATGTATTATATTCGAAACCGCTGCAACAATCGCTCCACTCACAGGACTTATTTGTGTCGAGATTAAAAATATAATTATAAAATCACAACAAATCTTAATCGAAGGGATCCCCGGAATCGGTATATTAATTACAAATCTCGGAACAGCAATAATTAAAGCTGTTGCCAACCCCATTATTACAGTATTATATATTTTAATTTGTTAACACCTCAATATATTATTACTCTAAAACAATATTTTTTATTTTATAGCCACTTTCGCAACCAATAATTTTTATCTCACTAGTATTAGAAGTATTTTTTATATCCGTCAAGATCTTTTCAAAATCAAAAATCTCAGATAATTCAGTGCTAATTTCTAGTTCTAGCGTTTTTATCTTCGCCCGAAGAGAAATATTATTTTCTGATTTAAACTTTCTTGTTTCTGATATAAGATCAATTATCATATCTCCATTTTTGATTAGACTCTCGTCTATTTCGAATTTAGACAAATAATCTAAAATTCTTGTCAAATGAATCGAAATCGTCTTTTCGATTTTTATAAAAAAGCTTTGATAAATCTCTTCTGTAATATGAGGAATATAAATCGCAGCAGTTTTTAATATTTGTAAAATAGTCTGGTATAGAGCTTCTTGACCAGATTCTCTCGCTTCTTTTCCAAAAATATCTGGATTGTAAAGTCGATGTTTAACAATCTCGATATAGTTATCACAGTATTCCCAAAAGAATTTTTCAAAAGCTTTTAACCCAAGTCCGCTCTCGTATTTATCTAAGTTTAGCTCTAGTTCCCGAAGCATCTTAGCCATCTTAGATAAAATATATTTATCCATCGGCCAAAGCTCTGGCTTTTTGTCTGGATCGTAGTCTTCTAGATGCATCAAGGCAAATTTTGAAACATTCCAAAGTTTATTTATAAATTTATTGGCGCTTCTAAGCTCTTCTTCTGAAAATAAAATATCGTTACCAAGTCTTCCGTTAGCTGTCCAATATCTAATCGCGTCGGCCGAAAAGTTTTTAAGCAAGTTTTCCGGTTCCATATTAGAATTATTTTTTCTCTTACTTATTTTTTCGCCCTTTTGAGCCATCACATGACCTGAAATCATGATGTTTTCCCAAGGAAGCTTACCTGTGTGATATAAATTTTTAACTATCGTATAAAAATCCCATGTTCTAATAATATCGTGAGCATTTGGTCGAAGACTCATCGGCATCATTTTTTTAATAAAATCGTTATTTTCTGGCTCTTCATCGCTCGCCCAATTTAAATTAATTAACGGCGTTAGAGAAGACGTCGCCCAAGTATCCATAACGTCTTTTTCAGGAATAAATTTTTCGCAACCACATTCACAAGATTTTTTTGGCAAGCAAGTAAGTGGATTAACTGGTAAATCTTTTTCATCAGCTAAAATTAATTTCCCACATTCTTCACAATACCAAACCGGAAACGGAACTCCAAAATATCTTTGTCTTGAAATCCCCCAATCCCACTGAAGATTCTCAACCCAATCGTTATATCTAGCTTTCATATTTTTTGGGTACCACTCGATCTTGTTTCCAGCTTCGATAAAATCTGATTTGTGATTTAGTATATCGATATACCATTGTTTTGAAACGCTAAACTCTACCGGAGTACCACAACGTTCATGTACTCCAACTTGATGTGTTATAACTTCTTGTTTAATTAAAAATCCTGACTCTTTTAGATCCTGAATAATTAATTTTCTAGCTTCTTGAGATTTAAGACCACCATATTTTTTTATATCTTCCGAAATAAACCCGTTTTTATCAATAATATTTTTGATCGGTAATTTATATTCCTTCCACCAAGCTACGTCTGTTACATCTCCAAACGTACAGCACATAACAGCGCCAGTTCCTTTTTCGATATCTACTTTATCGTCTGATAATATTTTTACTTTAAAACCAAACAACGGGATTTCTATTTCTTTATTAATAAATTCTGATTTAGATTTATCGTTTGGATTAACAAAAACAGCAACACACCCAGGCAATAGCTCCGGTCTTGTTGTCGCAATTTCTAAATCTTTATTAAGCTCCGGAACACGAAATTTAATATAATTAAAAGTTGTCTCGACTTCTTTTGTATCAAGCTCAGCTTGAGCAATCGAAGTTTTACATTCTGTACACCAAAGCGAAGGCGACTTCGAATTATAAACTAAATCTTTTTTATAAAGATCTAAAAAAGATTTTTGAGAGGCCTTTTGAGCTTTTTCGCTAATTGTCGAATAAATAAGTCCCCAATCAGCGCTAAATCCCAAAGATTTAAATAACTCTTTAAATTCAGCTTCGTATTGATGAGTTATTTCTAAACAATTTTTATTAAATTCTTCTCTTGAAATTTGATGAGCTTTTTTTCCTATCTTTCTTTCAACAAGCCTCTCAGTTGGAAGCCCATTGTCGTCGAACCCAAACGGGAAAAATATATTATAGCCCTTCATTCTCATATATCTAGCTATTATTTCTATTTGGGTATAAGAAAAAACGTGACCAATATGAATCTTTCCGCTAACTGTTGGCGGAGGAGTATCTATCGAATATATTTTTTTTGAATTTATATCAAATTTATATATATTATTTTCGATCCAAAAATCTTGCCATTTCTTTTCGCTTTCTTTACTGTTATATTTTTTTTCTAACATAAATTTATAAAACTCTCCTAAGAACTAAAATTAATTTATTTAGCGTACTCTATCGCTCTGTTTTCTCTAACAACGTGAACTTTTATTTGACCTGGATAATTTAAATTATGTTCTATTTGTTTTACAATCTCGCGAGCCATCAAAACCATCTCATCATCACTAACTTCGTCTGGTCTAACTATAATTCTTACTTCTCTTCCAGCTTGTATTGCAAAAGACTTTTCAACGCCTTGGAAAGAATTAGCAATGCTTTCCAATTTTTCAAGACGTTTTATAAAATTCTCTAAATTTTCTTTTCTAGCGCCCGGTCTAGCCGCCGAAATCGTGTCGGCCGCTTGAACAAGACCAGCAATAACAGTTTTTGTTTCAACGTCGCCGTGGTGAGCCTCGATCGTGTGGATTACATCATCACATTCTTTATATTTTCTAGCTATATCTGCTCCTATTTGGACATGAGAACCTTCTATCTCGTAGCTTAGTGCCTTTCCAATATCGTGGAGTAATCCTGCGCGTTTCGCCATCGTTATATCTTCGCCAAGCTCCGCAGCCATCAATCCAGCCAAATTAGCAACTTCTATCGAGTGTGTTAACACACTTTGTCCATAACTTGTCCTGTACTTAAGTCTTCCTAATAATTTTATAATATTATGATTAACTCCGTTAAGACCCAAATCTAAGACTGCAGTCTCACCTGCTCGCTTTATTTCGTTATCAATTTCTTTTGTTACTTTTCCAAACATCTCTTCGATCTTTCCAGGATGGATTCGGCCATCTGTAATCAATTTTTCAAGCGTAATTTTCGCGATCTCTCTCCTAATCGGATCTGTACAAGAAACTGTAATTACTTCCGGAGTATCGTCGATTATCAAATCTACTCCTGTAATTGTCTCTATCGCTTTTATATTTCTGCCTTCGCGACCAATAATTCGACCCTTCATATCGTCGCTCGGTAAAACAACAACTGAAACTGTTGTTTCAGCAACTTGATCAGGAGCGTAGCGCTGGATCGCTTGCGTTATTATATTCTTAGAAATTTTTTCACACTCTTCTTTTATATTTTGAGTATGTTCGTTTATTTTAATAACTTTCTCGTGTTTCAGATCCTGATCTAATAAAGACAATATATATTCTTTCGCTTTTTGAACAGATAAACCTGAAATCTTTTCAAGAATTTCTATTTGTTGTTGTCTAAATTTTTCAGCGTCTTGAAGCTTCGCTTCAGCTTTTTGAATCTTATTATTTATCATCTCGTCTTTAGCTTCAAGATTCGAAAGCTTTTTATCAATAGTTTCTTCTTTTGTTTGAAGCCTTCTTTCTTGTTTTTGAATATCCGCTCTTCTTTCTTTTAGTTCTTTCTCTGTATCAGTTCTTAATTTAAAAATCTCGTCTTTCGCTTCGATAATAGCTTCTTTTTTTGTTGTTTCTGATTTTTTTATAGCGTCGTTTATGATGCGCCTAGCTTCTTCTTCGGCGTTGTTTATTCTAGTTTCGTCACCTTTTTTTCTATATTTGATTCCAACCAAAACCGACAAAAAATTCGTTATAATTAAAACCAAAAATATAATTATAAAACTTACTATGTTCATTAAATAGTTTATCCTTTCTTAAACTTGACAAATTAAATAAATCAAAAATTTTATAACAAAAAATAAGAGCTCGTAGCTACAAAAAAGCAACCACAAACTCTCGATTATAAAATCCTAATGGTGGACGGTAAGGGACTTGAACCCCTGACCTCTCGCACGTCAAGCGAATGCTCTACCAACTGAGCTAACCGTCCATTTTTATATATTATTCAAAATATTATATATAATACACAATCAAATCAATCTATTAGCCAAATTTATAAACAAAATAGATAACTGAGAATATTATTAAAAAATCTAAACTAACATAAAACCCCCAAAGAAATCTATCAACAAAACAAAAACTAATTATAAAATATACAAGCCAAACAGATCTTGATCTTTAATTAATAAAACAAAATCTATATCTATATCAAAAAACAAAATAAAAAATCTTATCTTGTATCAAAACAATATTTCAAAAAAATTAATAATTCATAATTTTATAATCTATAATAAACTAAAACACTCTTCCAGTAGTTGCAAGCGTTAAAATATATAAACAATTGGCTGCTCGACTAGGATTCGAACCCAGACAAACAGAGTCAGAGTCTGTCGTGCTACCGTTACACAATCGAGCACCAAAAATAACTAAATTTAAAATTAAATCTAAAATTAAAATGATGGAGCTGATGAGCAGATTCGAACTGCCGACCTCTTCCTTACCAAGGAAGTGCTCTGCCTACTGAGCTACATCAGCAACACACTTTATATCAAAAACAAAATACTATTTAAAAATAAGTGGCAGGGGTAGTAGGACTTGAACCCACGGCACGCGGTTTTGGAGACCGCTGCTCTACCAACTGAGCTAT
>JAGAUG010000104.1 GCA_017828935.1 Oscillospiraceae bacterium | reverse complement strand
TTTTTAAGAAACTCTATATCACCAGATCTATTGACTCCAAATCTAAAATCTTCACCACAAATAATTAGCCTTGATTTTAATTTATTTATTAACAACTCAACAACAAAATCTCTTGCTGAAATATATTTTATTTTATTAAAATCCGGCGAAATATAATAATCTATGTATAAATTTTTTAATATCTCTTGTTTTGTTTTTGAACTAATAATTTTATTTTTTTTTCTAAGCATCTCACAATTATTATCTATATCAAAAGAAAAAACACAAGATTTTAAATTACTAGACTTAAGTTTTTTTATTATTTCTAAATGTCCAACATGAAGCGAATCAAACATCCCAATCGCAACAGCAGAATCTTTTAATTTTATATTTTTTAAATTTTCAATGTCTTTTATTATTATCATCAATTTTATCTTCTAACAAATTTTATTAATCTTAATCTGTCCAGCTCTAAACAAAAAAACAGATAGAAATTTCAGCCATATTCGTTTTTATTAAAACTAAGAAAGCTAAAAAATAAATTAGCTCAAAAACAAATTTTTTTAAAAAAATATTAATAGAACTTTGTCATACATAAAGTCCTATTAATATTATATACTGCTTTTTTAAAAATTCAAGTATTTTTCGACAATATATTTCTTAAGTCGGTTTTTTATTATTACTTGTATTTATAAATATTAATTTTATTCAACAGTAACTGATTTCGCTAAATTTCTCGGTTTATCAACATCACAGTCTTTGATAATTCCCATATGATAAGCCATCAATTGAAAAACCGGAACGATCACAAACGGCATAAATATATCTTTAATACAAGGCAATAAAATAATATCGTCTATAATTTCTTTTTCGATTTTTGTCTCTAACTCAGGTGTCGTTAAAAATATAGTCTTAGCACCCCGCGCTTTTACTTCTTTTATGTTACTTATCATCTTATCAAAAAGATTTGTTTGAGTCGCTACACAAACAACAGGAATATTATCAGTAATAAGAGATATAGTTCCGTGTTTTAGCTCACCAGCTTGATATGGTTGACAACATATATAAGAAATTTCTTTTAGTTTCAACGAACCTTCAAGACAAGTCGCAAAATCTAAACCTCGACCTAAAAAAAACATATCTTTAGTGTTTTGATATTTTGTCGCAATATTTTTTATATTATCAGAAAGACCAATAACATCGCTAATAGCCTCCGGCATTTGCATCAGTATTTTAATATATTCTCTAGCTTGATTTTTATCTAGTTTTTGATTAACTAAAGCTAATTTTATCGATAAAAGATACATAACCGCGACTTGAACTATATAAGCTTTTGTACTAGCTACAGCAATTTCCGGTCCAGCAAAAGTTGTTATAACTTTGTCGGCTTCTCTAGCAATCGAAGAACCAACTACGTTTACAATCGCTAAAGTTTCTATTTGTTTAGACTTAGCGAGCCTAAGAGCTGCTAAAGTATCTGCCGTTTCTCCTGATTGAGAAATAACTATTAGTAAATCTTGTTTTGTTAATATTGGGTCTCTATATCTAAATTCGCTCGCGACGTCAACTTCAACAGGTACTCTCGCTATTTTTTCTATTAAGTCCTTACCTACCATTCCGGCGTACATAGCAGTTCCGCAAGCAACTATAAATATTTTATTAAATTTTTTTAGATAATCGCTGTCTATATTATCATAATTAAAATCAGGTAAGAAATCTATAATTCTCGGCGAAATAGTTGAATTAATGGCTTGCGGTTGTTCGTTAATTTCTTTGAGCATAAAATGCTCGTACCCGCATTTTTGAGCAGCTGCAACGTTCCAGTTCGCAATATTTATTTGTTTTTTTATTTTATTTCCGTCGATATCTAAAATCTCTACACTATCTTTACTAATTTCTATTATTTCTTGATAGTCTATATTATAATATTTATTAGTATATTCGAGTACTGCGTTTATATCCGACGCAATAAAATTTTGATTTTCGCCTAAAGCTACTATTAACGGACATTCTTTTCTTGCTCCGTATATTTTTTGTGGCTGATCTTTAAACATAATCGCGAGAGCGAAAGCCCCTTCTAAGCGACTAATAACTTTAGAAATCGCTTGTATCGGATCTCCCTGGTAATAATAATCTAGTAACTTCGCGACTATCTCCGAGTCAGTTTCTGTTTCAAATACATAATTTTTCTCTTCTAAACATTTTTTTAATTTTAAATAATTTTCGATTATTCCGTTGTGAACTATCGAAACTTTATCTGTAAAATGCGGATGAGCGTTTTTTTCTGATGGCTTTCCGTGCGTTGCCCATCTTGTATGACCAATCCCAACATTACTTATTAGCTCATCTTGATTTTTATTTTTAAGCTCTTCAAGATTTATTATTCTTCCAATTGATTTTATAGTTTTTATCTCGCCGTTATTAAAAACAGAAAGACCGGCTGAGTCGTATCCACGATATTCTAATTTTTTAAGACCATCTATAATAACGTCCGGAGCTTGAAGTTCTCCAGCGTACCCAATTATTCCACACATAATATAAATCTCCTAAAATAATTATATATATATATTTATCTAAACAACAATATTAACTAACTTACCTGGAACATAAATTTCTTTTTTTATAATTTTATTTTTTATTTCTTCAGATATATTAATATTTTCTTTTGCGATTTTTATTACTTCAGATTTATCTAAATCTTTATTAATATCTATTCTTGCTTTTATTTTTCCGTTTATTTGAATTGCTATTTGAACAACAAAGTCTTGACATTTTGATTCATCAAAATCCGGCCATTTTTGATCTGTAATATAGCCTTCAAAATTACAAATAGACCAAATTTCTTCTGTTATATGTGGCGCAAACGGATTTAATAAAATCAAATATGTTTTTAGCTCTTTTTGATTAATAGTTTTAATATTATTAATTTCATTAAGTAGCGCCATCAAAGCCGCAATAGCCGTATTAAATTTTAAATTTTCAATGTCTTCTGTTATTTTTTTTATTGTTTTATTAAAGCTAATCTCGAGCTTTGAACTAAAATCTTTTTTATTAGATTCACAAGATCTATCTAATAAATCTTGTAGACCCCAAACTTTATCTAAAAATCTTTTACAGCCTTTAATCGAATCGCTATTCCAAGGTGCGGACTGTTCAAAATCGCCTATAAACATCTCATAAAGTCTCATTGTGTCAGCGCCATATTGATTTATTATATCGTCTGGGTTAACAACGTTACCTTTAGATTTACTCATCTTTTCGCCGTTAAAGCCCAAGATAAGACCGTGACTGGTCCTTCTTGAATACGGCTCATCGGTCGGAACAACTCCAATATCATATAAAAATTTATACCAAAATCTCGAATAAAGTAAGTGAAGCGTCGTATGTTCCATTCCGCCGTTGTACCAATCTACAGGTAACCAATAATTAAGAGCTTCCCGAGAAGCTAGCTCTTTATTATTATCAGGATCACAATATCTTAAAAAATACCAAGATGACCCTGCCCACTGGGGCATCGTATCAGTTTCTCTCTTAGCGTCCGCGCCACAAACAGGGCATTTTACATTAACCCAGTCTTTTATCATAGCCAAGGGCGACTGACCGTCATCTGTCGGCTGATAATTATCAACGTCCGGTAATTCAAGAGGTAACTGATCTTCTGGAACTGGTACCATTCCGCATTTTTCACAGTGTATAATCGGAATCGGCTCACCCCAATATCTTTGTCTCGAAAAAACCCAGTCTCTTAATTTAAAATTAGTTTTCGCGTTGCCTTTTTTATTATTTTCAAGCCACTCGATCATTTTTTCTTTAGCTTGACTTATCGAAAGACCGTTTAAAAATTCAGAATTTATAATAATACCGTCTTCAGAAAAAGCTTGTTTGTTTACGTCTCCACCAGAAACAACTTCTAGAATATTAATATTATATTTTTTCGCGAACTCCCAATCTCTTTGGTCGTGAGCCGGAACCGCCATAATAGCCCCCGTTCCGTATCCAACTAAAACATAATCTGATATGTAAATATCTATTTTTTTATTATTAACAGGATTAATAGCTTTGATCCCTTCGATTTTTACTCCTGTTTTTTCTTTATTGAGTTCGAGCCTTTCAAAATCTGATTTTTTCGCCGACTCTTGGCAATATTTTTTTATTTCGTCTATATTATTAATATTATTAGACCACTTTTTTATTAATTCGTGTTCCGGAGCTAAAACAAGATGAGTAACACCAAATAAAGTATCTGGTCTTGTTGTATAAACTTCTATTTTTTCTCCCTGACTTGATTCAAAAAATACACTAGCTCCGGTCGACTTCCCAATCCAATTTTGTTGAGAAAGTTTTATTTTTTTCGGATAGCGAACTTTATCAAGGCCGTCTAATAATTTTTGAGCGTAATCTGTAATTTTAAGCATCCATTGTTGTTTTTCTTTTCTGACAACCTGGCCTCCACATCGCTCACAAACTCCGCCAACAACCTCTTCGTTAGCTAAAACAACTTTACAAGACGTACACCAGTTAACATTCATTTCTTTCTTGTAAGCCAAGTCTTTTTCAAATAATTTTAAAAATATCCATTGGGTCCATTTATAATATTGCGGCGAAGTTGTATCTATCTCTCTACTCCAATCAAAAGAAAGTCCTAAAGATTTTAGCTGAGATTTAAATTTTTTTATATTATCTTTAGTAACTATAGCTGGATGAATTTTATTTTTTATCGCAAAATTTTCTGCTGGAAGTCCAAAAGCGTCCCAACCAATCGTATAAAGAACGTTGTAACCTTCCAGTCTTCTTTTTCTCGCTACGATATCAAGAGCCGTATAAGGTCTTGGGTGCCCAACATGAAGTCCCTTTCCCGACGGATAAGGAAACTCAACCAACGGATAATATTTAGGGCGCGAATAATCATTTTTTGCTTCAAATACTTTATTATCCTCCCAAATTTTTTGCCATTTTGATTCTATGTCTTTAAAATTATATTCCATAAGTTATTGCCTTTCTATTTTTTATATTTTTTATATTTTAAAACTAAAATTTATCTAGTTTCCCAAAGATTTGACAATTTATATAACGCTCTTATCTCAGGTAAGAAAATATGAACTATAATGTCACCAAAATCTAGCAAGATCCAACCATTATTTTTGTCGCCTTCAACTTGCCTTGCTTTTATATTAATTTTTGACAATTCATATTCTAAATTTTCAGCCAGCGATTTTATTTGAGAACTACTTGTTCCGCTAGCTATTATAAAATAATCTGTAATTGTCGTTTTATCTTTTACACAAATTTCTTCTATATCGACTGCTTTTTTATTATCTAATATTTTTTTTATATTTTCTTTTAAATTATTAATTTCCATCTGTTATCATCTCTTTCTTAATTTAAATAAATCTAAAAATCAAGCCTTTTTTACTAAACATCTCTTACCACAAAAAGCTATCCCGTATTTTATTATTTTATCAAAGCCTAGTTTATTTAAATATATTTCATATTTTTTTGATTCGATCTGTTCTAACGCTTCTTGGCTTTTAT
>JAGAUG010000103.1 GCA_017828935.1 Oscillospiraceae bacterium | reverse complement strand
TTTTTTTTATTTTTTTATCAGAAGGAGCGCTGAACATTATATCTGACAAAATATCTTCGATTACAGCTCTAAGTCCTCTAGCTCCAGTTTTTCTATCTAAAGTTTCTTGAGCAACGTATCTAATCGCATCTTTACTAAACTCTAGCTCTATCCCGTCCATCTCAAATAATTTTTTATATTGCTTTAATATTGCGTTTTTAGGTTCTGTCAATATTTTTATTAAAGAGTCGACGTCTAAGTCATTTAGATGCGAAACAACTGGTATTCTTCCAACTAACTCCGGTATAATTCCGTATTTTACTAAATCTTCAGGCGAAAGTTGATCAAGTAACTTATCAGAGCTATCTCTATCAGAATCTTTTATTCTAGCTTCAAATCCAAGCGAAGATTGAGCAACTCTCTTTCTAATTACAGAGTCAATTCCCTCGAACGCTCCACCGCAAATAAACAAAATATTAGAAGTATTTATTTGGATAAACTCTTGTTGTGGGTGTTTTCGTCCCCCTTGAGGTGGAACGTTAGCAATCGTTCCTTCTAAAATCTTTAATAGAGCTTGCTGAACTCCCTCTCCGCTAACATCTCTAGTTATTGATCTGTTTTCACTCTTTCTCGTAATCTTATCTATTTCGTCGATATAGATAATGCCCTTCTCAGCTTTTTCGATATCGAAATCAGCGGCTTGAATTAATCTTAATAATATATTTTCAACATCCTCGCCAACATATCCAGCTTCCGTTAGGGTAGTTGCGTCAGCTATCGCAAAAGGAACGTCTAATTTATTTGCTAAAGTTTGAGCTAACAAAGTTTTTCCGACACCTGTTGGCCCGAGTAATAATACATTACTTTTTTGTATCTCGACGTCGCCAACATTTTTTGTTTTATTAATTCGCTTATAATGATTATATACAGCGACACATAAAACTTTTTTAGCTTTATCTTGACCAATAACATACTCGTCTAAATAGTCTTTGAGCTCAACTGGTGTTGGAAGTTTTATTTGTTTTTTAGTTGATTTTTTTTTCTTTCCAGTAGACGAGTTTTCTTCTGCTAATACGCTTTGACAAAGCTCAATACACTCACTACAAATACATACACCAGGTCCAGCAATCATTCGCCCAACCTGATCTTGTAACTTACCACAAAAAGAACATCTTAAAGTTTTATAATCATCCATATTATTATTTTTAGACATAATTTAAAATTTATATTCCCCTCTCAAAACAATCTTGAAATTAAATATTAAATCCTAATTTTATAAAACAATATAATATATTACAACAACATAAATTAATTATTTTTTATTTATCTTTTAACAATAACTTTATCAATTATTCCGTAATCTTTGGCTTCTTGAGCTGACATAAAATTGTCTCTCTCTGTGTCTCTTTCAATAACTGCAATATCTTTTCCTGTATTTAAAGCTAATATATTATTAAGATTTTGTTTTATCTTAATAATCCTCTCAGCATGAATTTTTATATCTGTAGCCTGACCTTGAGCTCCTCCAAGAGGCTGATGGATCATAATTTCGCTGTTTGGCAACGCAAATCTCTTACCCTTTGCTCCACACGATAACAAAAACGCCCCCATCGATGCTGCCATTCCAATACAAATAGTCGAAACATCACACTTTATATATTGCATCGTATCATATATAGCCATCCCTGATGTTATTGAACCTCCAGGACTGTTAATATATAAATTAATATCTTTTTCTGGGTCTTGACCTTCTAAATAAAGCAACTGAGCAACAACCAAACTAGCAGTTACGTCGTTGACCTGGTCGCTAAGCATAATAATTCGGTCGTTAAGCAATCTTGAATAAATATCATACGATCTTTCGCCTCGGCTAGTTTGCTCTATTACAACAGGAACCAAACTCATAATATATCACCTCTATATATAAGTGTATGTAAAATATTTTCAAATAATTTACATAACTTAAAAATTCTAAAAATTTATATTAATTATTTTTTTTCTTCTGTTTTTCTATCTTTTGTCTCTGTCTCAATAACTTCTTCTATTTTTGCTGTCTCTTTAACTAAATCCATTGCTTTTTTTAACTTAATATCTTTTATAATATCTTCTTCTTTGAAAACATTTTTTATAGTATCTTCTTTGACTTTATAACTTTCTGCCATCTCTTTTATTGTTTTTTCAATTTCTTCTGGGGAAGTTTCAATATTTTCGATTTCAATTATTTTTTCTAAAGCTAGCTTTAATTTTACGCTTCTAATAGCTTCAGGTTCAAACATTTTTTTCAAGTCTTCTTCTTTTTGGCCTGTATATTTTAGATATACATCAAATTCAACGCCTTGTTTTTTCATATTCATTGCAAAATCGTTTTTAATACTTTCGACTTTGTTGTCTATCATAACCTGGGGTATCTCAGCCTTAAGAGAATCAACTAATTTATCGATTAACCTATCTTCAACTTCTTCGTCTGATCTTTTATCTTTATAATTTTTAATTGATTTTTTGATATCTTCTTTGAAATCTTCAACGCTATCAAATTCGCTTATATCTTTAACAAATTCATCGTCCAAATCTGGTAACTCAATATTTTTTATCTCGTGAAGTATAATATTAAATACAGCGTCTTTTCCAGCAAACTCTTTACCACTGTAGTCATCAGGAAACTTAACATTAATCTCAAACTCTTCTCCGATTTTGTGCCCAACTATTTGTTCTTCAAAACCGGGAATAAATTTACCATCACCGAGTTTTATCTCAGAATTTTCTGATTTTCCCCCGTCGAAAGCGATGCTATCGATTCGACCTTCAAAATCAATAACAACGTTATCTCCCATCTGAGCTGGTCTGTCTGTTATATCAACTGTTCTTCCGTAAGATTGTCTAATTCTTTGAATCTCGTTCTCAACGTCAGCGTCAGTTACAAATCTAATATTTTTCGTAACCGATAGTTCTTTATATTCGCCAATTTCAACTTCAGGCGAAACAATACATTCGACTTTAAAAACAAACCCGTTGTCAACATCAACAGAAATAATATCTAATTTTTCTGTTCCAACAACGTCTAACTTAGCTTCTTTCGAAGCTTCCATATAAGCTCCCGGATATAGATTGTTTATAGCGTCGTCCCAAAACACACTATTTCCGTACATTTTTTCTATTAAGGCTTTCGGTGCTTTACCTTTTCTGAAGCCTGGAACGTTAATTTTATTAACATTTTTTTTATAAACTTTGTCTATTTCTTTTAGAAAATCGTCTTTAGAAACTGATATTTCCAAATAATATTTATTACTACTACCTTCTATTTTTTCGCATTTTAATAATCCCATTCGTTTACCTCCAACAAGTAATCAACTTAAAATATATTTAAAATTTAGCTTAATTTATTTAGCTATCTTGTTTTTTATTTTATATTAAAGACAAATTATATTATAATTCAAAACTAATATACAAATACAAGGCTAAACTAAACCAACAAAAAAATCGGTCTGATCTAGCCTTGTTAATATCCAATTTTTATCTGTATTTTCTTTTTCTTGCAGCCTCAGATTTCTTTTTGCGCTTTACGGAAGGTTTTTCATAATGTTCTCTTTTTCTAACTTCAGCTAAGACACCAGCTTTAGCACACTGTCTTTTAAATCTTTTGAGCGCATTTTCTAAAGACTCATTATCTTTAATACGAATTTCTGCCATCTTTACTATCCCTCCTTCCGAATTGTCGCATATCTTTGCAAGTTTAATAATTTTTTTTACTTCTAACTTTACTCCTAAGAAGCATTATACATTTAACTTGTCTTTCTGTCAAGAGGTATTAAAATCTTTTTTTAATTTTTTTTTATTAATTTTTGTTTTTCAAGATTTTTTATGGTATTATTTTATCAGATTGTCCACTTTGCAGATATTAATATAACCAAAATGTCTATAAAAAAACAAAATTTAAAAAAAATTAAATTTTTTATTAATTAAATTTGACTAAAAATAAAAATTGATGTAAAATTAAATTAAAATATTTTTTTAAATTTATTATATATGAAAGAAGGGTTATTAACTATGACGACAAATTTAGATATTTTAGATATTAATAATATTATTAATGCTTCTAAAGAAATACGAAAACTAACAGTAGAGTGTATTGCTCACCTGGGAGTTGGGCACATAGGCGGTTGTTTATCTATTGCTGATCTTTTAGCTGTTTTATATTACTCTGCTATGAATATCGACCCAAAAGATCCAAATAAAATCGATCGAGACAGATTAATTGTCTCTAAAGGCCACGCCGGTCCAGCTGTTTACGCAGCTCTAGCTAGTAGAGGCTACTTCGATAAATCTGAACTCAAAACGCTTAATAAAATTAACACAAATTTACCAAGTCACTGTGATATGAACAAAACTCCTGGAATAGATATGACAACAGGTTCACTTGGCCAAGGGTTTTCTTGCGCTGTTGGAATCGCTATCGCTTCTAAATTAAAACAAGATGGTGCCTATATTTTTTCGATTATTGGAGACGGCGAATCTCAAGAAGGCCAAATTTGGGAAGCTGCAATGTATAGCGCTCACAAGAAACTAGATAATTTAATCGCTTTTACAGATAATAATAAATTTCAAATTGACGGCGAAACAAGAGAAGTTAATTCTGTAGATAACTTATTTGATAAATGGCTTTCTTTTGGTTGGGACGTTCACCAAATCGATGGCCATAATATACTCCAAATTTTTGAAACTGTTAATAAAGCGAAAAAAACAAAAAATCAGCCTTCTATGATTATCTTAGATACAATAAAAGGCAAGGGTATTTCTTTTGTAGAGAATGCGGGTGTTTCTAATCACAATATGAAAATCAGCCAAGAACAGTTAGAAATCGCTCTAAAAGAATTAATATAATATATTAAATATATTAATAGAAAGGATTTATTAATTAATTATGGAAATGAGAAATGTTTTGTGTCAGGAACTTGAAAATTTGATGAATCAAGACGACAAAATAATTATAATAGATGCAGATCTTTCAAAAGCCAATGGAACTTTTTCGCTTAGAGAAAAGTTCCCAACAAGAGCTCTCGATGTTGGAATCGCTGAACAAAATATGGCTTCGATTGCTGCCGGGCTAGCTTCTTACGGTTTTAAACCAATAATTTTATCTTTTACTCCGTTTGCAACAAGAAGAATTTGCGATCAAATTGCTGTTTCGATAGCCTACGCTAAACAAAACGTAAAAATTATTGGAACAGACCCGGGCTTAGCCGCCGAGCTCAACGGTGGAACTCATATGAGCGTCGAAGATATTGGAGTTCTTAGAAGTATCCCATCTGTTGTTATATTTGAGCCTGTAGATAATACACAGCTCAAACAAGCCTTACCCAAAGTTATTAATTATAATGGGCCGGTTTATACAAGAATGTTTAGAAAAGAAACTCCGGATATATTTGACAAAATAAATAATTATAAATTTGATTTATTTAAAGGCGATTTAATCCAAGAAGGATCGGACGTTACTATTATTGCTAGCGGTATTTTAGTCAGCGAGGCTCTAAAAGCAAGCGAGATTCTTTCTCAAAAAAATATAAAACCAGAAATAATAAATATCCACACGATAAAACCGATCGACGAAGAGATTATTATAAAATCAGCTCAAAAAACAAGAAAAGTTATAACCTGTGAAAATCATAATATTTTAGGTGGTCTTGGTTCGGCTGTTTGTGAAGTTCTTTCTAAAAACTTGCCGACACCTGTTGAAACAATCGGAATTAAAGATATTTTTGGCGAAGTTGGAAAGCTTCAAGAACTTAAAAATAAATTTGAGATGACCGCCGACGATATAGTAAAAGCTTATTATAAGCTCAAAACAAAATTTAATTAAAAAATAATATAAGCTAAAATAAAGGTGTTGTTTTTAAACTTGAGTTTTTTTAAAATATTCGGAAAGTATCTAGATAAGTCTGTTTCTAATTATTTTTTATTTACTGAGATTATTGATTTAGAAATATATAAAGACAAATCTGAAATTATTGCTAATATATTTTCAAACAAGAATATTATTCCAAAAAAAATTATAAATCAAACAGAGAATATATTAAAACAAAAATTAAACTTAAATTATTTTTATATTATAACTAAATATTCTCCCGAGCTATTTAACGAAAAATATTTCGAAGAAATAATTTTTTATTTGATTTCTCAAGGAGTTCCTGTTAAAGGTCTTTTAGACAACGCGACCGTTAGTTTTAATAATAATATTTTAGATATAAAATTATCTCAAGGCGGCGAAGAATTTTTTAATATTACCGGTTGCGCTCAAAAAATTAAAAATATTATATTACAGGAATTTAATCTAAATATAAAAATAAATTTTTCTGGAAATCTTAATTTAGATACAAAATCATATAAAAATATTTTAGATAATAATATTAATAATAATTCTAAAAATATTTTAGATAATAAAGATCAAGATAATAATAAAAAAATGATTCTAAATAATAAAATTTTAGATAATAATAAAAATCAAAAAATTATTTTAGATAATAATAATTCTTGTCAGGTTTTGTTAGGTAAAAAAATTTCAAAGTCTCCAGTAGCTATCGAAAAAATTCAAGAAGAAATTCCTAAAATAACGATTTGCGGCGAGGTTTTTTATAATAGATTTATTTCTTCTAAGAATAATAAAAAATTTATTTTTGTTTTTTATGTTACAGATCAAACAAGTTCAATAACTTGTAAGACAATAGTTAATAATAATAATAATTTTATCGAAACTTTTAATAAAATTCAACCTGGTGTTAGTGTTTTGATGTCTGGAAAAGTTTATTTTGACGATTTTGACCATGAGCTCGAATTTAAGCCTTCGGATATAAATATTATTTCTAAACTAGATAAAAAAGATTTGTCTGAAACAAAACGTGTTGAACTCCACGCACACACAAATATGTCAGCAATGGACGGGGTCGCAAGCGCCGAGCAACTTATAAATTTTGCTCACAAACTCGGCCACACGTCAGTTGCAATAACTGACCACGGAGTAGTCCAAAGCTATCCAGAAGCAGCCCAGGCACTTTTAAAAATCAACAAAAATTTAGAAGATTCAAAAAAATTTAAAGTTATTTACGGAATCGAATCTTATTTAGTAAATAATATATTAAAAATTCAAGAAGAA
>JAGAUG010000102.1 GCA_017828935.1 Oscillospiraceae bacterium | reverse complement strand
TTAATATTATATTAATATATTTTAGTAAATACTAGCTTTTAATCTTAAGAAAAGCGCATTAATTCTAAATTTAATAATTAATATTTATATATGGGGTAAAAATATAATGATCGACGCTGAATTTTTTATAAAAATATTAAACGATAAGAATTTTAATAATTTAAAAAAATTAGAGTTTAAATTCGGAAAAGAAATAGTTAAAGAAAGTATAGAAGTACTTAAAAAAACAACTTATAAACAAATTCCGATAAGAGATTTTAATAATAATTTTTTAGTTTATTGTCCGCCTTTAATAAATATTTCAGACGACGCCTATAAATCTTTGTTATCTGAAAATTTAAATAATAATATCGAACACGAAATTAAAGCTACTCTCGAAATCGAAAATATCGAATCTAGCCGAAACAGTATTAGAAATATTTTGAGCGGGCTCGCACCAAAAAATTCGAACGAAAATAAAATTTATGGAATCAAAAAAGGCCTAGATTTTATTTCAGATAAAAATAACAAAATTACAAAAGAAAATCTATATGTTTTATATACACTCGTTATGGCAGGAAACTTAGAAAAAAACGAATTTTTAATAAATAATAATTATTATCGCCACGACAGCGTTTATATAATCGGCGATAAAATCTCTCACCGGGGTCTAGATTTTAATTTATTGCCTGAATATATGCAAGAATTTATTAATTTTATAAATACCAAAGATAAAATAAATATAATAATAAAATCAATAATAATTCATTTTTATTTTTCTTATATTCACCCGTATTTTAACGGTAACGGTCGGATGGCAAGACTTCTTCAACTTTGGTATTTGATCCAAAATAATTTTAACGCAAATCTTGCTGTTTCTTTTTCTGAGTTTATTTCAAAAACAAAAAATAAATATTATAAGTCTTTTGAGATTATCGAAGAAAACCAAGAAATATCTCAAGTTATAGACGTAACTCCGTTTATATTATATTTTAATAATCATATTTTTTCTAAATTAAATAATAATAATATAAATAATAATATAATAAAAATATTTGAAAATTATTTATCTCAAGGTCTTGTAACTTCAAAAGAAAAAGAATTATTTATTTTCGTCTTAGCTAACTATAGCGATCAAGAATTTTCGACAAAACAAATCGAAAAAGACTATAAAAACGCCGCCTACGCAACGATAAGAAGCTTTGTAATAAAATTCGAAAAATTTGGTTTATTAACTTCCCAAAAATATGTTAATAAAACAAAATATAAAATTCGACAAATTATTTAATTATAAAATAATTAATTTTTTCCTGTCGAACCGAAGCCACCAGAACCTCTGTCAGAATCTGACAAATTATTTGAAATTAATATATTATCAAAATTTATTACTGGTAAGAATACTATTTGAGCGATCCTGTCTTCGTTTATTATTTCGTAATCGAGACAGGATGTATTTTTTAGAGCGACAATAATTTCGCCCCGATAGTCGTTGTCGATTACGCCAACACAGTTAACTGGGATTATTCCGTGATTTGTTGCCATTCCGCTTCGAGCGAAAATAAAACCACCTATATTTTTTTCGCTTATTTCGATAGATAATCCCGTACCTATCTTAACGGTCTTCCCTGGTTTTATTATAACTTTATTTTTTAAACAAGCATAAAGATCGTAGCCAACGCTGTCTTCTGTTGCTTTAGAAATAATTTTAGCTGTTTCGTCGAGCTTTTTTATTTTTAATTCCATAGAAATTCAGTACTCAATTTAAATAATATATTTTTTATATAAATTATTTTTAATAATTTATATATTATTTTGCTTTAGAAATAATTTTAGCTGTTTCTTTCAGCTTTTTTATATTAAATTTTTTTAATTTATATATTTAGAAATTATTTTTAATAATTTATTTTTGGTATCTTGATAGTTCCCATCGAGTGAACAGCCAGCTGCTCTTTTATGTCCGCCACCACCAAAATTCTTACAAATTTCGCTAGCATCGAAGTTTTCACTAGTTCTAATAGAAATTTTATATTCGTTATTTAGATCTTTATCTTTTTCTTTTATAGTTACTCCGACTTCGACTCCTTCGATCTGTATTGGCAAGGCTGAGAGATTTTCTAACTCATCGTCAGCAATATCAAATCTTTGTTTAAGCTCTTTTGAAATAAATATAATTGCGCATCTGTCATTAAAAAAATATTCTATCTTAGATAAAACAATCTGTTCTATCTCTAGTTTTTTCTTAGATTTTGTATCAAACATTTTTTTATTAATATAAAAATAATTTGCGTTTTTATTAATTAAGCTAGCTGCAACAAGATGGGTCTTCGACGTAACCGAAGAATATCTAAAACATCCAGTATCTGTCGAAAGACCTAAATATAAACAAGAAGCGATTTGACTATCTATATTTTCTTCGCCAATTAAATTAACAATAACGTCGTATAATAGCTCAGTTGTTGCCGACGCCTTCGAATCTAAAAGCGTTTGAGACGCAAAGCCAGTATTGGACGGATGATGATCGATTACAAGATCTATTTTTTTTTCAAAAATTTTAAGATGATCCAAAAGAAGCTTTGTGTCAGCCAAGTCAACAGCGACTATATATTCCGGCTCAAAATCCAGTTTATTATCATAGTCGTTTTTTACCCATCTATATATATCAGAAAGTCTCTTGCCGATGTCTACCTCGACTTTCTTACCTAATTTAAGAAGCGCGTAATAAAGCGCGAAGCTCGATCCGATCGCGTCTCCGTCAGGATTTTTGTGAGTTATAATTAATATTTTATCTTTTTGTTTCAACAAATCAATAATTTTATTAAAATTAAAATCAAAATTCATAATAAAATTCTCTCTTTTTAAAATCTAAAATTTTTTATTTTAAATACTCCCAAATATATCTAACTGGCTTAATAATTAAATTTAAGTTATTTAAATTAAAATTTAATTTATCTAAAATCTTGAGCGACGCCTTAGGAACAACACATTTTTTGAATCCAAGTTTTTCGCATTCAATAATTTGTTCGACAAAATTCGGAGCAGCTCTTATTTCTCCAGTTAATCCAATTTCTCCTAGTATTACTGTATTTGGATCTATTATTTTATCTTTTACGCTCGAAACAATCGCTGTCGCAACAGCTAAGTCTGCTCCTGGACTGTTGAGGCGAACTCCTCCGATTATATTTACATAAACGTCTAGTTTATTAAAAAAATATCCACATTTTTTTTCTAAAACAGCTAATATAAAGCATGTCCTGTTATAATCAAATCCAGTTGAAACTCGCCTCGGGACAGCAAAATCGCTTTTAGCAACTAAAGCCTGGACTTCTATAAAAATAGGTCGAGATCCTTCTGTAATACAAGTAATAGCAGTTCCGGACATATTTTCAGATTTATCTTCTGATCCGTCTTGGATCAAGGCCATCGACGGCGAAGCAACTTCGACAAGACCTTTGTTTTGCATCTCAAAGATTCCGATTTCGTTTGTTGGCCCAAATCTATTTTTAGTCGTCCGAAGTATCTTATAAGAACTATATTTTTCTGATTCGAAATATAAAACTGTGTCGACAATATGTTCTAAAACTTTTGGGCCGGCGATCCCTCCGTCTTTATTTATGTGACCGACGATAATAATAGCGATATTTAGCGATTTAGCGAGATTCATTAATAAATTTGTCGACTCTCTAACTTGTGTTACGCTACCAGCGCTCGAAGAAATTTCAGGATCTCTCATTGTTTGTATCGAATCAATAATAACTAAACCAGGTTTTGAAGCTTGAATAATTTGCGCAATATTTTCGATATCGTTTTCTGATATAATAAAAATATTTTCGTTAGAAACTCCTAATCTATTAGCCCTAAGTTTTATTTGCTTCTCGCTTTCTTCGCCTGAAAAATAAAAAATAGATTTTGAGTTACTTATATATTGACAAACTTGCAAGAGCAAAGTCGACTTTCCAACTCCGGGGCTACCTCCGAGTAACGTAACCGACCCGCTAACAACCCCGCCTCCAAGAACACAATTTAGCTCTTTAAAACCTGTATCAATTCGTTTTTCTTGTTTTATATCTATACTCGAAAGTCTTTGACTTTCTATATTTTCTAAAATATTATTTTTTATATTTTTAGAATTTCTAGAATTTTTAGAAT
>JAGAUG010000101.1 GCA_017828935.1 Oscillospiraceae bacterium | reverse complement strand
CATGATTTTTTTAGAAAGACAGAAGATGGGAACTGGAAGCCGATGGAAAATACAGATTATGAATTTGATATTAAATTAGTGTCGACAAAGATCGGCGTCGACGGGTCTAAAACCCAAGATTTTATATTTAATTATTATATATTCGAAGCTAAAGATGAAAATGGTAAAGAATATAAATTTGGGTTTAATAAAAGTTATATAAACGTTAAAGACGACAGTTCTAACTACGGAATGAAAGACGGGAACGCATTTATGACATATATGAAACAAGATGTCGGCGGCGGAAAAAAATTGTTTATAGATTACGATATAGATCCGAAACAAATACTAGAAAATTACGAAAATTATAATTCTGGGTCTTAATAAAATAAAAATTAAAAAGCTTATTAGAAATTAAATAAAATTAATTCTAATAAGCTTTTTTTGTGGGTGTTATAAAAAAATAAAAATTATATTATATTATATATTAATTTATTTTTAGTTGGCTTAGTATCTAAAAAAGAAATTGCGCTCGAAACTAAATCTTGAGCTTGATTAATTTTTTCTTGTTCAAAAGTAAAGAGCACAGCTAAAATATCGCCTTTTTTAACAAAGTCTCCTGTTTTTGCTTTTAAAATAATACCAGAAGCGTAGTCAATACTGTCTTCTTTAGTAGCGCGCCCCGCTCCTAAAACCATCGAAGCCGCTCCACAAAGCTGAGCGTTAATATTACTAATATATCCAGATCTTTCAGCAATAATATTATAACTAAATTTTGCTTTATTAAATTTAGAAACGTCTCTTATATAGCTTTCGTCGCCGCCTTGAGCTTTAACTATTTCGATAAATTTATCAAAAGCCTTTCCAGATTTTAAGACATCTCTTACTTGTTTTTCGCAATCAGCCAGGCTTTGTTTTTTAGCGAGATAAATCATATTAGAAGCTAAACAAATACAAAGCTCTGTTAAATCTTTTGGGCCTTGGTTTTTAAGAGTCTTGATTGCTTCGATAACTTCTAAAGAGTTGCCGATAGCGTTTCCGAGCGGTTGATTCATATCTGTTATTATTGCTCTAACGTTTCTATTGACCATCTTTCCAATAGAAACCATTTTATTAGCTAGTTTTACAGCGTCGTCGTAAGTTTTCATAAAAGCGCCGTCGCCAACTTTAACGTCTAATAAAATTGCGTCGCACCCGGAGGCTATTTTCTTGCTCATAATACTTGCTGCGATTAGACCGATACTTTCAACTGTCGCCGTTACGTCTCTAAGAGCGTAAATTTTTTTGTCTGCTGGAGCTAAAATTCCGGATTGTCCGACAACGCAAGCCCCTATTTTATTAACTATATTAATAAAATCTTCTTGAGATATTTGAGTTTTAAAACCAGGAATAGATTCTAATTTATCGATTGTTCCGCCCGTGTAACCGAGCCCTCGACCGGACATTTTAGCAACAGAAACACCGCAAGCAGCTACAATTGGAGCAATAATTAAAGTTGTCTTGTCTCCGACTCCGCCGGTGCTGTGTTTATCGACTTTTATTCCGGGAATCTCAGATAAATCAATCATATCTCCTGACTCAGCCATCGCTAAAGTCAAATCCGTAATTTCTTGGTCGTCAAGTCCTTTTAAATACATCGCCATCAAAAGTGCAGACATTTGATAATCAGGAATCTTATTACTCGTATATTTATTAATTACAAACTCTATTTCTGTTTTGGTTAATTTAAAACCATCTCTTTTTTTGGCTATAATATCATATATTTTCATTATGTAATTCTCCTGTATAATAATTTATATATAAAAAATTAATTAATAATATTAAAAACGCTACCAGTTTTGGACGGCAATATTAATAATTTTGTCGGGATTCTTTCTTTTAGTTCGCTTACATGTGAAATAATTCCGATTAGGCGTCCGCTTTTTTTAAGCGACATCAACGCTTCTATCGTAACATCTAAAGATTCAGAGTCTAGAGTTCCGAAGCCCTCGTCAATAAACAAAGTATCTATCTCGACGCCGCCAGCGTTTGTTTGAACGACGTTAGCGAGCCCCAAGGCTAAACAAAGCGAAGCTTTAAAAGACTCTCCTCCGGAAAGAGTATTAATATTTCTAGTTTTTCCTGTATAATTATCTATTATTTCTAAGTCTAAACCTGAAGCTCTATTATTTTTTTCTTTGTCTTCTTTTCGTTTAAGAAGATATCTAAAACCGGTCATTTCAGAAAATTTAATATTAGCCGCGTCGATAACGTCTTGGAAATAAGACGCTAAAATATATCTTTCAAAAGAAATTCTTTGGGGGTTCTTTCCGTTTGAGATATCCGAAAGAGTCGCGTACTCGGAATATTCATCACAAAGACTTATATATTTTTCTATCGTATTTTTAATATTTTCGTATTGTTTTATATTAATATTAAGCCTCGACGATAATATCATATATTCGTTTCTAGTTTTTTCGAGTTCGTTATCTATTTCTTGATTTTTTAATTTTAAATTTTCTAATTTTTCAAAAATATTCTCGAGATTATCAATATTATTTTTATAAAAATCTAAATTTATTAAATCAATTTCTTCTGTTAAGTATCTTATTTCCTGAGTATTTTTATCATCCAAAGTTTTTATTTTTAAATAATTTGATTCGCTATCTTTATATAAATTCTCTAACTCTAAAATTTTTTTGTCAATATTTTGAATCTTTAAATTTATAGATTCAAAAGAATCTAAATTACTAAGTTTTATTTCGAGTTCTTTTATTTCGAGTTTTATAGAATCAAGTCTTGTATCTAAAACTAATTTTTGATTATTAAATTCTTGAAGAGACTTTTGAAGCGACTCTAAATCTAAATTTTTTATATTTATTTTTATATTATCTAACTCTAATTTTTTTTGTTTTTCGAGTTCTTTATAAAAATCAAATATTTTAATAAAATAATCTTTGTTTTTTAAAATATCTTGATACTTGATTTCGAAAACAATATTTTTTTTAATATTTTCTTTAATATTTTCTTTAATAAAATTATAATTTTCAGCGAGCTTTAAATCTAAATCCGCGATCTTGTCTCTTAGTTTTTTTGTTTTTATAGACAGCGAATTAACAGTACTTTCAGAAGGCGTTTGATTTATTAAACAAGCTTTATTTGGGTGTTCGAGAGAACCGCAAACAGGACAAGGTGTTTTATCTTTTAGTTTTTGAGCCAAAAAACCAGCTTGACCAGCTAAAAAACTTTCGTAGCTAATTAAATATTGTTTTTCAGTGTCTTTATATTCTTGATATATTTCTAAATAAACGTCAATAGAAGTTATTAGCTCTCTTAATTTTATAATAATATTTTGTTGAGAGTTTAGTTCGTTTTTTAATATTAATTTTTTTTCAGCTTCTTTTGTTTGATTTATTTTTAAAATTATATCAGATTTTTTTTCGAGATTTAAATTATATTCGGATTTTAGATTATTAAGTTTTTTTAAAAAATCCAACTGATTATTTAAAAAACTTTTTTGATAAATTAAATCAGGTATTTGTTTTTTTGATTCCGAAAGTTTTTCTAGTTTGTTTTTAAGTTCGCCCAGTTCTTGTTTTAATTTTATTTTTATATTATTTTTATCGTCGAGCTTGTTTTTTAGATTTTCAAGTTTTAATTTTTTATCTTTTAAGATTATTATCTCAGAAATTTTTTGATTAATATTATTTTTTTGATTTTCTAATAAATTAATATTATTTTTTTGTTTTTTTGTTTTAGATTCTAAAATTTTAATATTATTTTTTAGATCTAAAATTAATAAATCTAAATTAAAATTAGAGCTTGAATTTAAACAAGATAAAAATTCAAATATTGATTTTGTTAGAGCTTCGTCGTCAGTTATATCAATAGAATTAATATAGCTGTTTATTAATAATTTTTCAGATTCTATATTTTTTTGAATTTCTTTTGTTTTTTCAGACAAAATCTTAGAAAAAGATTCGTATATATTAGTATCAAAGATTTTTCTAAAAATTTCTTGTTTTTCTTCGCTTTTAGACTCTAAAAGTTTTTGGAACTCTCCTTGAGGAAGTATTATGATTTGCTTGAATTGCTTATATGTCATTCCAAAAAGCTCTGTTATTTTTTTATTAACGTTATCTGCTCCAACAATTTCGGTTTCGTCTTCGAAAATTAATCGTGCTTTTGAATTTACTGTAATAATATTAGAATTTTTAGAAGATTTAGAAACTCTAGTAGATTTTTTTTGTTGTTTTGGATATCTTTCGATTATATATTTTTTTTGTTTTAGCTCAAACTCTAAGCTAACAAAACAAAGATCAGACAGCTCACTGTAGTCGCTTTTAAAATTTTCTGTCTGTCGTTTGTCTCCGCTAGCTTCGCCAAATAAAGCAAACGTTATCGCGTCTAATATCGTAGTTTTACCTGAGCCTGTTGGGCCTGTAATTAAAAACAATCCAGATTTATTTAGCTCTCTAAAATCAATTTCTGTTTTTTTTATAAACGCACCAAAAGCGTTCATAATTAATTTAATTGGCTTTATTTTTTACACATCCTAAAAAATATATTTAATATAAAAATTTAATAAAATTTATAAAGAAACTTGGCTAGCAATATTATATAAATTATAATCAAATTCTTTTTGTTTATTAAACGCATCTTCGATAGGGATGCTTGTTACTTCGCCGTTTTTGACAATAACAACGTAACTTTTATTTTGAGTTTGATTTACTTGACTAGTCTTATTAATTAATAAGTTTACAGCGTAGTTGCCCATATGAGTCGCAGTAACTCTATCTTTAACCGAAGGAGAGCCACCTCTTTGAACGTGACCTAAAACAGCGACTCTTGTTTCTAAATTAGTTTGAGCTTGGACATATTCGGCTAGCTCATTTGTTTTTTTATAGCCTTCACCAACGACTATAATAAAATGTTTTTTACCTGTTTTTTGAATCTCTTTAATTTTTTTTATTATATTATTATCTATATCTATGTCGGGTATTTCGGGTACGATTATGAAAGTTGCTCCGCAAGCAATTCCTGTTTCAAGAGCGATATAACCAGCTCTTCGCCCCATAACTTCGACAACAGTACACCGGTCATGTGATTGAGCTGTATCTCTTAATTTGTCAATCATTTCCATTGCGGTATTAAGAGCGGTATCGAAACCGATTGTATAGTCGCTACAACCTATATCGTTATCGATAGTAGCGGGGATTCCTACACACGTTATACCCCTAGCTGATAAATCTCTAGCGCCTCTAAAAGTCCCGTCGCCGCCGATTACGACTAGAGCGTCTATATTATAATCTTTACAGTTTTTAACGACTTTATTTAAGCCTTCTTCTGTTTTGAATTCTAAGCATCTAGCAGTAAATAAAGTTGTTCCGCCTCTGTGTATTATATCTGAAACATCTCTAAGAGTCAAATTTTTAATATCGCCGTTTATAAGACCGTTGTAACCCCTCATAATACCGACAGTTTCTATATTATTAAAGATCGCTGTTCTGACGACTGCTCTTATTGCGGCGTTCATTCCTGGTGCGTCTCCACCACTAGTTAAAACTCCTATTTTTTTTATATTCATAACCTAAATCCCTCCAAATATTAAATATTATAAATAATTAAAATAAATATTTTTTAATATATTATATCACGAAATTATAGATTTTGATAGTGTTTTTTGTATTTTTTTGAAAAACTTAAATAAAAAAATTTCCGGGCTAAAATTTATTGAGATTTATCTAATATTCTCAAGAAAATTAGATAAATAGAATCACAGCAGTTTTTTAGTTGATTTTTGACAAAAAAAGATTTAAATAAATTAAAATTTGTTTAAAGATTGAGTGACTTAAGAATAGACACATATATACAGATGTTAATAAAAAATACAGAGAAATATATTTACAAAAGCAAGAAATTTTTATAAGAAAGATACTTTAGATGAGTTGCCACAGATATATAATATCTTGATATGAGTATTATCGGATCTAGATCTGTTTTGTTTCCAAAAGTGATTTGCGCTCAAAAAGTTAAACAGACTTTGAAGAAGAAGTAAAAATTAGTAAGAAAAACAAAAAAATATATAGCTCAGAATTTATAATTTATT
>JAGAUG010000100.1 GCA_017828935.1 Oscillospiraceae bacterium | reverse complement strand
TAATTTATATATAAAATATAAAAAAATATAATATATATATCTTATACTATCTCTCTATAATATTTATTAAAAATTATAATATTAATTAAAAACTATTTTTTCTAGCTAACGAAGAAAATCCCCAGGTAATATTTTTATTATTATAATTATTATTATAAATAATAGTACTTACAAAATAACGAATATCGTCCATTGCGTGGTCGTTCTCTTTTTTTGGAGCATCAGATAGCTTACCCCATTGATATAAACTAAACTCTCTAAACGTATCTACACAGGATCTATCAAAACAAATTTGATCTGTATTAAGCGCTTTAGCAACTTTAGAAATTCCAGTTAAAACGTCGTTTTGAGCCGCTATAACTTTAAATTTACTATGAGAAATAATACATTGAGAAAAGCTAGCCGCGGACGGATCTATTATTACAGCTTCTATATTCTTCCCAGCCGTTAAATCTAAAAGATCTTGGTAATATTCTTCGTCAGTTTTTAACCTACCTGTTTTCTTAGAAGAATAATAAAATTCTTTTATTCTATACCATTTGTTATTATAAAAACCCCAAAGACCCATCGAAGTCGGATTAACAGTCCCGTAATCACAAGATACATAATATTTTTTAAAATCAAATGAACTATCTAAAACAACATGTCTTTTTTTATCAAACATTTGATAAACAAGCCCGTCTGGAGCGCACCACTCCCCTTCAACAAATCTTTTATAAAACGAGTCTGAATATATTTGTTTATATCTATCTATAATTTTTTTTGTTAAAGACGGATTGTCTGTCATCTTAAAATTAATATATAAAGCGTTTTTAGTTTTTAATTTACAAATCCAGTTTTTATAAAACCAATGATTTGGATGATCTGGGTTACAGTTAAACCAAAATTTTGAACCATTTATAGAACATCTCGATAGCGCCTGTTCAACAAAAGATTGCGGCATCAAAACAACTTCATCAAATAAAACTCCCGCTAAAGTTATTCCTTGTATTAAAGAAGCTGAGCTCTCATCTTTTCCGCCAAATATATAAAATATATTTGTTTTATTTTTATATTTTATAATTAATTTATTTTTAGAATTTATATAATTACAAACAAAACCTATTCTTGTTAAATATTCTGTCATCGGCAATATTAAGTTTCTTGAAATCGAAGTAATTGTCTTTCCACAAATACCAAATACTTGATTATTAAAACTAGCAAACGACCAAAACACAAAAGAAATAAACATTGCGAACGACTTCCCGCTTCTAACAGCTCCGTCACAAATTATTGCGTCTCTTTCAAAAAAATCAGAATACGGGTGCCACCAAGATAAAACTAATAATTGTTTTTTCGAAAAATTTTGATTTTTAATCATAAAAACTTTCCTCATCTAGATTTTTATCTAAATGTTTATCTAGATTTTCGTCTTGGGCTCCTAACAAATCTTTATCTTTTGAAACCGCCTTAGCACTTTGTTTTATTGCGTCAAAAAGATCAAATTCTCCTGATTTATTAGCCGTTAACTGAGATATTTCTAATATTTTTTCTAAAGCTTTTAATCTATCAAAAAATTTAATTTCAACGCCGCCAGTTTTAGATTTTTTTATCTCAGATATATTAAACAAATCTAACTCCGAAAGATTTACAAGATCTTCTTTATTCTCAACAAACGTTAATTTTATTGCGTCGGATATCGAACCAAAAGCAAGTCGCTCTAGGCCTATAATCGATTTTTGAAGCAAATCATTTTTTTTGTTTTCGTTTAAAATAAAATTGATTCTTTCTTTTATGTTTTCTTTTAATAAAAGCTTCGCTCCGATCATCTCAGCGTTTTTTTTATTAAAACCAGACTTAATCGCCGCCTCTTTTGGGTTTTGAAGCTGAGAATAATAATAACAAAACAACTGTTCTTTAATAGTCATAAAAAAACTCCTTTCACTAATAAAAGAGTTTTTTTAATTTTGTTGCTCTTTATATAGCAACTTTGATTTTATTTTTTAATTTTTATATTCTTAAATATCCGTTATAAACTAAAATTGGTTTTGATTTTAAAATTATTTCTTCTTCTGAGATATATTTTACTCTATGTTCCCCGCCCTTTGAAATTATTTTTATTTCTTGTTGTTTTTCACACAAATTTTTACTTATAGCCGTTGCTACTGCTGCGCAAGCTCCCGAACCACAACTGAGCGTTTCTCCAACTCCTCGCTCAAATATTTTTATTTTTATTTTATTTTTATCTATAATTTTTATAATTTCTATATTACACTTCTCTATTATTTTTTTTAAATTTATATTATCTTGTATTAACTCACAAAATTTAATATTATCTATTTCGTCTGATTCGTCCAAAATTATAACACCATGAAAATTTCCAACAGACAAATAATTTATATTATAATT
>JAGAUG010000099.1 GCA_017828935.1 Oscillospiraceae bacterium | reverse complement strand
TATTATATTTATTATTATTATTATCATCAAAGTCTAATAAAATACTTCAATTATTATTTGTAATTATTGCCTTATTTATAAAAACTAATTAAATATATTATTTTTATATGGTTATAATAATTATAAATAATTTTTTAAAATTTTTATAAAAGAGGTTTAAAAATGTCAGATTTAAACTATAAAATTTTTGATCTTGACTCGATAAATAAAAACAATTTAGTTAAATATAACTGCAATATATTAAAAAAAAATTTAGCTCGACATTTCAAAACTATGAAAAAAATTTATAAATCAGATTGTCAAAAAAATAATAAATCCCCTCATCAAGAATGGTTTACTGATAATTTTTATATTCTAGAAAAAGAAATCAAATCTATCTTAAGTTTTTTAAAAAACAATAAAATATATCTTTCGGCTCTAAAGAATTCCAAGTTGCCTATTATATATCAAATAATTTATAATTTTTTTATTTCGTCCGGTTTTAAAGAAGTGTCTGAAGAAAATATAATTAAAATTCTAACAGAATCTTATCAAAAAATATATCTTTCTATTGAAGAGCTATCTTTTTTATCAACAGCAATAAAAATTGCGTTAATAAATAATATTTATTTTTCGATTATTATAAATACAAATCAAGAACCCGAAAATATAACAAAAGCGATTGCTTTTTCGATTAAGAATCTTAAAAATTTAGAAAGTATTGATTTTAATAAAATAATCGAAAAAGTAAGCCCTGTTGAAAAAATACTCGCTAAAGACCCAGAAAATATTTATACAAAAATGGACGATGAATCCAAGTCTTATTATAGATATTTATTAGGCCTAATCTCTAAAATTAAAAATATCAACGAAGAGAAACTCGCAAATTTATTACTTGAAAAATCCAAAAAACAAAATAAACACATCGGGTTTTATTTAAAAAACGACGAAGATCTTATCTCTCGTCAAAAAAAAATCAGCGAAATTTTTATAAATATTAATATATTTGTTCCAGCACTTTTTTCTATAATAATTTTTTTATTAACAAGCAATATTTTTTTAGCTCTTGTCTGTTACTTGCCTCTTTGGGAAGTTATAAGACCTTTAAACGAATATTTTTGTTTAAAAAATTCTAAAACAGATTTTTTGCCCAGACTTGATATTAAAAACTGCGTCCCTCCTGAAGGTCGAACTTTAGTTGTTGTCTCGACTATCTTACCCAAGGCCGATCAAGCCAAAAATCTTAAAACTAGATTAGAAAATTTATATTTTTCCAACGGCTCTGGCGACGTTAATTTTTGTATCTTAGCTGATTTTACACAAAATAAATATCCTCAAGACGCCAACGATAAATCTCAAATAGACGCTTCTAAAAGAATAATTAATTTTTTAAATAATAAATATGGCGATAGATTTTTTTTAATAGTTAGAAAGAGAAGCTATAGTAAAACTCAAAATTCTTACATCGGCTGGGAGCGAAAACGCGGTGCAATAACTGAATTAATTAGATTTATAAAAAATAAATCTGATTATAATTCGATTTTTGTTTTTGAAGGCTCCGAAAAAAAAATTAAAAACACAAAATATATAATTGCTCTTGATTCAGATACAGAGCTACTAATTGACTCTACCCAAAAACTTGTCGCAACAGCTCTTCATCCTCTTAATAAACCAATAATAGATAAAAATTTAAAAGCTGTTTCGTCGGGCTACGCAATTTTAACACCCAAAATCGGAATCGATTTAGATTCAGCTAAAAATACTTTGTTTTCTCGAGTAATGGCTGGTTGCGGCGGAACAACTATGTATGATGTTTCATCAAAAGATTTATATCAAAATTTATTCAGCGAATCTATTTTTGCCGGAAAAGGATTAATAGATATCGACGCTTTTTATGAAATCTTAGATAATAAATTCCCAGAAGATAATATTTTAAGCCACGATATCCTAGAAGGAATTTTTTTAAGAGCTGGTTTTGTCTCTGACGTCGAAGTAACAGATGGCTATCCATCTAATATAAATTCTTGGCTATCTAGATTACACCGTTGGATCAGAGGCGATTGGCAAAACATAAATTATATATTTAATAAAAATTTATCTTGGATAAATAAATATAAATTATTTGATAACTTAAGAAGGTCAATTACTCCGCTATTTTCTTTAGTTTTGATTTTAACTGGAATTTATTTTAAAATTAATAATATTGCTTTTGGATCTTTAATTTCTTTAATAGGCGTAGCCTCGATTACGTTTAGCTCTCTCTTGTCAGCTTTTATGTCGATTTTATTTAGCGGCTGGTTTACTTTATCAAGAAAATTTTATACACAAGTTATCCCTCAAACTTTTGAATATTTATTTCAAGCAATATTTTTAACTGTTATGTTAATCGCTCAAGTTTTTATATCTGTTGACGCGATTTTTAAAGCCCTATATCGAAAATATATCAGCAAGAAAAATTTGCTTCAGTGGGTAACTGCAGCTCAAGCTGAATCTCAAAACTCAAAATCTTTAGCTTTAATTAAAAAACTTTTTTGGCCCGAATTAATCGGAATTTTAATATTAATAAATTCTCCGAGCGGGGAACTTAAATTACTCGGTCTTTTGTTTTCGTCTATAATTCCGCTAGCTCTAATAATCAACACAAAAAAATTTAATAAATCAAGTAAATTTCCGGATGAATACAAAGAAACTCTAATAGGCTACGCGGCCAACATGTGGAAGTTTTACGAAGATCATTTTAATTTGTCTTGTAACTATCTTCCTCCAGATAATATACAGCTCTCACCAATTAGAGCGATCGCTTATAGAACTTCGCCAACTAATATTGGCTTCTTATTAATCAGTACTCTCGCAGCTAGAGACTTTGATTTTATAGATACAGAGACGCTTTATAATAATATTAATCATACTCTAACAACGATCGAAAATTTAGAAAAATGGCACGGCAATCTATATAACTGGTACGATATAAAAACTTTAAAAACAATCGATACTTTTATTTCGGCTGTCGACAGCGGAAACTTTGTTTCTTGTTTGATAGCTCTCAAAGAAGGTTTAAAAGATTATTATTTCGAAAAAAAAGAGCGGTCTGATTTAGTTAACAGACTTCAAAAAATAATAGCCCAAACTGATCTAAGTAAATTTTATTCTAAAAAACGAAATTTATTTTCTATTGGATATAATATAAAAACCGAAAAACTAGTGGATTCTTACTATGATTTTTTGATGAGCGAAGCTCGTCTTACAAGTTATTTTGCGATTGCTAAAAGAATGGCGCCTAAAAAACATTGGGGCGAACTAAACCGAACTTTATCAAGAAACGGATTTTACGCAGGACCCGTATCTTGGACAGGAACAATGTTTGAATTTTTTATGCCACATTTATTTTTACCGTCTTTTTCTGGTTCACTACTAGACGAAGCTCTTAGATATTGTGTTTATTGCCAACAAAAGCGAACTTCTGATATTAATATTCCTTGGGGAATTTCTGAAAGTGCATTTTTCGCTTTTGATAATAATTTATATTATCAATATAAAGCTCACGGGGTCCAAAAACTAGGAGTAAAACAAAATTTAGATAAAGATCTTGTTATTTCTCCGTATTCGACTTTCTTAGCTTTGTCGTTTGCTCCGAAGATGGCTATGAAAAATTTATTTGATTTAGAGAAGCTCGGCGCTAAAGGAATCTACGGTTTTTTTGAAGCAATTGATTTTACTAAAACTCGTGTTGAAGATTTCGAAATTATAAAAAGCTATATGGCTCACCATATCGGAATGAGTCTTATAGCTACCAACAACGCTATATTTGAAAATAGGATGCAAAAAAGATTTATGAGAGATAAAAATATGAAAGCAACAAAAGAATTACTAGAAGAAAAAATCGCTCGCGACGCTGTTGTTTTCGACAACGTTATAAAGCCAGTTCCAGAAAAAAATATTAAAATATCAAAGTCGATTCAAGAATATAATAATATTTCACCAGCTAGCCCTAATATAACTATATTTAAAAACTCTGATATAACTAATATTTTAACAGACAACGGCTCTAGTTTTCTTTTAAGTAATAATAAATGTCTAACAAGACAACCAATAGACTTAATTAGAAAGCCTCACGATATTTTTTTATTTATTAATTCAGAAGATCTTTATTTTAGCGCAACTCCAGCGCCATATTATAATTATAATAATATAACTTATCAAACTAAATTTTATTCCCACAGTGTTTCTTATCTTAGTAAGATGTCTTTCTTACAAACAACAATGATATCTTATTTAGATAAAACTTTAGCTTGTGAACAGCGACAAATCATAATTAAAAATAATTCTAACTCAAAAAAATCAATTAATGCTCTAATAACTCTCGAACCAATATTAACTAATTTTAATGACTACATCGCTCACCCAGCTTTTAATAAATTATTTATAACTTCGTCTTACGACAAAGATTCAAATATTTTAATTTTTTCAAAACGAGAAAGAGAACAGGATAATCAAAACCAAATATATTTAGGTATCGGATTCTTAGAAAATTTTTCGTTTAATTATTTAACCCAAAAAGAAATTCTAAATAGCTCTAATAATATTAATTCTATTTTTGAGAATTTAAAAAATTTAGATGATTTAAATAATAAATCTAATGGCTTACCCGACGCTATAGCTGGTATCAAGCTTAATTTTGATATAAATGCTTCGGCTCAAAAAGATTTTACGTTAATAATTTCGACTTCTGATTCTGTTTCCGGAGTAATAGATAATATAATTAAAAGCCGAAATAAAAGTCATTTGAATATAAAAACTAGCGCAAAATCAAAAATATTCGGCGACACAATCGAAGATAAAATCGCTTTTAAGCTACTGCCAATTTTATTATATAATAAACAAAATTCTAAAGAAATAAGCCAAAATAAACAAGATATTGGCGCTCTTTGGTCTTTGTCAATTTCTGGAGATGTTCCAATTGTACTTCTTCAAGTTAGCGGTCTTGGAGACTCTTCTAGAATCGAAATTTATATAAAAACTTTAAAAAAACTTCGACTTTGCGGAATCTTATTTGATCTAGTCTTAACTTATAGAGAGCTCCAAGGCGAAATAATTTTAAAAAATTTTATAGAATCTATAATAAAAAAACTAGACGCTAGTTTATTATTAAAAATTAAAGGCGGTATTTTTTTAATAAATTTAACAGAGATTGAACCAGAAAAATTAATTATTTTAAAAGCTCTATCTCACTATATCGTCCCAGAAAATCTCTTAATTTCTGAGTCGAATCCAAATAAATACTTGCCGATCAAGATCCAAAAAGCCCTTCCAGCCAAAATAGATTTATCAAATGGCTTTAAAATAAACGGCGGAACTTTTTTAGATAATAAATTTTATGTAAATAAAACTTCTTCTCTTCCGTATTGTCATATATTATCTAATCAAACTTTTGGAACTCTTGTTTCTGATAATAATCTCGGATTCTCTTGGGCGATGAACTCAAGAGAAAATAAATTAACGCCTTGGTTTAACGATATATTTACAGATAACGACGGAGAGCTATTAATCTTAAAATACAAACAAAAATATTATAATATTTTGTCTGGCTCTCAAGCTATTTTTTCTCCAACAAAAGCTAAGTATACAGGAATTATCGAAGACTTAGAATATATTATTACTATCTGGGTTCCCGAAAAAGGCAATAGCAAATATTGTAATATTAAATTTATAAATAAATCAACTGAAAATATTAATATTAAATTAGCTTATTATATCGAACCCGTTCTCGGAGTAAATTATTTAGATAGCCAAAAAGTTTGGGGCAAATTTTTAGATAATAAAATATTATTAAAACATTGTTTAAATCAAAACATGATATCGCTTTCTGTTGATTTAAATAATAATAATTTAAATAATAATTTAAATATAAAATCTGTAAATAATAAATCTGATTTCTTTTCTGGAAATTGGGAAGATAGCTCTAATAATAATTTTTTAGATTGCGCAAGTTTAATTTCTGAGCTTGAAATTAATTCTCAAGATAATTTAAATATCGAATATTGTTTAGCTTTTATAAAATCTAAGAAACAACTCGAAAATAATATTAATTTATTTAAAAATCCAAAAATAAATAATTTAAATAAAATTCAAATAGAAACACCTGATAAAGCTTTAAATTATATGATAAATACTTGGGTTCCCCATCAAATAATTTGCGGTCGAATTTGGGCTCGAACAGGATTTTATCAATGTGGCGGAGCCTTCGGGTTTAGAGATCAACTTCAAGATTCACTTTGTTATATAAATTTAAATCCTAATATAACTAAACAACAAATAATAAGAGCGTCTTGCGCTCAATTCCAAGAAGGAGATGTATTTCATTGGTGGCACAACAAATTATCAAATAACGAAAATATAAAAGGCGTAAGAACCAGATATAGCGACGATCTTCTTTGGCTTGCTTACGTAACTTCAGAATATATTAATAAAACCGGAGATTTAAATATATTAGATATTAAGACTTATTATATCGACGGTCCAACTCTCAAAGACGACGAACACGAAAAATATTTTCAGGCTACAAAATCAAATCTAAAAGAGTCGATCTATCAACATTGTTTAAAAGCGATAGAATATTCTTTAAATAAATTCGGTTCCCATAACTTGCCTTTGATTGGTTGCGGCGATTGGAGCGACGGCTATAATAGAGTCGGAATAAATAAAAAAGGCGAAAGTGTTTGGCTCGGGATGTTTTTAATAATTATACTCGAAAATTTTTCTAATATTTGTAAGCTCAAAAACGATAATAATCTATCAAAAAAATATCTAGAAATTTCAAAAAATCTAAAACAAAATATTGATAAAAATTGCTGGGATGGAAGCTGGTATCTAAGAGCTTTTTACGACGATGGATCAAAAATGGGAAGTAAAGAATCTGACGAATGCAAAATCGATTCCCTTCCTCAAAGCTTTAGCGTTTTTGCGAAGATGCCAGATAAAAATAAAATTAAAACTAGTCTTGAAAGTTGTCTTAAATATCTTGTAGATAAAGATAATATGTTAATAAACTTGTTTTATCCAGCTTTTGTTCATTCGTCTCAAAATCCTGGCTATGTTAAATCTTATCCGGCCGGGATCAGAGAAAACGGCGGACAATATACACACGCTGGTATGTGGCTCGCTATGGCATTTATAGAGCTGGGAGAGATCGATACTGGCTATAACTTACTACAAATGCTCTGTCCAGCTTTTAGATGTCAAAATAAAAAACTTGCTCAAAAATATAAAATCGAGCCTTATTATATTTCTGGCGATATTTATTCTAACGAATTCGCTAAGGCTCACGGTGGTTGGAGTATTTATACTGGCGCTGCTGGGTGGTTTTATAAAGCAACGATAGAAACGCTACTCGGAATAAATATAAAAAATAATTTTTTAGAAATTAACCCAAAGATTCCGTCTTGTTGGAACGGTTTTAAAGCAAGTCTTGAAATTAATAAAACAAAAATTAATTTATTAGTTTCCAAATCAAAAGATTCTCAAAAAACAAAATTACCATATCTTATTAATCTAGATCAAAATCAATATAATATAAATATATTATATTAAAATAAAACCGGCCTCTATTTATTTAGAAGCCGGTTTATTATTTACTCTTCTTCCATCTCTTTTCTTTCTTTTTCTCTTTTTTTCGCTAATACATCAATTATTTCTTCTTTGCTATCATCTTCTTCTGTTACTTCCACTCTCTTTACTTTTTTCTTCTCAGATACTTTGCTAAGCTTTTTCATTCCTTTTTTTTCTTTT
>JAGAUG010000098.1 GCA_017828935.1 Oscillospiraceae bacterium | reverse complement strand
GAAAAATAGGTTTAAAATTTATTTTTTAGAATTAATATTCCTCAATAGCTCAGTTGGTAGAGCATGCGGCTGTTAACCGCAGGGTCGTAGGTTCGAGTCCTACTTGAGGAGCCATGAATTGTTTTTAGCTCTCGGAAGTTCTTTTCGAGAGCTTTTATATGTGATTTTTATGATTTTATGAAAATTAATATTGAATTTTATTTATTTGTGTGTTAAAATATTATTGTGAGCAGGTAAAACAACAGCGTATTTTTGTTTTATAAAAATACGAGGAAAGTCCGAGCTCCACAGGACAGGATAGCTGTTAACGACAGCCGGAGGCAACTCTAGAGAAAGTGCAACAGAAATATACCGCCAAATTATATTATTTATATAATTAATTTTGGTAAGGGTGGAAAGGCGAGGTAAGAGCTCACCAAAGAACAGGAGACTGGTTCTTTCTGTAAACCTTATCCGGAGCAACACCGATATGAGCAATAGTTTGTCCGACTGCTCAAAAGGGTGGCTTGAGTTTATTGGCGACGATAAACCTAGATAGATTGTTGTTTAATACAGAACTCGGCTTATATATCTGGTCATATTTTAATATATTACGACTGATAAATTTTAATCAGTCGTAATATTAAATTTTTTGTTTTATATAGGACGAAAAAATAAATGGTTTTTAGTAGTATTTTATTTTTATTTGTTTTTTTGCCGTTATTATTAATTTATTATTTAGCTCCGTTTAGATTTAAAAATTTCGTAATTATGATTTTAAGTTTTGTTTTTTATTCTTGGGGTGAACCTAAGTATTTTTTTATTATGATATTTACGATATTAATAAATTATGTTTTAGCGATTATTTTAGAAAATAATATAAATAATAAAATTATTTCAAAATTAGTTTTATCAACGGCTGTTTTATTTAATTTAGGAGAATTATTTTTTTTTAAATACTATAATTTTTTTATAGAAAATATAAATTATATTACAGGCCTTAAAATTTCGTTTTTGAGATTCACCTTGCCGCTTGGGATCAGTTTTTATATTTTTCAAATTTTATCTTATGTAATCGACGTTTATCGAAATAAAATAAAGGCCGAAAAGAATATTGTCGATTTTTCAGCTTTTGTTGTGTTGTTTCCTCAACTAATAGCTGGACCTATTGTTAAATATACAGATATAAATAAAGAACTTAAATATAGAGAAATTACTTTAGATAAAATTCAAGATGGTATTAGATTATTTATTTTAGGCCTCGGAAAAAAAGTGTTGATAGCCAATAATGTTGGATGTCTTTGGTCTGAGATCGAAAATATAGGACTTGAAAATATTTCTTTTGTTTTAGCTTGGCTTGGATTAATCGCCTTTGCGATTCAAATATATTTTGATTTTAGTGGTTATTCTTTGATGGCGATTGGTTTAGGAAAGATGCTCGGCTTTGAATTTCCCAAAAATTTTGATTTTCCGTATATATCTAAAAGTGTTACTGAATTTTGGCGCAGGTGGCATATAACTCTAAGTTCTTGGTTTAAAGAATATTTATATATTCCGCTTGGAGGCAACAGGTGTTCAAACTGGCGAAGAACTTTTAATTTATTTATTGTTTGGTTTTCAACGGGATTTTGGCACGGCGCTAATTGGAATTTTATCTTTTGGGGTTTGTTTTTTTTCTTATTACTAACAATAGAAAAAATAAAATTTAAAAAATTTTGTTTGCTTGATTTTTTAAATAGACACAAGATATTTTCTCATATTTATTTATTATTTATTATTTTGATTAGCTGGGCTCTTTTTGCTGTTGACGATATAAATAAATTAAAAATATTTATATTTAATTTATTTAATTTTAATTTTAAATTAGATTGGGTGTATTATTTAAAAAATTATTTTATTATTTTAATTTTATCTATAATATTGTCAACACCATTAATTTTTAATTTTTATAATAAAAAAATTAAATCAAATATATTTTTAGATACTATAGTATTAATAATATTATTAATTTTATCTGTTGCTTATTTAGTTGATGCGACATATAATCCGTTTTTATATTTTAGGTTTTAGATTTTTAATTTTTTGATTTTTTAATTTTAGAGAGGAAGATGCTCAGTGCAAGTTAAGTTTTTTTATTATTTAAAAAAATATTTGTTATTAGTATCTTTTTCTTTTTTTATATTAATTTTTAGTTTTATTAATTTTTTTTCAAAAAATAAAACTTTTTCTGAGATAGAAAATAGATATTTACAACAAAAGCCAAGTTTTAGATTAAATAAATTTATAAATAATAATTTTTCTGAAAAATACGAGAAATATATAAACGATCAGTTTGTTTTTAGAGATAGTTGGATTAATATAAAAATGCTAACAGAGATGTTATTATTAAAAAGCGAAAATAATAATATAATTATTGGCAAAAATAATTATTTGTTTGATAAATTAATTAGTATAGATCAAGATAAATTAAATAAAAATACAGATAATATAAAAAAATTTATAAAAAATAATAAATCTAAAATTTATTTTTCGATTATTCCGAGTTCATACGAAATTTTAAAAGATAAGTTACCGTTAGGTCTTAAAAATATTGATCAAAAAATATATATTAATAAAATTTACAAAAATTTGTTATCAAAAAAATTTGATAATTTAAAATTAATAGATAGCTTTGAATTTTTAAATAATAAAAATAATAAAATTTATTATTTTACAGATCACCACTGGACTACAACAGGAGCTTATTATTTTTATTCAGGAGCTTCTAAATATTTAGATTATGACCCAGTAGATATTAATTTAATAAAAAAATATAAAATTAAAAATTTTTACGGGACATATTATTCAAGAGCTAAAATTTCTTGGAAAAAACCGGACGATATAATTTGCTATGAAGCGCCAATTAAGTCAATGGTCGCTGATAATAAAATATATAATAATTTATATAATATTAAAAAATTTAAAGAGAGAGATAAATACTCAGGATTTTTATATGGAAACCACGGTCTTTGTATTATAACTTCTCAAGAATCTAAAAACAAAAAAGACAATATTTGTATAATTAAAGATTCGTATTCAAACAGCTTAGTTCCATTTTTGACTTATAATTATAATAAAATATATATTATAGATCTTAGATATATAAAACAAGATGATCTAAAAAATTTTTTTAATAAAAATAATATTAATAATATTTTAATTATTTATAATTTTATTAATTTTGTTTCTGATAATCATATCGATAAACTAGAATATTTGAGTAAGTATTTAAGTTAGGAGATGTTTGGATGCTGAAAATATACAAATATTTAAAACCATATTTGTTTTTGGTTATATTTTTAATTATATTTGTTATAATCGAAGTTATATCTGAGTTAGCCTTACCGGAATGTATGGGCGATATGATTAGCGACGGAATCGAACAGTTTGGAATTAATAATTATATTCCCGTTGTTATTAATAAAAAAACAAGAGAAGATATTTTAAGTTTGTCTACTCAAGAAAATAAAAAACTTGTTTTAAAATCTTATAAAAAATTAACAAAACAAAGTCAGTTAGAAAATAATATAAAATTTAAAAATATAGAATTAGATTTTAAAAATAAAGATATATATATTAATTTAAATAAAAATAAAAAAGAACTCGAAGCTCTTGATAAAAATTTGTTTAATATTTTTTTGATTTTTGAGTCTGAAAAAAATATTAATATTAAAAATATAATATTAAAAAATACTGGACTTAAAGCAAATAAAAATATTATTTATCAAATAAATAATAAAAATAATATAAATAATAAAAATAAAATTTTAAAAATAATAGATAATAATATAAATAAAATAAAAAAAGATCAGGTTTCTAGTTTAATATTAAAAAAAATAAAAAATAGTTATGATAAAATAAATTTAGATGTTAAGATTTTACAAAAAAATTATATTAAACAAAAAAGTAAACAAATGTTAATATATATATTATTAGCTGATGTTTCTTGGGTTTTTATAATATTTATAACGTCGATTTGTTCTTCTGGTGTCGCTAGAAATTTAAAACGAGATTTATTTAAATCCGTAATGAATTTTTCGAAGTTAGAAATAGATAAATTTTCGGTCTCATCACTTATTACAAGAACAACTAACGACATAAACCAGATACAGGATTTTATTTTTTATTTTTTAGAAAATATATTTTTTGCGCCAATGTTTGGTGTAATTGCTTTTAAAAAAGTTTATGAAAAAAACATAGAAATTTCTTGGGCAATATTAATTATAATATTAATATTACTGGTTTTAATTTCGGTAATATTATTTTTAGTTATTCCGAAATTTAATTTAGTTCAAAAACTTATTGATAAAATTAATTTAGTAACAAGAGAAAGTTTAACAGGAGTACTTTCGATTAGAGCTTTTAATACTCAAAAATTTGAAGAAAAAAAATTCGAAGAAAGAAATTACGAGCTAAAAAAAACAAAGTGGTATATAGAAAAAATAATGAATCTAATGAACCCGTTAATATTTTTTATTGTTAATATTTCGATGGTTATTATTGTTTGGATTAGCTATAAATATATTTTTAAGTCGGAGTTTCAAGTTGGAGATATTATAGTTTATATTAATTATACAATGAATGTTATATTTTCGTTTTTGATGATGTCGATGATGTTTGTTGAGATTCCCAGAGCGAGCGTATCAGCTAGACGTGTTTTAGAAGTTTTAAATACAAAATCTAGTGTTTTAGATACACAAAATAAGATTAATAAAGCTGATTTTAAAGGCGAAATTTGTTTTAAAAACGTTAGTTTTTTATATCCGGGAGCTAAAGAATTTGTTTTAAAAAATATTTCGTTTGAAATTAAACCCGGTCAAACAACTGCTTTTATCGGTTCAACTGGTTCAGGGAAGAGTACGTTGGTTAATTTGATTTTTAGATTTTACGACGTTAGCGACGGAGAAATATTACTAGATAAAGTTAATATAAAAAATATTTCTCTAGAAACTCTAAGAAATCAAATTAGCTACGCGCCTCAAAAAGGAATTTTATTCAAAGGAACAATTGAGAGTAATATAAAATATGGTGACGAAAAAGCTGCAAATAAAAAAATAAGAGAAGTAGCGAAGATCGCTCAAGCTCAAGATTTTATAAATCAAAAACAAGATAAATTTTTATCTAAAATTTCCCAAAGAGGCGAAAATATTTCTGGGGGACAAAGACAAAGATTGTCTATTGCTCGGGCGCTTTTAAAAAAATCTAAGATTTATATTTTTGACGATAGTTTCTCTGCGTTAGACTTTAATACAGATTTTAAAATAAGAAAGGCTATATCTAATTATCTTAAACAAGTAGCTGTTGTAATAGTCGCTCAAAGAGTAAGTACGGTAATTAACGCCGATAAAATTATTGTCTTAGAAAAAGGACAAATAGTTGGTCAAGGGACGCATAAAGAACTTTTAAAAACATGTAAAGAATATTTTGAGATCGCGTCAAATCAGCTACCAGAAGATTTATTAAAATAAAAATAAGTTAAAGAAAGGAGAATCTAAAAATGAACCAAAAGACAGATAAAGCCGTTGTATATAAGCTTATTAAATATATTAGTATATATAAATTTAAAATAATTTTAGCGCTGTTATTTGGTTTGTTTTCTGTAGTTATTAATATAGCTACCCCTAAATTTTTAGCTTTAATTATAGACGAGTTTTATAGAGCGCTTGTCGATGGTTCGGGGGCAAATTTAATAAATATAAAATATATTATTAATATAATTATATTAATAATAGTTTTATATTTAGTCGGGAATGTTATTTTGTATTTTCAAGGCTATTTGATGTCTAAAGTTTCTGTTGAGTTGACATACAAGATTAGAAAAGAGATGAATCAAAAATTAAATAAATTACCAGTAAGTTATTTTGATAAAGTTTCTAACGGAGATATTTTGTCTAGATTTATAAACGACGTAGAAGCGATGACTTCGACTTTAAGTCGCGTACTAGTCCAGTTTTTTAGTTCGATTATAACGATTTTAGGGACTTTGATAGCCATGTTTTTGATAAGTTGGCGTTGCGCGACTATTGTTTTAGTTATAATTTTGTTAGATTATATTGCGATGAATTTTATCGTAAAAAGATCTCAAAAATTTTTTAAAGCGCAACAAAATTTAATCGGAGATTTAAATAGTTGTGTTGAAGAGTTTTTTTCTCAACACAGTATTGTTAAAGCGTTCAACGCAGAAAAAAAGTCTATTGAATTATTTGAAGATATTAATTCTAGGCTTTATAAGTCTTCTTGGCGCGCGTCTTTTTTTTCAACTATCTTGACGCCTATTGTATTTTTTTTAGGAAATATAAACTGTATGTTAGTTATATCTATATCGTGTATTTTAACGATAAGAGGTTCGATGAGTATTGGAAACGTTTCAGCTTTTATAAACTACGTTAAGAATTTAAACCAGCCAGTTTTACAGATGTCTAATATTACATCAGTATTTCAAAAGATATTGGCGGCGACTCAAAGAGTGTTTGATTTTTTAGAAACAAAAGAAGAACAACAAGAAAAAAATATTATAAAATTACCTAAAGAAATTAACGGGAATATTAGATTTGAAAACGTTTGTTTTGGGTACGAAAAAAATAAAGATATTATTAAAAATATTTCTTTTGAGGTTAAAGCCGGTCAAAAAGTCGCTTTTGTTGGAGCAACGGGCTCAGGAAAGACGACAATTATAAAGCTTTTGATGAGATTTTATGAAGTTAATAAAGGCTGTATTTATCTAGACGAAATAGATATTTCGAGATTATCTAAAGATAACTTAAGACAATTTTTTTCGATGGTTTTACAAGATTCTTGGATTTTTAGTGGTTCTATTGCTGAAAATATTAGATATGGAAATTCGAGCGCGAGCGACGAGGAAATAAAAAAGGCCGCTCAATTGGCGTATGTTGATCATTATATCCAAACTTTTCCAGACGGATATAATACTGTTTTATTAAATGACGGAGAAAATGTTTCTCAAGGCGAAAAGCAACTTTTGATGATTGCTAGAGCGATGATTACGGATCCTAAAATTTTAATTTTAGACGAGGCAACTAGCAGTGTTGACACAAAAACAGAAAGAAAGATTCAAAGAGCTTTAGATAACTTGATGAAAGATCGAACGAGTTTTATTATCGCTCACAGACTCAGTACGATCAAAAACGCAGATATTATATTCGTGATGGATGATGGTCAGATTTTAGAATCTGGTTCTCACGAAGAACTTTTAAAAAAATCTGGTATTTACGCGACTTTATATAACAGTCAATATAAAATATAAATTTATAATTTATATTTAAAATATCCTGAAAATAAATTTAAGCTAAAAAACTTAAGAGTTTATTTTCAGGCTTATTTTTTAATATAAAATTAAAAAAACGCTTGACATATAATAAAAAATATAATATAATAAAACTAGAATATAATTTTTTATTTATTTGGAGGAAATTTTTATGTATTTTATAAATAATTTAAAAAAATTTAATTTTAAAAATTTAAATATCAAATTACCAAAATTTGGTACGGGGGGGGTATTAGTAGACATAAATACATAATAATTTTTGTAATATTTTTACTAAGTATTAGTATTCGGTCTTTTGGAACGATCGAGCCGGTTGTTATAGAAATTGTAGACGGATATAAAGAACAAGGCGAGGTATCTGTAGGTGTTGGAACGAAAGCGGGTAGACAGTTACCGGAGCTAGTTAATGGCGTTTATCAAATAAATAATAAAGCTGAGTTATATGGTTTTGCTGATATAGTTAATGGATACACAAACAAGTTTAGTAATGATTCAACTAAAGCAATAACTCCAACACCAAATGCCAACGCGAAATTAATAAAAGATATCGAAGTAATTAGTTTAGCAGATGGAGACGCGTATAGTGGCTTAAAAGATCTTCTTGGAGGAACAGAGTATGATAAGCTTGGAGGAGAAAAAAAATCAGCTTTAGGCGCTTTAAGCTGGACGCCGATCGGAAAAGATTATAGTAATAAATATAAAGGAATTTTCGACGGAAATAATAAAACGATTAGCGGGTTATATTGTTCTGTAACAGGAGATGATATTGGATTATTTGGGTGTGTTGATTGTGAAGGAGTTATTGAAAATTTAGAGGTGAAAAATTTATATTTTTTTAATGAAGCATCTAAATATATTGGAGGAATAGCGGGATACAATATTGGAAAATTGATTAATTGTCGTGTAGAAAGATTTATTTATGAAGGTATAGTTAATGAAGATATAAACATTGGTATGATTTGTGGATTTTTGAGAGGGTATATCGATAATTGTTATTATTTAAAATCTGGTAATTTAAATGGAACTGGAAATAAAAGTGATGGGGAAACTGGAAATGATGTAAAGCCGTTTGGTGCTGAGCTTAAAATCCCGGTTAGAGTTAAGATAAATTACGATCCGAGTAATAATTTAGAGAGCTTAGTTTCTAAAAATTTTAAACACGAATTTTTTAGAAAAAAAACTTATGATGATAGTTGGGAAGAAATGTTACAAAATATACATTATTTTTATACTGTTTCGCCTGTCGAAAATTCTATAAAAATAAATCCCGACGGGTCTAAAACCCAAGATTTTATATTTAGTTATTATATATATCACGCTAAAGATAGTAGCGGGAAAGATTATAAATTCGGATTTAATAAAAAATATCCGGTTAATACTTATTTAAAACAAGATGTCGGCGGCGGAAAAAAATTATTTATAGATTACGGCGTTTGGGGTAGAGAATAAGTGGCGTTTTGGCGCGCCGCGCCGAGAAAATACAAAAAAGCTTATTAGAATTAATTTCTAGTAAGCTTTTTTTGTAGTATTTCGAAAGACAAAAAATAATTCCTGCGAATTAAAAAATACACAGAAATTATTTTTTGTTTTTTATTTAGATAAATTATATTTTACAGTCAATTTTGACTTTTTTCTACTTGCGTTATTTTTGTGCAATACACCTTTAGCTACAGCCTGATCAATCTTTTTTATAGCTAATCTAAACAAACTATCTTTTTCGCTAGAAGATTCCGCAACCGCACTATCAAATTTTTTCAAAATAGTCTTTAAATTAGTCTTTATTGCTTTATTTCTTAAAGTTTGTTTATTAATAAGCTTTACTCTTTTTTTAGCTGATTTTATATTAGGCAACTTTAAAACACCTCCTCAAATTTTATTTTAATTATAACAAATATCAAGTTTTATTAACTTAAAAATACGGCTTTTAAATTATATATTAATTTTACTTGCTAATATAATAATAACATATTAATCTAAAAAAATCAATCTATACACAACAAAAATTTTAATAATTATAATCAATATATTTATAGCGCAAGAAAATATTATATAAATATTATTGATTTTATACAAAATCCTCTTCTAAATCTTCTTCGATTACGTCTCTTTCAATAACTTTACGGACATTACTTTTGAGCTCAACGTTATTATAACACTTCATTCCGGTTCCAGCGGGAACAAGCTTACCGATTATAACGTTTTCTTTAAGTCCAATCAACGGATCTTTCTTTCCTTTGATGGCCGCGTCAGTAAGAACTCTAGTTGTTTCTTGGAACGATGCCGCCGACAAGAAACTATCGGTTGATAAAGCCGCCTTCGTGATTCCAAGTAATGTATCGTCGTACTTGGCTTTTTTAAGCCCAACTTCTCCTTCGTCGAGTCTCTTTTGAATTAAATTATTTTCGAAATAAAATTCGCCTTTATCAATAAGAGAACCTGCTAATAAATTAGTATCTCCAGCGTCTGTTATTCGAACTTTTTTCATCATCTGTCTAACAATAACTTCGATATGTTTATCGTTGATATCAACACCTTGCATTCTATATACTCTTTGAACTTCTTGGATCAAATATTCCTGAACAGCAAGCGCGCCTTTGATAGATAAAATATCTCCAGGGTTAGCAGACCCTTCTGTTAAAATATCTCCAACTTGAACTGTATCGCCTTCTTGGATCTTGATTCTAGATCCGTAAGGAATCAAGTAGCTTTTTTCTTCGCACGTTTTGTCGTTAGTTATTACAACATGTCTATTTTTCTTAGTATCTTGTAAAGATACTTTACCGGAAATTTCGCTTATAATAGCGAGATGTTTTGGTTTTCTGGCCTCAAATAACTCTTCAACACGAGGTAAACCCTGAGTAATATCTTCGGCTGTTGCGATACCTCCGGTGTGGAAAGTTCTCATCGTTAGCTGTGTACCGGGTTCGCCGATAGATTGTGCTGCTATAATTCCAACAGCTTCTCCAATAGCGATTGTCTTTCCGTTAGCTAAGTTAGACCCGTAACATTTAGAGCAAACTCCATATTGAGATTCACAGTTAAGAACTGATCTTATTTTTAATTTAGTAATTCCAGCGCTGATAATTTTATTTATATCGCTATCGTCGATCATCTTATCAGAAGAAACAAGCAATTCTCCAGTTTTCGGATGAACTACGTTTTCAACAGGATATCGACCAATTAAACGCTCTTCAAACGACTCTATAAGTTCGTTCCCGTCTTTAATTGCGTAAACCATTATACCGTCTTTTGCGCCACAGTCGTGTTCTCTAACAATAACGTCTTGAGAAACGTCAACAAGTCTTCTAGTTAAATATCCTGAGTTAGCGGTTCTTAAAGCAGTATCAGCTGAACCCTTTCTAGCTCCTCTTGAAGAAATAAAATATTCTAAGATATTTAGACCCTCACGGTAGTTAGCCCTAATCGGGATCTCGATAGTAGCACCTGAAGTATTGGCAATAAGTCCACGCATTCCAGCGAGCTGTCTAATTTGATTAATACTACCACGGGCTCCGGAGTCAACCATCATCGATATTGGATTATATTTATCTAAGTTTTCTGTTAAGGCGTCTGAAACTTTTTTTGTAGTTTCTTTCCAAACTTTAATTACTAACCCATATCTTTCGTCGTTTGAAACAAGACCTCTACGATATTGCTTTATAATTTTTTCGATTTCAAATTCAGCAGCACTCAAGAGATCTTTCTTTTGAGGCGGAATTACAGCGTCATTAACAGAAATTGTTATTGCGCCTCTTGTCGAATATTTATAACCTAAGCTTTTTATATTATCTAAAACCTCTGCTGTTTTTGTTGTTCCGTGAACTTTGATACACCTGTCGATAATTTCACTAACTTGTTTTTTACCAACAACAAACGAAATTTCAGGATCTAAAATATTATCAACAACAGATCTATCAACATATCCTAAATCTTGAGGAACAGCAGAATTAAATATAAGTCTTCCGACTGTTGTTTTTATTATCTTACTATAATTTTTATCGCCAACAGTTTTTGAGAATCTTACGTTTATTTTCGCGTGTAAACTTATAATCTTTTCGTCGTAAGCCATCAAAGCTTCGTTGACATCTCTAAAATACTTTCCTTCGCCCCAATCGTCATCTTTTTCGATAGTTAAATAATAAGATCCCAAAACCATATCTTGAGTTGGAACAGCAACAGGACGACCATCTGACGGCTTAAGTAAGTTATTAGCAGCAAGCATCAAAAATCTAGCTTCGGACTGAGCCTCAGCAGATAGTGGCACGTGAACAGCCATCTGATCTCCGTCGAAGTCTGCGTTATAAGCTGTACAAACCAACGGATGAAGTTTAAGAGCTCTTCCCTCGACTAAGACTGGCTCAAAAGCTTGGATCCCCAATCTGTGAAGAGTTGGAGCACGGTTGAGCATAACCGGATGATTTTTTATTACGACTTCTAAAGCGTCCCAAACTTCAGATCTAGCTTTTTCGACCATTTTTCTTGCGCTTTTTATATTATTAGCGATCCCGAGATCAACAAGTCGTTTCATAACAAACGGCTTAAATAACTCGAGAGCCATCTCTTTTGGTAAGCCGCATTGATAAATTTTAAGTTCTGGACCAACGACAATAACTGATCTTCCCGAGTAATCAACACGCTTACCTAAAAGATTTTGTCTAAAACGTCCTTGCTTTCCTTTGAGCATATCCGATAACGATTTAAGCGGCCTGTTATTGGGACCAGAAACTGGTCTTCCACGTCTTCCATTGTCTATTAAAGCATCAACAGACTCTTGAAGCATTCTTTTTTCGTTTCTTATAATAATATCAGGAGCGCCAAGATTCATTAGTTTAGCTAATCTATTATTTCTGTTAATTACTCTTCGATATAAATCATTCAAGTCACTCGTTGCAAAGCGTCCACCGTCTAATTGAACCATTGGTCTTATATCTGGCGGAATAACTGGTAAAACATCTAATATCATCCACTCTGGTCTGTTACCAGATAACCTGAAAGCTTCAACGACTTCTAGTCTTTTAGTTAATTTTACTTTCTTTTGTCCCGAAGCAGTTTCAAGTTCAGTTCGAAGTTGTTTAGAAAGACTTTCAAGATCCATATCAGACAAAAGTTTTTTTATTGCTTCTGCTCCCATTTGAGCTTTAAAATCATCAGAATATTTTTCTTTCATTTCCCAATATTCTTTTTCTGATAAGATATCACCTTTTTTTAAAGCTGTATCGCCTGCATCAGTAACTATATAAGAAGCAAAATAAAGAACTTTTTCAAGTGTTCTTGGCGAAATATCGAGCAATAATCCCATTCTAGACGGGATGCCTTTAAAATACCAAATATGAGAAACCGGCGCAGCAAGCTCGATATGCCCCATTCTCTCTCTTCTTACTTTAGCTCTTGTAACTTCAACCCCACATTTGTCACAAATCTTGCCTTTAAATCTAAGTCTCTTGTATTTTCCGCAATGACATTCCCAATCTTTGGTAGGTCCAAAAATTCGCTCACAAAACAATCCATCTTTTTCAGGTTTTAAAGTCCTGTAATTTATTGTTTCAGGTTTTTTTACCTCTCCGTAAGACCATTCTCTTATTTTATCTGGTGAAGCAAGAGATATTTTTATAGATTCAAAAATATTGAATTCCATTTTTAGCAACCTCTTTCAAAAATATATTATAAAATCTAAAAATCAAAATCATCTATATCGTCACTGTTACCGTCTAAACTTATTTCATCCAAGTTTAAAAACAACTCTTTTTCAAGATCTTGAACGCTTATATTTTTTATATCATCTTCGTCATCTTCAAGATCTTCGCTAATTTCTTCTTCTATATTTTCAGTGTCGTCGTCTTCGTCGTCCTCGTCTATAGATTCGTCTTCTTCGTCAATTTTATTATTATCTAAACCAACAAAATCGTCAAGATCGTCACTAATATCATCTTGAGAATCTATATTTTCATCAAGCATCTCATCTTTTTCATCGTCGTCTTCGTCGTCTTCATCAAAATTAATAATTTCGACTTGTTTTTTAGATGATATCTCGACATTAGACAAGCCCATATCGTCGTCTTCTTCAAACGATTGTTTTAAATTAATCTCGTTATTATTTTCGTCTAAAACTTGAATATCTAAAGCTAAAGACTGAAGTTCTTTTATTAGAACTTTAAACGACTCTGGGATTCCTGATTTTGGAACATTGTGACCTTTTACGATCGCTTCATATGTTTTAACTCTTCCAACAACGTCGTCTGATTTTACAGTTAAAATTTCTTGTAGTGCGTAAGCAGCACCGTAAGCTTCTAGAGCCCAAACTTCCATTTCTCCGAATCTTTGACCACCAAACTGAGCCTTACCTCCAAGAGGCTGTTGAGTAACAAGCGAATATGGTCCAGTTGATCTGGCGTGTATTTTATCGTCAACAAGATGATGAAGCTTTAAGAAATACATATAACCGACAGTAACAGGATTATCAAAAGGTTGACCAGTTCGGCCGTCATATAAAATAGTCTTTCCGTCTTCTCTAAGGCCGGCGTCTCTAAGAGCGCTTCTAATATCTTCTTCTCGAGCGCCGTTAAAAACAGGCGTCATAACCTTCCAACCTAAAGCCGCGGCTGCTCGACCTAAGTGAACTTCTAAAACCTGACCGATATTCATACGAGATGGAACACCAAGCGGATTTAGAACAATATCAAGTGGAGTACCGTCCGGCAAGAATGGCATATCTTCTTGAGGTAAAATTCTAGAAACAACACCTTTGTTACCGTGTCTACCAGCCATTTTGTCTCCAACAGAAATTTTTCGTTTTTGAGCGATATAACATCTAACGACCATATTTACTCCCGGAGCTAAGACGTCGCAATTATCTCTTGTAAAAACTTTAACGTCTACAATTATTCCGTATTCTCCGTGAGGAACTTTTAGAGACGTATCTCTAACTTCTCTAGCTTTTTCACCAAAAATCGCTCTAAGGAGTCTCTCTTCGGCTGTAAGTTCCGTTTCGCCTTTTGGAGTAACCTTTCCGACAAGTATATCTCCGGATCTTACTTCAGCGCCGACTCTAATAATTCCTCTGTCGTCTAGGTCTTTTAAAGCGTCTTCTCCAACGTTTGGAATATCTCTTGTTATCTCTTCTGGACCAAGTTTTGTATCTCTAGACTCGATCTCATATTCTTCGATGTGTATCGACGTAAACACGTCTTCTTTAACTAGTTTTTCGTTAATTAAAATAGCATCTTCGTAGTTATAACCTTCCCAAGTCATAAAACCGATAAGAACGTTTCTTCCCAAACTAATTTCACCGTTGTTTGTAGCTGGTCCGTCAGCTATAACCTGGTCTTTAGAAACTTTTTCGCCTTTATTAACTATCGGGATCTGATTAATACATGTTCCTTGATTTGATCTTATAAATTTCGTTAACTGATATTCATCATATTTGTTATTATTTGTTTTTATAACAATTTTAGATGCACTAACTTCGCTTACAACTCCGTCGTTTTTAGCGACAACAACAACTCCAGAATCGATTGCTGCCTTATATTCCATCCCCGTTGCAACTATCGGAGCTTGAGGTTTTATTAAAGGCACAGCCTGTTTTTGCATGTTAGAACCCATCAAAGCTCTGTTGGCGTCGTCGTTCTCTAAAAACGGAATCATAGAAGTTGCGACCGAGACAACCATCTTAGGAGAAACGTCCATATAGTCGACCATTTCTCGCTCTATTTCTAAAATTTCGTTTTTAAATCTAGCGTTAACGCGTTGACGAGCGAATTTTCCGTCTTCTGTAAGTGGCTCATTAGCTTGGGCTACTACATAGTTATCTTCTTCATCGGCTGTCATATAAACAACTTGGTCTAAAATCTTACCAGTTTGTTTGTCGACTTTTCTATATGGTGCTTCGATAAATCCAAATTCGTTAATTTTAGCGAACGTTGCTAAATAAGATATCAAACCGATATTTGGACCTTCAGGGGTTTCTATCGGACACATTCTGCCGTAGTGAGTGTAGTGAACGTCACGAACTTCAAATCCAGCTCTATCTCTAGAAAGTCCTCCAGGTCCCAAAGCTGACAAACGTCTTTTGTGTGTAAGCTCAGCTAGAGGGTTGTTTTGATCCATAAACTGAGAAAGTGGAGAAGAACCAAAAAATTCTTTTATCGCCGCAACAACCGGTCTTATATTAATTAAACTTTGAGGAGTAATTGTTTTCATATCTTGAGCTTGGATTGTCATTCTTTCTCTAATAACTCTTTCCATTCTTGAAAAACCAAGTCTGAATTGATTTTGAAGCAGCTCACCAGCTGATCTAATTCTTCTGTTGCCGAGATGATCGATATCGTCAATTTCGCCTATATCGTAATCAAGACCAATAATATAGTTTATAGAAGCGAATATATCGTCGATTGTTATATGTTTTGGGATCAGTTCATCTATTCTATTTTTAATTTCTTCTACTAGTGTTTTTTCGTCGTCCGAGTTGCTGATTATATCGCACAAAGTTACAAATCTAACTTTTTCTTTTATTTTTAGTTTTTCTAAAGTCTTGTCATCTAAGCTAACAAAGTCTTTTATATTAACCATTCCGTTAGATATAACTTTGATGACTTTACCTTCGATGTCTAATTTTACAACACTAACACCGTGTTTTTCGATATCTAGAGCCTGTTCGTAAGTAATTACTTCGTCTTTGTTAGCTAATATTTCGCCAGTCAACGGATCCATAATATCTTCAGCTAATTTTTTCCCTGAGATTCTTTCAGCGATAGAAAGTTTTTTGTTATATTTATATCTTCCGACTTTAGATATTTCATATCTTTTAGGGTCGAAAAACAAAGAATCCAAGTGAGCTTGGGCGCTGTCGACGTTAGGAGGCTCACCAGGCCTTAATTTTTTATAAACTTCGATTAGTCCCTCAGCCATATTTTTGGTATTGTCTTTTTGTAGTGTGGCAACTATTTTATCTGTCTCACCAAAAAAATCGATAATATCAAAATCCGATTGAAGTCCTAAGGCTCTAATTAAAGTTGTAATCGGTATTTTTCTATTTTTGTCGATTCTAACAAAAAGATTGTCGTTTGCGTCTGTCTCATATTCAAGCCAAGCACCACGGTTCGGAATAACCGTTGAAGTAAATAGCTTTTTACCGGTTTTGTCGTAAGACATCCCGTAATAAACTCCCGGAGATCGAACTAGTTGAGAAACAACAACACGCTCAGCTCCGTTTATAATAAAAGTTCCTGTTTGAGTCATGAGAGGGAAGTCGCCGATAAAAATATCCTGTTCTTTAACTTCGCCTGTTGATTTATTTAATAATCTGGTCTTGACTTTTATTGGAGTTGCGTAAGTAATATCTCGATCTTTACATTCTTCGATAGTATATTTTGGTATCTCTTCTATCTTGAAATCAACAAAGTCCAGCACCAAATTTCCGGTATAATCTGATATAGAAGTCATCTCTTCAAAAATTTCTTTTAAGCCGTCTGTTATAAACCATTGATAAGAGTCTTTTTGCATCTCTATTAAATTAGGGACAGGTGTTATTTCGTCGATTTTAGAAAAACTCATTCTAACAGTGTTCCCTAACTTAACTGGTTTTGCATTTGTCATAGCTTCAACCCTCTCCATTTCTTTACCATCAATTAAAAATATT
>JAGAUG010000097.1 GCA_017828935.1 Oscillospiraceae bacterium | reverse complement strand
TTTTAAAAAAAATTTTTTAAATTTTTTAAAAAAACACTTGACATATAATTAAAAATATAATATAATAAAACTAAAGACATAAAAAATAATATAATTTAGGAGGAATTTTTATGAATTTTATGAATAATTTAAAAAATAATTTAAATATTAAATTACCAAAATTTGCCACGGGGGGGGTACTAGTAGATATAAATATATAATAATTTTTGTTATATTTATACTAAGTATTAGTATTAAACCTATTAGAGCTACTTTGGATGATTTCGGTACGCAGGGAAATAGACTACCATTTGCTAATTATAAGTATGCAGAAGAAGGTCAAGTAGTAGAAAGAATAGACGGGAAGGCAAAGTTGCCGATAAAAAATAGTCAGGGTATTTATGAAATTAACGACGAAAAAGAGCTAAGGGGCTTTGCTGATATAGTTAAAGGATATAATCAGTATAAACAGGACAGTACAGTATCAGTAGATCATGTCAAAGCAGAACCATCAGCCAAAGCGATATTAAAAAATAATATCGAAGTAATTAGTTCAGCAGATGGAGACGCGTATGATGGATTAAAAGCTCTTCTTAAGGGAACAGAAACAATTGATACTCTTGATTCTACAAAAAAAACAGCTTTAGAAGATTTAAATTGGGTTCCGATCGGGGAAAATAACAGTACGCAGTATTCAGGAACATTCAACGGGGCAGGATACTCGATAAGCGGACTATATTGTAATATTGAAAGTTTGGGAGAGGTCTTCGCAGGTTTATTTGGGTATATTGGAGAAGGAGGAGAGATTAAAAATTTAGGAGTAAAAAATTCGTATATCAGTGGTAATGGTACAAATAGCAATGGTAGTAGCGATGTCGGAGGAGTAGTTGGTATGTGTAATGGAACGATTATTAGTAGCTATGGAGAGAACAATACATTAATAGGAAAGGGAACAATGTCTAATGTCGGAGGAGTAGTTGGTTTTTGCACGGGAATGGTTACTAGTAGCTATGGAGCGAACAACACATTGACAGGAAATGGAAGCCAGAATAACGTAGGAGGAGTAGTAGGTACTTGCGGAGGCGCTGGAGGTGATATTGAAAGAATTGTAGAAAGTTGTTACGGAGCGAATAACAAAATAAGTGGAACAGGAAATAATTCTAACGTCGGAGGAGTTATAGGGATCTGTAGTAATGGAGGAAAAGTAAAGAGTTGTTACGGAGCGAATATAGATTTAACAGGAAAAAACAAAGGCGGAATATGTGGAATTGGTGTAGGAACGATAAGTAACTGTTATTATTTAAAAGATATAGATTTAAATAAAGATTTATTTGGAATTGGGACGAAAACTTCGGATGATAACACAAAAACAAGAGCGACGACAATTAGAGAATTTAAGAGCAAAGAGAGAATCTCAGTTGGCGGAGCCGAAACAGTAGTAGACGCTTTAAACGCCGAGAGAAAAGTGTTTATAAAAAATACAAAATTAGAGCCGGGAAGCCACGAATATTTATTGTTAACTAAAGAATATAAAGTAGAGCTTAAGATCCCGGTTAGAGTTAAAATAAATTATGATCCAAGTAATAATTTAGAGGGCTTAGTTTCTAAAAATTTTAAACACGAATTTTTTAGAAAAGTAGGACAGGATGGCGGTTGGAAGAAGATGCTGGAAGAAAAACAATATTTTTATACTGTTTCGCCTGTCGAAAATTCTATAAAAATAAATCCTGACGGTTCTAAAACCCAAGATTTTATATTTAATTATTATATATATCACGCTAAAGATAGTAGAACAGGTCAAGACTATCAATTCGGGTTTAATAAAAAATATCCAGTTAATACTTATTTAAAACAAGACGTCGGTGGCGGAAAGAAATTATTTATAGATTACGGCGTTTGGGGTAGAGAATAAGTGGCTGGCGCCACCGGCCAATCCAGCGCTATCGTGCTGAGAAAATAAAAATAAAAGGTTCTATGTCAAGAGTTGGGGTGCAATTTTTTTGTTCTTAGACTAATTTATTTGGTGTTTCCAGCTTAAAAAAACGACACTGGGAATTTTCTAAATGGTTCCCTTCTCAAGGGAGCTGTCAGCGTAGCTGACTGAGGGTTTATTCTTCTAATATTTTTTATAATTTTATAGAATATTTTAGCTAAAATATCAATCCCTCCGGCTCTTGCGAGCCGACTCCCTTACTCTTAAGTGAGTCCAATACGCCGGGATTTAATTTACTTAGGTTAGATTAACATGTGTTTTTCAAGATTAAAAACCTAAATTTTCAAAGCCACCCCAAGATTTATTATAGAACCAAATAAAAAAAGCTTATTAGAAAAAATTAAAAAAATTCTAATAAGCTTTTATTTATAGATCAAAAAATAATTGCATCTTAAAAAATACGATATTTCAAGATGCAATTTGTTTTTTTTATTTTTATAATTAAAATATTTTAATTTTTAATGAGAGTATTCTTTGTTAGCTTTAGTATTCCAAAGAGGGATACAAAGTAAAGCTCCGATTAGAGCAACAACGCCCCAATAAACTAAAACTAATCTAGCGTCGTCAAAAACTTGCATCGAATAATCTAAAATTATTCCGTTTATGATATGACCAAACGCCGCTCCGAAATAACCCAAAAGCCCAGCGAAACCAGACGCCGCCGAAGCTACTCTCTTTGAAGACGACTCAACAGCGCAAATTCCACCAACTAAAACCTGTGGAACACATACAGTAAAGCCTGCTACTCCAAGAGAAGTAAAAATAACAATATTTTTTAATATTTCGTTGTTATATATAGGCGAATAAGGCGACGCTCCGAGCCACATTCCAATTACAGAAATAGCGCCAATTACAAGACACCAAAAATTAGCTGGAGCTCTTCGACCTTTAAATAATTTTTCAGAAATTAGAGGAGCAAAAAAAGTTCCAAAAAAACCAATCGCGCAAAGCATCGAAGTTTTTAAAGCAGCTAATTTATCTATATTTTGTAAGGCTTCGAGAGACGTTGCTTTTGGTGCGCTTCCGGCTAAAATTTTAAAAATCCAATCGATCGGCCCATTTCTAAAAACATAGACACAAAAATATATTAGAGCCAAGTTCCACATTACTTTGTTTTTTAGAACGTATTTTTTTAATATCTGAAAATATGTACTGTCCTCTTCTTGATCTTTTTCTTGTTTTTCTTTTTCTGTAAGTTCTTCGAGTTTAGTTCCACAAATTTCTTCGACATCAGGTAACCCAATAGAAACCGGTCTATCTCTCAAAGAAAAGAACCCGATTATTCCGATTATTAGCGCAATAGCAAACGGAACAAAGAACATCGCTTCGAATCCAAACTTTCCAAAAGCCGAAGCAATATAAGCAGTTGAGTTTAGCGCTAAAAAACTGCCGAGCTCGTGTGAAGTGGACCAACGAGCCCACCACGTCGCTCTATTTGAATTAGGAAACCATCTAATTAAAGACTTCGCACAAAACGGGAACAAAGCTGATTGAAACCAGTTACTTGCTCCCCAAAATAAACACATATAAATAACCATCATCTGATGAGACGGTGTATAGTTTTTATAAATCCAAGGGGCTATAGCAATCATTATATTAAGACCGTTAGCTAACATCAAGTTTATTGGCAACAAAGTTCGAACGTTACTTCTGTCAGCAATCGATCCATTAATAAACTTTCCAATACCGTAAACAATCGAAGAAACAGCTAAAATTAAACCTTGATCTTTAGTTGTTATTCCGATCGTCTCTTTCATAAATGGCATCGCTATACTAAAATTTTTACGTCCAAGATAAGCAACTATATAAATAACATAAGAAGTAATCAAAATAGAATTACGCCAAAAATAATAATCTTTTTTAATTTTTGTTTTATCTTTGATAATTGGCTTTGCTTCTGGTTCCGAAATAATATTTTTTAAAAAACTTTTTTTAGTTTGACTAGCCTGATTTGAAAAATTCGACAATATTTACTCCCCCTAATTAAATAATTTAAATTAATTATAATTTTAATTAAAATTTTTAATGTGAATATTCTTTATTAGCTTTTTGGTTCCAAGCAACAAGCATTAATAACATTGCTATTATACCAGCTATGATCCAAACTGCGAACATATAACCTGTTCCCATCTCAGCAAAGATCCCGCCGAATATAGACATCAATACAGAACCAACGTAACCCATTCCGCCTGTAAATCCTGTTGCCGCTGAAGCAACTTTTTTAGAAGCTGATTCGATAGAAGCGACACCACCAATCATAACTAATGGACCGTAAGTTGAGATCCCAAGTAAAGCGTATAAAACAAACTGAACTGGAGTTGCAATTGCTTCTGGAAGAGCTATAATTGGATTTCCTCCGCCTTTTGGTGAAGCTGTTAAATAAATTAAAGTAAAACAAACCGTAGCTACTAAGAAATATATAAACAAGGCTGGAGCTCTACGGCCTTTAAAAATTTTCTCAGAAACCCAAGGAATAGATAAAGTTCCTAAACATCCGAAAGTTGGAACTAAAATAGTTTTTAAAGTTCCAAGTGGGTCGCCTTGTAACACTCTTTGGAACCAATCAACAGGTCCAGTTCTCATAATATATAGACAAATAAAAGATAGACTTAGAACCCAAATATTTTTGTTTTTTAGAATTTCTTCTTTGAATACTTGACCGTATGATCTATTATCAACAGGTTCATTATCGTCTTCTTCTGTTTTTGTAATAATAGTTCCTGCGAACGTTTCGACGTCTGGAAGACCTTGGGTAACAGGCTTATCTCGAAGTAAAATTAACGCAACGATCGAAACAGAAATTCCAATTACAGCTGGAATATAAAATACAGCCTGATAATTAAATCTAGTAATTAAGAAAGTTGCTAAGCCGAGCGAAGCAGCTGACCCAAGTTCGTGAGATGTCGACCAAAAAGACCAAATAGTTGCTCTATTTTTATTAGAATACCAGAACGTTAAGATCTTACTACACATTGGGAAAGAAGCGGCTTGAATAAACGCTGAGATTCCCCAAGAAATATACATCATTAAGATCATAGTGCCTTGAGAAATAGTTCCAGCTGAAAACAAATTACAGCCCCAAATAATTCCTAGCGGAACTACTGCAGAGACAATTAACGAAGTTGGCAATGCAACTCTTACATTCGCTTTATCAGCCATAACTCCGCCTAAAAACTTGCCTATTCCGTAGGCAGTATAATATATTACACCTAAGATAGCGTAAACATTATGATTGATTCCAAATACGTCTTCGATTCCTAAATTATGAGCCTCAGCAGGGCCACAAAAACCGATAGCTAGTTGTTTTCTTCCTAGATAAGAAGCAAAGTATAATAAATAAATAGCTATAAAAATCGTTGGTTGCAAGAAGTGATATTTCTTGCTAATCTTTTCCGGATCTTTTATAACTTGTTTTGGATCTGGTTCAAGAAATAATTTTTTTAAACCAGACTTTTGATTAACAGTATTTTTATTCATATTTTTATAAATCACAAACACAAATATTTTGTAATTTATTAACCTCCTGTCTATATTAATTTAAGTTTATTTTTAATAATAAAATTTTATTAAAATATTTAATTAAACAAAACAAAAAAAGCCAATACCGAAACTTACCTTCGATAAAAACTATTAAAAAATATTAAAAAATTTTAATTTTTATCGAAAGTTTTTAATTTCAGAATTGGAAAAATTACAAAGCTATATAGATTTACCACGATCTATATTGCAATTTAAATTTATATAACAACAATACCAATAATATAATAACATATTTATAATATTTTTTCAACTAAAAAACAAAACAAAAATTTTGTTTAATATTTATATAAATTTAAAAATAAAAAAATCAAATTCCCTCGCTGCTCTCAGGAATAAAAATTATTTTAATAGTCAAAAAAATAAGTTTTAGATCTAAAAATATCGAGTAAGATTCGATATACATCAGATCCATCATTAGTTTGTCTAAATAAGGCGTATTATACTTGCCTTTTATTTGAGCAAAACCTGTCATCCCAGCTTTAACTTTTGTTCGATATTCAAAAGCAGGAAAGTCTAAAATATTTTGGGCGATTAGTTCCGGTCTTTCAGGTCTCGGGCCTACGATACTCATATCGCCTTTTAATATATTTATAATCTGAGGAAGTTCGTCTATTCTAAGCATCCTGATTATCTTTCCAACAGGAGTTATTCTTTGGTCGTTTTTAAGAGCGAGCCTAGCGACCCCGTCTTTTTCGGCGTCGACAATCATACTTCTGAATTTATATAATTTAAAAATTTTATTATGTATCGTAACCCGATCTTGAGTAAAAAATACCGGGCCACCGTCGTAAAGCTTTATTATAATAGCTGTTATTATCATAATTGGCCAAGCTATACCGAGCATTATTAAAGCAAAAAATATATCAAAAATTCTTTTAAAAAATTTTTGTTCTAAAGTTAGCTCTTTATAATTACAAGTCAAAATCGGAGTGTCTGATATTTGGTGAAACGAAGCGTTATTTATAATTATATCAGACACAACAGGTCTAAAATAAACTTCTATATTATTTTTGTAACATCTCTCAATAATTTTTTCTCTGTATTCTAAATTAATATCACACAAAATAATTAAGTCAATATTATTTATTTTTTGAAAAATATATTTTAAATTCTCTCCAATATGAATTTTATCTACAACGATATATTTGTCTGGTCTAGAATAAACTTTTTTTAAGATCAAATCAAGATCTGTTTTTTCTGAATAAATTATTATTGTCGTCTTAGGAGGAAAGAATTTGTCGTAAACATAAGAATACAAAATCGAAGAAACAATTGAAAGCGCGACATCAGCAATCATTATAATTAAAATTGGCCAAAAACTTAAGAATTCGTGAAATAAAATACATAGTTGAAAATAAGTAAATATTAGCGAAATAATAGCCGACAAAGAAAGAGAATAAACAACATCAGAAATTTTGTTTTCTCCGAGTTTGAACCCGTCATAAATATAATTAAAAATTAAAAATAACGCTCCAAATGTCGACGTTGAAGTTCCTAAATTAATCGAAAAAAACTTTGTAAATAAATAGTTTTGATAAGCTATAACAGTAAATACAACGCCAAACATCAAAAATATTAATATCTTAAAAGATATTAATATCGTATCTTTTAGTTTGGATATTTTTTTAATCATTTTGTTGCTCGCTAATTTGTTTTATCGAATTTTCTCTATTAGTATCTCTTTCTCTTGTGAAAATAGACTTATATGGAAATACTGCGTGATTTCCGTGGCTTGTTGCAAACACTTGATTTAAAAATCCTAAAATTAATATAGAAACGATCGCCGTTACATAGTAAGCTTTACTTTCTGAGTACTCTTCTTGAATTTTTTTCAGTTCGTGATTTTTAGACTCCAAAGCCTTGCCTTTGTTATTATTTTTTTTCATTTGAGAAATTAAATTTTTAATTTCGTCAAGTCTTTGTTTAATATTTTGGTCCGGATTCAAACAAGATACTAGTTGAGCGCCTAACAAAATCGACGAAATATAAAAGAAATTAGAAGCTCTTTCTAATAATAAATGTTTTGTCATCAAGATCCAAAGAATCAAAGTATAGATCGAAAAATTAATTAAAACAATATTCCCAGGGTCTTTTTTTAATAATTTATTTTTCATCAAGACCGCAGTTAGACAATAAATAAACGGAACTATAACAAATTGCCAAGGCATCCCACCCATAAATCTTTTTAGCTCGCCTGTTTCTAAATTATAATCAGTATAAATATATTGAGTTATAAAATTAATAGCGTAATCACAAAATATATAAGCCAGTAGAGTTAGAGATCCAAAAAAAGTTAGCGTCTTCCAGTTAATATCTAATCTAGCTATAAAATAAACAGGTAATATTATTAAAGCCGATTTGTGAATACTCGCACAAATCAAAGTAACTAATAGAAACATACAGAAATTTTTGTTTTGAATATATTTGATCGCAAACAAAAATACAATAGCTACGAAATATTGCCGAAACAAATTCATAACACCAAACATAAAGCCAAACCCAACAAATAAATATACACTTACCCAAGGTTCTGTAGAGTATTTATAAATATAAATATTTAAAACTAAAAGCATAATTATCCCTAAGATAAGATACATAATAACAATATCGTTTGTTATAAAAGATATTAACTTAAGAAGCACGGCGAACCCAGGTTCTACTGGACCTTTATAGGTTAACAGCTCTAAAAACGAAAATGTTTTGCACTGATTAAGTAAAGTATAATAATTAAAATAATCGAAACCGATACCGTATCTCGAGACAAAAATAAATAACATAAAAGCGCCTGTTACAGATAGAAAAATTATTTTTTTGATATTAGATTTTTTTAAGTCTGACGGCTTATAATAATTTAACCCGAGTCCAAGCCCAGCTATCAATAATAAATTTATATCATAAATATAATTAAAAAAACTTGTCATAATATTTTTTTCACTTCTTTCTTGTTTTTGATTTTGATTTTGATAAATAATAATTTTAATTATTTAGATTTAGATTTAATAATATAAATCGGTCGTTTTTTTGTTTCTAAATAAGTCTTTGAAAGATACTGGCCCAAGATTCCAGTACAAAATAATTGCAAACCTCCTACTAAGAATATTATACATGCTGTTGATGGCCAACCAGAAACAGGGTCACCAAACACTAGGGTTTTTATTATTATAAATAAAATTAATATAAAAGATATTAAACAAAACAAAATACCAAAGATCGAAGAAATAGCGAGCGGAACAGTTGAAAAAGCGACAATTCCGTCGATTGAATATAAAAATAGCTTCCAAAAAGACCATTTGGTCTTTCCGGCGATTCTGTCTTGGTTTTCAAATTCGATCCACTTTGTTTTAAAGCCAACCCAACTAAAAATTCCTTTTGAGAATCTGTTATATTCAGAAACAGATAAAATAGCATCAACCATCTGTCTTGTCATCAATCTAAAATCTCTTGCTCCGTCAACGATATTAGTATTAGATATTTTGTTAATTAATTTATAAAATATTCTAGCGAAAAAAGAACGAATTGGTGGTTCGTTTTTTCTGTCAACACGTCTAGTTGCGACACAATCATATTCGCCTGTTTTTAAAGCTATGTACATATCTTTTATTAAGCCTGGTGGATCTTGCAAGTCTACGTCCATCACACCTATAAAGTCTCCTGTTGATTCAGAGAGTCCAGCGTAAAGGGCCGCTTCTTTTCCGAAGTTTCTTGAAAAAGATATGTATTTAAATCTGTTATCTCTGTCTGAGATTTCTTTTATGATTTCTAGTGTGTGATCTTTTGAGCCGTCGTCAACAAAAATAGTTTCTAAAACAACGTCAGGCATTTGCTTGAATATATTACAGATTTCTTTATAGAAATACGGAATAGATTCTTGTTCGTTATAACAAGGAACTATAATAGAAATTTTACTAGAAATTTTATTAGAAATTTGATCTGGCATAGTAGTTTCCCTCTCGATTTTAATTTATTTTAAACTTGATTTATAATAAAAAAATATATATAATTAATATATAACAAAAAGATAGGAGAAAGCAATGATAACTAAAGTTTTGTATGTTTTTTTTATCGCTATGTTACCTGTTATTGAGCTTCGAGGAGCTATTCCTTACGGGATCGCGATGGGTCTTTCGATATATATAACTTACATAGCAGCCGTAATTGGGAATATTCTTCCTGTTCCGTTTTTAATTATTTTCGCTAAAAAAATTTTAGACTGGATGTCCACTTCAAAGTTGGTTTCTAAGTTTATAATAAAATTTAAAATTAGAAATAAACTAATAAGATTTTCGATCCAAGATTTTTGTATTAAAATAATTAAAAAAGCCGACGAAAAAGCTTTAAAAATCGGAAAGTATGAGCTTTGGGGGTTGTTTTTTTTCGTGGCCATTCCGATCCCTGGGACAGGAGCTTGGACAGGCTCTTTAATCGCAGCAACCCTAAGGCTAAGACTTTTTCCGTCTGTTATAACGATCTTTTTAGGAGTTTTATCCAGCGGTGTAATTATGAGCGTTATTTCTTGGCTTTGGACTGTTGTCGCAAGGATATTTATTTAGCTTTTAAAGCTCAAATATTTTATTTTTAATTATATTTATTTATTATATCACAAAATATTAATTTTGAAAATAATCTTTTGATCCAGATGCGGATAAATAGATCATGTTATAGCAAATAAAATACCAAAAAATATTTTTTTATCTTAACTTGTTTGTTTTTTCTTGACAAATCATAATTTGTCTATTATAATAAAATACAGAATATTATTCTGAGTTAATATCGTTTGTTTACCCCTTAGATAAATTATATTAAGTTTAGATATATTATTAAATTTTATTTATTTTATTTTATGGGAGGAGATCAATAATGTCAACTTATATGGCTAAGCCAGCTGAGATAGAGAGAAAGTGGTTTGTTATCGATGCGAGCGGAAAGTCGCTTGGTAGAGTTGCAGCGATAGCGGCAAATATATTGAGAGGTAAAAACAAGCCTATTTTTACACCTCATGTTGATTGTGGTGACCACGTTATTATTATTAATGCTAAAAAAGTTAAATTGACTGGTAAAAAATTAGAAAAAAAATATTATAGATATCATACTGGTTGGGTCGGCGGTCTAAAAGAGATCCAATATAAAACTTTGATGGAAAAAACGCCAGAAAAAGCTTTGATGTTAGCTATCAAAGGTATGGTTCCTGATAATACAATAGGTCGTAAGGCGTTAACAAGAGTTAGAATCTATAAAGACGAAACTCACGAACATCAAGCTCAGCAACCAGAAAGCTTGAATATATAATTAAATTATAATTACTTGAAAGGAGTTTGTTATTATGTTTGAACAGAAACCTCATTTGTACGGAACTGGAAGAAGAAAGAGCTCTGTTGCTAGAGTAAGACTTTATCCAGGAACGGGAAATATAAAAATTAACGGTAGAAGTATCGACGATTATTTTGGTTTAGAAACTTTAAAGCTTATAGTTAGACAGCCTTTAGAGCTAACTAATACAGTTGGGAGCTTTGATATAGTTGTTAGAGTTAGTGGTGGAGGAGTTTCAGGTCAAGCTGGAGCTATAAGACATGGAATTTCTAAAGCTCTTCTTCAATCAGGTGACGAAGTTGTCAGACCAGTTCTCAAAAAAGAAGGCTTGTTGACGCGTGATTCACGTATGAAAGAGCGTAAGAAATATGGTCTTAAAGCTGCTCGTCGTGCGCCGCAGTTCTCAAAGAGATAATTTATTATATTTAAGAAACAAAGATTTAGCTGCTAGGAGACAATTTTTTTGTTTCTGTTGCAGCTATTTTAATTTAAATAAATAAAAAAGGACTAGTTGTGATTTTGAATAAAAAAATTTTGAGTTTAATATTAACTATTAATTTTATAAGTTTTATAAGTTTAAATTCTTTTGGGTTAGAACAAAAAGATAATTCTTATTTGACGGTTAGATTTGAAGGTAAGGTTGTTAATATAAAAACAGAAGATGTTTTAGCTAGCTTAGTTGAATCAGAGATGGGAAGGACGTTTCCGGAAGAAGCTTTAAAAGCTCAAACTATAGCTTGTCACACTTTTATTTTAAGAAATATTCAAAAAAATCAATATCTAAATTTTATTTATAAAAAACCTTCGGAAAAAGTAAAAAAAGCGGTCGAAGAAGTTTTAGATTTAGTAGTTTTAAAAAACGGGGAAAAAAACAAGTTAGCGTTTACGCCTTATTGTTCTTGCGTTGCTGATAAAACGAACGACGCGATAGATATTTGGGGATTTGAGTCAACATCGAGCGTTGAAAGTAAGTATGATTTTTTATCTCCGACATATCAAAAACAGTGTAGATATAGTCTTGGAGAAGTTAAGGAATTGTTTAAAAATAAGTGGTCTTTAGAGCTTGAAAATATAGAACCTGAAGATATATTTAAGGTTTTAACAAAAACAAAGGCTGGTTACAACGGGAAGATGTCTGTTGGGGCTTATAATAAATATTTTAGAAAGATTTCTAACAAAGAGACTGATATAACAGCGAGACTAATAAGAGAAGAAGTTTTAACAAAGCTTGGTTCGCCGAAGTTTGAAATTTTTTATGATAAAGACAAACAAGAGTTTATATTTACGTCTTATGGATTTGGTCACGGAGTTGGGATGAGTCAGTTTGGAGCGAAGTTTTATAACGAAAAAGAAAACTGGAATTATGAAAATATTTTGAATCACTACTATCCAAATAGTGAGATAAAGAGTTTAAAAGACGTTGAAATATAAAAATAAAAATATTATAAAAATTAAGTTCTAATCTATTGAAATTTATTTTTAAATAATGTAAAATATATTATAGAGTTGATGGACTAATAAAATAATAAAAAGGAGATCTGTTTAATTGATTAATATGTTTAGTGTTGCTGCTGTTACTACGGATTCAGCGGCTAATCAGGTTGATACAAGACCAGCAGGTAGTTTTCAAGCTCAGATTTTAATGATAGTTGCGATGCTGGCTGTGATGTATTTATTAGTTATTAGACCCCAAAAGAAAAAAGAAAAAGAAAACGAAAAATTAAGATCCAATATCGAAATAGGTGACGAAATAATTACGATTGGCGGAATTATTGGTACGGTTGTTTCGATAAAAGATGATTTTATTGTTTTAGAGACTAGCGGAGACAGAAATAAAATTAGAATAACTCGTTGGTCGATTCACACAAATAATACTGCTCTTGAGAGAGAGAATAAAAAGCTAGAAGTAAAAAAACAAGAAGACAAAAAATAAATAATATTTTATATTCATAAACATCTTGTCTTAAGACATATTTATATATTAATATAAATATAAGAAAGGTTTTGTGAATATGAAAGATTTAAAAGTTGATGATAACGGTTTTGTTCAAGTGGTTGGGTTAACAACGCCAATAATAAAAGGAACGCTGATAGGAATTTTAGTCGGTTTTATAATAAGTCTAATTCCTGCGGTTTTGATTAACGGCGCTTTGATGTCGACGTCGGGAGTCAAGTTTGTTTCGACAGTGGTTTTGTTTATTACCGGCTTTGTTTCGGCCTGGTTTTCTGCAATTTTTTACGGAAAGAACGGAATGATTACTGGTATTATTACAGGTTTAGTTATTTTAGCTGTTATATTTTTAACAGGACTTTTGTTTCAAACAGTTTCTTTTGAAATGATAGATTTGTCTTTGTTTTTAATAAAGCTTTTTGGGTTGATGTTGTTTGGCGCCGTTGGCGGGATTTTTGGGATAAATATAAAATCTTAAAAATTTAAATTAATTAGTTAATATCAGCTGTCTTAATATTTACCACTGTTAAGTTTGCTGTTTATTATATTTTA
>JAGAUG010000096.1 GCA_017828935.1 Oscillospiraceae bacterium | reverse complement strand
TAATAATTTAAAAAATATAATTAGAGTGAGTGATACTAAAAAAGCTTTAATAAAAATAGCGACTTATTATAGGTCGTTATTTAAGATACCAGTAATAGGAATAACAGGAAGTGTTGGGAAAACAACAACAAAAGATATGATAGCTTCGGTTCTTAGTCAAAAATATAATGTTTTAAAAACTAGCGAGAATCTTAATAACGAAATAGGAGTTTCAAAGACAATTTTAAATTTAGACGATAAACACGACGTTGCTGTAATCGAGATGGGGATGTGTAATTTCGGAGAGATATCAGAACTTTCGGAAATAATAAAGCCTGATATTGGAGTTGTTACAAATATTGGTGTTACACATATAGAAGCTTTAAAAACTAAAGAAAACATTTTTAAAGCGAAGCTAGAAATTTTAGACGGAATGGAAAAAGATTCGATTTTAATTTTAAATAAAGACAGCGATTTTTTGTGTGATTATAAAAATAATAATTATAATATAAAATATTTTGGTTTAAAAAATAAAAACGCTAATATTTGTGCTGAAAATATTGATTCGAATTTAGAAACAAGTTTTGATATTGTTGACGGCGAGACAAAAACAAGAATTAAAATACCGTGTTTGGGCGAACACAGTGTTTATAGTGCGCTTTGTGCTTATCTAGTTGCGAAACAACTAGATCTTTCGAACGGCGAAATTATAAACGGTCTTAGTTTATATAGTCCGTCGGGGATGAGACAAAAAATCGTAAATTTTAAAGACGTTGTTATTATTGAAGATTGTTATAATGCTAGTCCGGATTCGATGAAAGCAGCTGTAAAGACTCTTGATAAAATAAATATTAACAAAAACAATTTAAAAATACTAGTTATTTCTGATATGCTAGAACTTGGAGATATATCAGAAAAATCTCACTATGATATTGGAAGCTTGATTGCTAGGAGCGATATAAATAAATTATATTGTTTCGGGCCGTTTTCAAAAAAATATCGAGATGGCGCTTTGGATTTTGGAATGTCAAAAGATAAAATAAAATATTTTGAAAACCAAGATGATCTTAATGATCTTGTTAGCGCCCTAAAATCAGATATAAAATCTGGCAATATAATTTGGTTTAAAGCTAGTCGAGGGATGAAACTAGAGAAAGTCTTAGAAAAAATATATAAAAATTTATAAAATTTTAAAATTAAGAGATGGAGTAACAAAAAATGAAGTATTTATATATAACTATTGGTTTTATATTGTCTTATTTTATAACTGTTTTTTTGGGGAATATATTAATTCCGTTTTTAGAAAGACTTAAATTCGGTCAAACAATAAAAGAAATAGGTCCAACATGGCACAAATCGAAACAAGGAACTCCGACGATGGGCGGATTGATGTTTATTTTTGGGATCTTATTAGCGGCTTCAGTTGGATATTTAATATTATTTTTTAATATAGATTATAGATTATATAACGATGTTTTTTTAGATGGACTAAAATTTTTTAGCGGGCTTTTGATGGCGACTTGTTTCGGTGTTATTGGATTTATTGACGATTATATTAAAGTAATAAAAAAAAGAAATTTGGGGTTATTGGCTAGACAAAAGACTATATTACAAATTTTGGTTGGAGCGATATATTTAGTTGCTATGTATTTTGTTAACCAGGCCGAAACGACGATGATAGTTCCGTTTTTAGGTCAAATTAATCTAGGATTTTTATATTATCCAGTAGCGCTTTTTATAATCGTCGGGACTGTTAACGCTGTTAATTTAACAGACGGGATCGACGGACTCGCGTCGACTGTTACAGCTGTTGCTGGATTAGGTTTTTTTGTGGTTGCTTATTTACTTAAAGTTTTTTCAGCTCAGCTAATGGCGATTTGCTTAATCGGAGCTTGTCTAGGCTTCTTAAAATGGAATCATCATCCAGCAAAAGTATTTATGGGAGATGTTGGGTCGATGTTTTTAGGCGGAATGGTAGTAAATTTAGCTTTTAGTGTTAATCAACCAATAATTTTAGTATTAATTGGAATAATATATTTTATAGAAACTATGTCTGTTATAATTCAAGTTATAAGCTATAAGCTTACTAAAAAAAGAATTTTTAAAATGAGTCCGATACACCATCATTTTGAGATATCTGGCTATAAAGAAAACAAAATAGTAATTTTATTTTCGATAATAACGCTTATAGGTTGTTTACTTGCGATTTTTTCTATTAAAAAAATAATATAAAAAATAATATAAAAAAAATAATATAAAATAATCGAAGGGATCTGTGATGAAAAAACTTTTATCGAATAAAAAAATATTAATTAAAGGCAACGTTGATATAACGTTTATAACAATAGTTTTAATATTAGTGTCGCTGGGGCTTGTGATGCTTTTTTCGGCTAGCTACGCCTACGCTTATTATTATTTTAATAATTTTTTTCATTTTATAAGTAGGCAGGCTGTTTTTGCGCTTATGGGTTTGGTTGTTATGATTATAGTTGCTAATATTGATTATCATATATTAATTAGATTTACAGTGCCTCTTTTTGCTGTTTCGATTTTTTTATTGATATTAGTTTTATTTATGCCAGATTTAAACGGGGCTTCGAGGTGGATTAATCTAGGATTTATAACTTTCCAGCCTTCTGAGATAGCTAAGTTTTCAGTAATTTTATTGTTTTCTCACTATATATCGATTAATAGTGATTCGATGAAAACTTTTAAATACGGAGTATTGCCGTTTGTTATTGTTTTAGGTATTATAGCTTTTTTAATGGTGTTAGAGCCACACTTATCTGGAACGGTTTTGATTTTTGGAATCTCGGCTATTATGATGTTTGTTGGCGGAACGAGTTTATTTTGGTTTTTACTTGTTGGAGGCCTTATTGTTGGAGCTGTTACGATAGTAATTATGATACCAGGATTGATACAATATGCGATGTCGAGAGTCCAATATTGGCTTGATCCGTTTTCTGATTCAACAGGGAAGGGTTACCAAACGATCCAGTCTCTTTACGCGATCGGTTCAGGTGGTTTCTTTGGAACGGGAATTGGCGGTTCGAAACAAAAATTTTTGTTTTTACCGGAGCCTCAAAACGATTTTGTTTTTTCTGTTGTTTGTGAAGAATTGGGATTCGTTGGAGCAGCAATTATAATTATATTATTTGCTTTATTAGTTTGGCGTGGATTTATAATAGCAATGAAAGCGCCTGATAAATTTGGAAGTATGTTAGCAGTTGGGTTAACTGCTCAAGTTGGTCTACAAGCTATTTTAAATATTGCAGTTGTTACCAATACGATTCCTAATACAGGAATAAGCTTGCCGTTTTTTAGTTACGGAGGAACTTCTCTTATGATGTTACTGATGCAAATGGGTTTAATTTTATCTGTTTCAAGATATTCAACAGTCGAAAAAATATAAATTTTTTTAGTTATTAATTTATTTTAGAAATAAAAAGAAAGAAGTTGTTTATATTTGAGAGTAATTATAACAGGGGGCGGAACGGCTGGTCATATTAACCCAGCTTTGGCCATTGCTAATTTTATTAAAACAAAAGAACCTGATTCAAAAATTATTTATGTCGGGAATCCAGATCATATGGAATATAAGTTAGCAACTAAAGCAGGATTTGAATTTGTTGGGATCAAAGTCAAGGGCTTTCAAAGAAAAATAAATTTTAGAAATATATTAAATAATATAGAAGCGATTGGATTGTTAATTACTTCGAGTCAAAGATCAAAAAAAATATTAAAAGATTTTAAGCCAGATTTAGTTATTGGAACTGGCGGATATGTAACAGGTCCGATAATAAAAACAGCTGCGCAACTAGGGATAAAAACTTTAACACATGAACAAAATGCGTACCCGGGAATAACAACAAGATTACTTTCTAAAAAAGTTGATAGAGTTTTATTAGCCGTAAAAGAAGCTTCGAGGTATTTAAGTCGAGGTTCTAAGATAGAAATTACTGGTAACCCAATAAGAAAAGAAATATTATTTACAGATAGAGATAAGGCTAGAGAAAAACTTGGAATTTCAAAAAATTCGATTTGTATTTTGTCTTTTGGAGGGAGTTTAGGAGCTAGGACTATTAATAAATCCGTAGCGAGTTTAATTTCTAAAACTTATAAAAATAATAATTTGTATTATATACACTCGACAGGAAAGTTTGGTTTTGAAGAATTTTTGAGTTTATTAAATAAACAAGATATTAATATAAAAAATTTTAGTAATATAAATATTAAAGAATACATAGATAATATGGACGAATGTTTGGCTGCGGCGGATATTGTTATTTGTCGGGCGGGGGCGATTACTTTAAGTGAACTTCAAGCTGTTGGAAGAGCCTGTATTTTGATTCCGTCTCCGAATGTTGCGGAAAACCACCAATATCATAACGCTAAAGTTTTAGCTGATAATAATGCAGCGATTTTAATTCAAGAAAAAGATTTGACAGATCAAAAGCTTTATCAAGAAGTAATAAATTTAGTTTCTAATAATATTAATATTTTGAGGATGCAACAGAATATAAAAAAAATGGCTGTTACTGACGCTTGTGATAAAATTTATAATATTATAAAACAAATTTAATTAAATTAAATAATAATTTTTTTTCGAGAATTAAAGTGTAAAATTTTGTGATTTTTTATTTTTGAGTTAGTTTTTTTAATTCTCTAGTTCTTTAACGTTTCAATAATGATGAACTATTATTAGTAATCAACAACAAAAATATGGGGCTGTAGTTAATTCGATTTAAAAATCGCTTTGCTACAGCCTCTAAAAATATTTTTTAATTAATATTTTATTAGTTACAAGATTCTTGGTTTTCTGATTTTTTTATTAATAATATTGTTTTTTGAGCAGTAATAACAGTTCCGATTTGAAGTAGTGTTAAGAAAATAATTCCTAAAACTGTAAATAAGTCTGTTTCAGGTAAGATTAACATAAATAAAATACCGATAAATCTTCCGAAAGCTAAAAAATAGCTTTTCATAACAAAAGATTCAACTCTTAAATTTTTTGATTCTTTATTTATTTGAACTGACAGACAAAAAACACTTTGAGTAATATTTTGTATAAATATCGTAAAAAACGCGTTAATACAAGTCATAGTAATCAAAGTAAAAATATTTAATTTTAATAATAACAAAAAACTCGAAGAAAATAAAACTGAAACAGAAATTATTAATAATCTTATTTTATTATCTTTAACTGAATTCGATAAAATCTTTCCTAATACCCAATTAGAAATAATATTTATAACCCCAGCAATAAAAGCGTTTATTCCAACAAGTGCTTCGTTGGCGCTGACAGAAAAAATTAAGACGTTTAATAAAAATATAAAAACTCCGTCTCTAATTCCTCTAAAAAATTCGCTTAAAGAACTGTAAAGCCAAATTTTGTCTTTTATTATATATTTTATAGCAACTAACATATGAACTTCTTTATCTGTGTCTTTTTCATCTTCGATATTTTTTTTGTGAATTTTAAAATTTCTAGTTTCTAAGATCGAAAGGGTTGCTACCGCGAATGCGAAACAAAACATTATTATATATCCTGTATAATTTTCGAATATTTTTATAATATAGCCACCAACAAGGGGAATTATCACGTTAGCAAGGCCTGTATAAATTCCGATAACAGAAAGCCCAACATCACGGTTATAAATATCTGTATAGTCTGTTAAAGCGATATAATAAGCGATCCAATAACAACCGTTAGCGAGCGAAGAAACAAAAGCTAATAAATAACAAAAACGGTCAAGTTGTTTTGTAATAATTAAAGACAAAGTTACGATTAAGATTCCGATCCAAAGATATAAGCTAGATCGCATTGTTAATATAAACGATTTTTTTTTAATAGAAAAAGCTGCTAACATCATCCCGACTGGAATAAACGAAAAAAATATCATGTTATATAAATAAATTATATCGTTTCCGTCAGAAAAACGTCTTAATAGCGTATTCATAAAAACAAGTTGTAACGTATAAAACATTAAAAATCCAAGATGAACATTAGAAAAAACAATAAAATTTTCAGACATTTTATTTAGACCCAATAAGTTTTTTATATTATCTAAAACAAATACTAATTTTTTTTTGTTTTCTTTCAAATTTTTCATCTCCCGAGTTTATATAAATTTATGTAATATTAAATTATAAAAATATTATTTTTTAATTCGAAGCTCCAAAATATAGCCCAGACTCACCTAATTTTATATCTTGATTAATTTCTTGATTAATTTCTTGATTAAAAAACGAAACAACAACGAAAACATGATTTAAATTATTAAAATCACAAAAAGGCTCAACTAAACCAAAGTAAGAAGTATCGTGTGATTCTTGTTTTAAATCTATAATTTTTCCAACTAATAATCCTTTTGGGAAGTTGTTTCCAACACCAGACGTAATTAAAATATCGTCTGGTTTTACTGTTGTTTGTCTTGATAAATATTTCATCTTGGTCATATTTTTATTAGCTAAAATTTTTGTTCCTGTTAGAACCCCAGACTCAGCATTGTTAATATCATAGATTCCAATAGCGACGTCTTTATCTAAAATAGTCTTTACAACTGAAGTTGTCAAGTAAACTTTATCAACAAATCCAACATGTCCTTGGGAAGTAATAACACAATCTTTATGTTTTATATTATTGTTGCTACCTTTGTCGATAATAAAAGACTTGAACGGATCGTTTGATATCCTACCGACTACAAGAGCTGATTTTAATTTCAAAGAAGATATAGAATCTTTAATATTTAATAAATTTAATAATTCTTGATTTTGGATTTTATATTTATTAAAATCAACTAATTGATTTCTAAGACTATTAATTTCGTTTTGAAGTTTAATATTTTTTTCTTTAAGCTCGTTTTTTATAAAAGTTGTTTTGAACCAGCTACTTAAGCCTGTTGATGTTGTATAAAAAAATTTTTGTAAAGGGGACGAAACAACAGAAACGATATTCTCAAAAGATAAGTTTTTTGAAGAATCTTTTTTATTAGAAAAATAAAACAACAACGAAGATAAAAACATAAAAACAATAAAAATTAACAAATATTTATTTTTGGATCTATTTTTTTTCATGTTATCTCCTGAAATATAATTTTTATTTTATTTATTCTGTATCGACTAAAACATCTTTTAATTTGTCTATTTCTTCTAAAACTTTACCGGTTCCCTTAGCTACACAATCTAAAGGATCTTCAGCAATATTTACTGGCATTCCGGTTTCAGAAGAAATAAGAGTATCAAAGCCTTTTAAGAGAGCGCCTCCGCCAGTTAAAGTGATTCCGTTATCGATAATATCGGCGGCTAACTCTGGAGGGGTTTTTTCTAAAGTTGTTTTAATTGCTTCGATTACAGAAAATAGGGGATCGAGCAACGCTTCTCTAATTTCTTTAGCGCAAATATCGATATTATTAGGAAGCCCATCCATCAGGTTTCGGCCTTTTATTGTCATTGTAATATTATTTTCGTCTGGTTGAGGAGAAGCTGAGCCCAGCGATATTTTTATATTTTCGGCGGTTCGATCGCCGATTAATAAATTATATTTTCTTTTGATGTATTGTATTATCGAAGAATCGAATTCATCGCCACCGACTCTGACTGACTTTGCGGCGACGATTCCGCCGAGAGAGATAACAGCGACTTCGCTTGTTCCTCCGCCGATATCGACGACCATACTACCAGTTGCTTCGGAAACAGGTAATCCGGCTCCAATAGCTGCCGCCATAGGTTCTTCGATAATAGCGACTTGCTTCGCGCCGGCCTTAAAAGATGCTTCTTTAACGGCTCTTCTTTCGACAGCGGTGACTCCAGAAGGGATGCAAATTACGACTCTTGCCCTAGAGAGAAGCGAACCGTTGATTGCTTTTTTTATAAAAATTTGAAGCATATTCGAAGTAGTATCAAAATCAGCGATAACACCGTCTTTTAAAGGTCTAACAGCGACAATAGTTCCTGGGGTTCTACCTATAATATTTTTGGCTTCTTTTCCGACATATTTAACAGAATTATCTCTTGTATCTACAGCGACAACAGACGGTTCTCTTATAATAATTCCTTTTCCTTTTAGAAAAACCAAAGTGTTAGCAGTTCCTAAGTCTATACCAATATCTTTAGAAAACGAAAACATAAATTAAAAGCTCCTTTTTGTTATTATACTTATATTATTTTATATTTCAAAAACTCTACTAATTAATATTATAACTTTATTCTTTAATTTTCTCAATAAAAATTTAAAAATTTTTTAAATTTTTTTTAAATGCAAATTATATTATAAAATTCAGTTTTAAATTTACTAAAATTTTTTTATAAAAACACTTGACATATAATAAAAAATATATTATAATATAATAAAAAACATATTTTTTGTTTTATTAGGAGGAAATTTTTGTGTATTTTATAAAAAATTAAATAATTTAAAAAATAATTTAAACATTAAATTACCAAAATTTGGTACGGGGGGGGGTACTAGTAGATATAAATATATAATAATTTTTATTATATTTATACTAAGTATTAGTATTCGGTCTTTTGGATTGGAAACTACAGAGCCGAATTATAATACAACTACTAAGCAATATGAAATTTCGAGTAAAGAAGAATTATATTGGTTTGCTAAGATGATAAATGGAGAAGATGGAATAACAAATCCAGGAGGAAGAACCACAAATGCGATATTAATAAACGATATCGAATTTAATAAAAAAGACGAGGATCAAACTAATTTAGGAGCTTGGAAAACTTGGGGAGAAGATTATGCTAAGAATCTTAAAGAAGGATCAAATACCGAGCCGAGTACAGGTAGTTTAACTAATCCGAGCGAAGGTTGGACGCCGATTGGCGATGGTCATATAGTAAATGGAAAAACTGGAGAGCTTTGTGTATACACAGGAGAATTTAACGGAGCAGGACATACGATTAGCGGGCTATTTTGTAATGTTTATAATGATTCAGGAAATGCTTACGCGGGATTATTTGGGTATGTTGGCTCAGAAGGAAAGATAGAAAACTTAGGAATAAAAAATTCTTTTATAAGAGCGAAAGGCTCTGGCTCTGGCGATGGCGATGGAGGAGGACTGATAGGTTTTTGTCCTGGAACAGTGACGAGTTGTTATAGTAGCGGGTGTACGGTAGTAGGCTATGGTTCTGGCTCTGGCTCTGGCTATGGAGGAGGGCTGATAGGTGATTGTTATGGAACAGTGACGAGTTGTTATAGTAGCGGTTGTGAAGTAGTGGGCTCTGGCTCTGGCTATGGCTCTGGCTATGGAGGAGGGCTGATAGGTGATTGTTATGGAGGAAGTGTAACGAATAGTTATAGTACTAACACAGAGATAAAAGCGACAGGAAGTACAGAAGCTCTTAGAGGCGGAATTTGTGGACAATTATATTATGGGACGATAAATAATTGTTATTATTTAGAATTTGATGGTTTGAAGGGAACCGGAAATGAAAATGATGTAACAGGAAAGACAGTCGAAGAGTTTAAAAATGAAACTGTAAGAGATAAGTTAAATACAGGAGCCGGAAGTGAAGTATTTAAACTAAATCCAAAAGAAGATGGACATCGATATTTGTTGTTATATTGGGAACCAGAAGTAGAGCTTAAAATCCCGGTTAGAGTTAAAATAAATTATGATCCGAGTAATAATTTAGAGAGCTTAGTTTCTAAAAATTTTAAACACGAATTTTTTAGAAAAAAGACTGATGGGTCTAGTTGGGAAGATATGTTACAAAATATACATTATTTTTATACTGTCTCGCCTGTCGAAAATTCTATAAAAATAAACCCCGACGGTTCTAAAACCCAAGATTTTATATTTAATTATTATATT
>JAGAUG010000095.1 GCA_017828935.1 Oscillospiraceae bacterium | reverse complement strand
TATTAATTATAACACAATAAAATTTTTTTGTAAATATATAAATTAAAAATAAAATTAAAAATCAGGAAGTGTATTTATGATTAAAATTTCGCCTTCGATTCTTTCGAGTGATTTTTCTAATTTAGAGACAGAGATAAAAAAACTAGAAACTGCTGGAGCTGATATGTTACATATAGATGTTATGGACGGACACTTTGTTGATAATATAACAATTGGGCCGACGGTTATATCGTCTATTAGAAAAAAAACAAATTTAATTTTTGACGTTCACCTAATGATTTCTAGGCCTGATAAATATATCGACGATTTTATAAAATCAGGAGCTGATATTTTAACAATTCACTTCGAAAGCCAAAGCAATATAAAAGAAAGTCTTATAAAAATAAAACAAAAAAACTGTTTAGCTGGTTTAGCTTTAAAACCTAAAACTGATCCTGATGTTGTTTTAGAATATCTTAATATTTTAGATTTAATTTTAGTTATGACCGTTGAGCCGGGCTTTGGCGGCCAAGAATTTATGTCATCAATGATTCCAAAAATAAAACGAGTTAGAGAATATATTAATAATTTTAGTTTTAATAATATAGATTTACAAGTCGACGGAGGACTTAATAATATAACATCAAAAAAAGCGATATCCAGCGGAGCCAATATTATCGTTGCTGGTTCTTATATTTTTAAATCTAATAATTATAAAAATCAAATTAAAAATTTAAAAAATTTAAAATAAAAAACAAGATAAGCAAAATAAAATTAATAATATATTTAAAATTAAAAATAAGAGAGGTAAAGTAAAATTAATATGAAAAATTTTTTTAGTATATTATTTATTTCGATCTTTATCGAAAATGCTCTTTTTATGAGAGCGCTGGGAACTCGAAGGATGCTTGTTTTAATAAACAAGCCAAAAAAACTGTATTATTTCGGTTTATTTATTATATTAATTAATGTGATACACACTAGCTTCGTTTGGTTTTTTAATTTTTTATTTAATCAATATAAATTTTATTATTTATTAATTCCACTGATTTTTATTTTGTGTATGTCTCTAGCCTATACTTTAATTTATATGATCTTAAAAGTATTTTTCAAAGATTTTTTAGATAAAAACTTAAATTTATTAATATCTTCGACTTTTAATACTTTAATATTCGGAACTTTACTTTTAAATTTTTCTCACAGCTATAAATTAACAGAAAGTCTTATTTTCGGAATTGGATCTCAAATAGGGTTTATGATGTCTACACTTTTAGTAATCGAAGGCAACAGAAGATTACAAATTAGTAAGGTTCCCAAGGCTTTTAAAGGCCTTCCAATAACTTTAATTTATATCGGTATTTTATCTTTGGCTTTTTACGGTTTAGTTGGTCATATGTTGCCGTCGAAACTCTAATTTTTTCTTGACTTTTAATAATATATATTTTATAATTTAAGTAAATATATATTTAAAATAAAATAGATTGGTGTTGATTTGTTTTGAAAATTTTTCAAGAGCTCAAAGCTAGAGGATTAGTTGCTCAAGTTACAGATGAACCAGAAATTAAAGAGCTAGTTAATAGCGCTGGCGCTAGATTCTATATAGGATTCGATCCAACGGCTGATTCGCTTCATGTCGGACATTTTATGGCTTTGTGTTTGATGAAACGATTACAGATGGCCGGTAATAAGCCAGTTGTTTTAATTGGCGGAGGAACGGGATTTGTTGGAGATCCGTCAGGAAGAACTGATATGAGAACGATGATGACCGAAGAGACAATAAAACATAATTGCGATTGTTTTAAAAAACAAATGGAAAGATTTATTGAATTCGGCGAAGATAAAGCAATCATGGTTAATAACGCCGATTGGCTTTTAGATTTAAAATATATAGACGTTCTTCGAGATATTGGTTCTTGTTTTAGTGTTAATAATATGCTTCGGTCTGAGTGTTATAAACAACGGCTAGAAAAAGGTCTTAGTTTTTTAGAATTTAATTATATGATAATGCAAGCTTTTGATTTTTATTATCTTTATAAGAATTATGGCTGTAATATGCAATTTGGTGGAGACGATCAGTGGAGTAATATGCTCGCTGGAACGAATCTAATAAGAAAAAAACTAAATAAAAATGCTTTCGCGATGACGATAAATTTATTATTAAATAGTGAGGGCAACAAGATGGGAAAAACAGCTAAAGGAGCTGTTTGGCTTGATCCAAATAAAACTTTGCCTTACGAATTTTATCAATATTGGAGAAATATAAATGATTCAGACGTTATGAAGTGTATCAAGATGCTTACTTTTATTTCTCTCGATGAAATTAAAGAAATCGAAAATTGGGACGATTCGAAAATTAATCAAAAGAAAGAACTATTAGCTTACGAATTAACTCAACTTGTCCACGGAGAAGAAGAAGCAAAAAAATCGCAAAAAGCCTCGCGTTCTTTGTTTTCTGGTTCAGGTGATGACGAGGGAATCCCAACGACTGAATTAAATAAAAATAATATTAATATTATTAATAATAATGTTAAGCTTGTTGATATTCTTGTTGATTCTAAGCTTTGTGTTAGTAAGAGCGAAGCGAGAAGATTAATAAAACAAGGTGGCGTTTGTTTAAATAACCAAAATATAATAGATATAGACTTTGTTGTTGCTGAATCAGATTTAATAAAAGGCGTTAAAATAAAAAAAGGCAAAAAAGTTTTTAGAAGAGTTGTTATAAAATAATAAAAATTTATAATTATAAAAATATATTATTTTAATCAGTTGATTTTTATATATTTTATGTTAAAATAATATTTATAATAAAAAAATCTGAAGGGGGTGAATTAAAAGTGGCTTATTGTATCAGCGATGATTGTATCTCTTGCGGAGCTTGTATGCCAGAATGTCCAGTTGCTGCGATTTCTAGCGGAGATTCTAAATATATTATTGACGATAATATTTGTATCGAGTGTGGAGTTTGCGCTTCTGTTTGTCCTGTTGGAGCTCCTCAACCAAAATAATTTAATATTAAATTATTTATATAAAAAACTCTCCTAAGATCTTTAATTTTAAATTAATTTATTTTATATTTAATTTGATCTGATCTTAGGGGAGTTAATATTATGTTTAATTATTATTCTAAATTTATTTTAGCTCCTTGATTTTAGAGATTTATATTTTATATATTAACGCGAGTGTATATAATTAACATAGCATTTTAATATTATTTTTTATAAATATAAACAAAAACAAACAGCCTCGCCTAAACTGTTTGTTTTTTAATAAATATATTTTTATATAACTAATAGACCTAAGAGATTTTTTAAATAAATAATAAAACCAAAAACTATTATTATGTTTTTTAATTTATATTAATTAATTAAAAAATATTAGGCTAATTAATTATTTATTTAATTTTATCCCGGGATTTTTTTAATTTTTTGCTGACATATTGTTTTTATTAGCGCGCTTTTTAATAAAACAAAAAACTGTCTTCACTAAAACCTCCCAAAATCAAAAAAGTTGCTCGAAAAATAACAACTAAATAAAAAAATATTTTATTATTTATAAAAATTTGGTGGTGAAATAAAATAAAAAAAATTTTAAGTTTAATTTTAAGTTTAATTTTAAGTTTAAATTTAACAAGTTGCGCTGTTAAAGATAATTATTTATCTAGACTCCGACAAAAAAATATTGTTTGGGCTATTTCAGAGCGTCCAAAGACACTTGATCCTGGACTTTGTGGTTCGATGGACGGTACAGATATAATAAATAATACTTTTGAAGGTCTTTTTAGAGTTATACAAAAAAACAAAATAAATTTCGGAGTCGCTAAGTCTTTTAGCGTTTCAAAAAACAAAAAAATATATATTTTTAATTTAAGAGATGATCTATATTGGTCTGATCAAAAACAATTAACAGCAAAAGATTTTGAGTTCTCTTGGAAAAGAATTTTAAGACCAAATTTTTATTCTCCAAAAAAGATTTGTTTTTAATTATTAAAAACGCAAGGGATATAATAAATAAAAAAAAGTCTGTATCTTCTTTAGGAGTTAAAGCTCTTAATAAAACAAAATTAAAATTAGAACTCGAAAAACCAGTTGATAATTTATTTTATTTATTATCTTTAACGCCGTTTATGCCGGTTAGAGAAGATATTGTTGACGACAGCGGTCTTTGGGCCAAAAATAAAAATACGTTTATTTCAAATGGTCCGTTTTGTTTAGAAAAATATACTGAAAATAATTTAGTTTTAAAAAAAAATAAATTTTATTATGATACCAATAAATCTAATATAAACAATATTTTAGTTGAATATATAAGCGATCCTAATACAGCCTATATTGGATATAAATCAAATAATATAGATATTTTAGATAACGTACCTATTGGCGAATTAAAAAAATTATCTTTTAGTGATGAATTAATTAAAGCTGATTATTATGGACTTTATTTTTATAGCTTTAATACTAATATTGACTGTTTAAAAAACAAAAAAACAAGACAGGCGATTTCTAAAGCAATCGATAGAAAAAAAATTCTAGATAAAATTAGAAAGTCTCAAGAAATACCAGCAAATAGTTTTTTACACCCAGATCTTATAAAAAAAATTAATAAAAATTTTGAATTTTTAAATTATTTTGATCTTGATCAATCTAAAAAATTACTTAAAGAATCAGGATTCGACGAAAAACATAAGTTTCCGACAATAGAAATTCTTTATAATTCAGAAAGCGAAAATAAAGTTATTGCTGAAGCTATCCAAGAGATGCTTAAAAATAATTTAAATATTAATATAAAATTAATAGGTCAAGAATGGTCGATTTTTAACACAAAAAGAAAAAATTTAGAATATAACGGCCTAGTTAAAAATTCTTATATATTAGAATCTTTTGATCCAGTTTCTTTTTTAGAGATTTTTAGGCCAAATTCTTTAAGCTATACAGGATATAATAATAAAAATTATAATTATATTTTAAATAATATTTCGAGTTTAAATAACAAACAAGAAACAAATAAAGAAATATTTCGTGCTTTAAAGATTTTGGAAGATGAAATGCCAATTATTCCTATATTTTTTTATTCAGGATTTTTTTTAGTTAAGCCATATATTAAAGATTATCATATCAATACAATCGGATATAAATACTTTGGAATTACTAAAATAATTATTTGATATTATATTAATTTATATAAAAAGCACAAAAAAAGCATTAGATTTTCTCTTTAATTTTTCCGAAAAATTTCCAAAAAATCCATTTTAAAGCTTGACAAAGATAATATTTTATGATATTATATAAAAAGAAGTGTTTTTTAACGTTTATTAAACTACGATTTTAATACATTTTCGTAGTAAATAAATGTTTTTTGGTATTAGCAAATTTAGAAGAAAGGAAGATGATGCTTTGTGTTATTTATTAGTAATCCAAGTTTTGTCAATAAGATGGGTGATATTGTGATTGCAACAGGACCTGCAAGAATTTGTCCTGGTCCAGTAATCAAAAAATAAAATTTGTATCTATGAGTGATGAAAGGGGAGAGTTTGGGTTGGTGTCAGTTGACAAGTGGTTAGTAGGTATATTTTTAGGGCTAAACTTTGTTAGGTTGATGGATAACACTTCATTACCTAGATATACATGTAAAAATAAAATTTATAAAATTTTAGGAGTTATGTGTCTAATTTCAGCTTATTTGTTGGCTGAGCTTGCTCCGTTGTTTAACGGTTTTTCAGCTAAGATATTATATCTATCGGCTTCACTTGTTTTTGTTCTTGTATTTTATTTAAATCATTTTGTTGAAAATTTGATTTTGGTTCTTACATATATGACGACATCTATGTGTTTGGGTTATATCGTAAATTTGGTTTGCACAGCTATTTTTAAGAGCGATAAAATCTCTTCAGATGCGTTTGGTTTTTTAACTAACGCAATAATGATATTGGTTACATATTTAGTAATAGAATTTATATTGTCTAATATTTTGGATTATAAAAATTACGTTTTTACTAATATAGAATTTTGTGCGTTATTTTGTTTTAACGTAGTAGGATATGTTCTTTTTCTTGGCGAGATGCATATGCTTTCTGTTTGGGTTTCGGTTTTATGTGTTATTGCTGTCTTAATAATGTCAGCTTTAATTAAAATCGTAAGACAAAAAGAAGATAAAGAAAGACTCTTAATAGAACGCAATAAGTTTCTTGAACAACAAGATAAGCTTGTCAGAGAGAAAGAAGAAGAGAGATATAAAAGCTATCAAAAATCTGTTGAGCTTGATCAACAAGTTAGAAGAATTAATCATGATTTGATGCATCATTTTAATTATGTTTTAGATTGTAAAAATATCGATCAAATTAGGGGTTATATTAACGGTCTAAAAGGCACTGTTGAAAAGGCGTCTAACTATTTTGATACCGGTAGCTCAATTTTGGATTTAATATTAGAAGAAAAATGTAAGCAAGCCGAAAGAGCAGGACTTAAATTTAAAGTTATGGGAGATTTTTCTGATGGCCTTAAATTAGAACCAGCTAGTGTAAGTATAATCTTTGGTAACTTGCTTAATAACGCTATTGAAGGTTGTAGTAAAGTTTCTAAAGATCAGTACAGATCCATAGATGTAATTTTTTATCAAGAACCTCATAAGAAATTTTATTTAAAGATTTCTAATACTGCGAACATTCAAGATATAAAAACTGAAAACGGCAAGATCAAAACTAGCAAGACAGAAGATAAAGAATTTCATGGAATTGGACTCGATAGTGTTAGACAAGAAATTGAAAAGTACAAAGGGGATTTAAAAATTTCAATGGATGTTGATACGTTTATTACAGAAGTTATTATCCCAGTTAGTTAGCTCAAAAGTAAGAAGGTGTTTTTTGTTGAGTTGTATTTTTTGTCAAATTGTAAATAAAAAAATTTTTGCAGACATTGTATACGAAGATGATAATGTATTGGCGTTCAAAGATATTGAACCTCAAGCACCTGTACATTTATTGGTAATTCCAAAACAACATATAGAATCTTTAGATGACATGATCAATATTAAAAATTCGATTATTTCTGATATCTTTAATGTTATTTATAAGTTGGCTAAAGACTATAATTTAGGAAGTGGATTTAGAGTAATTACTAACTACGGCAAAGACGCAGGTCAAACTGTTAATCACTTACACTTTCATCTTTTAGGTAAAAAATTATTTGATAATAAATTTTAATATAAAAAAATCGAGGTATCTTTTGACAGTTACTTCGATTTTTTTATATTAAAATCCTAAAAAATTTACACTTTGGGAACAGTCGCTAAATTTAAAGCTTGACAAATAATAATATTTTTAGTATAATATAAGTGCCGCTTGACTGAGGTTTTTTTTAAGTTGAAATTTATTCGCACCTTAGACAGCGAGATTATTAAGAAATGGCAGGTGCCAAGTTATGTACGCAATATTTAAAACTGGAGGAAAACAGTACCGTGTATCCGAGGGAGATGTTATATTTGTTGAAAGGCTAAAATCTCAAGCTGACGAAATAGTAAATTTCTCAGATGTTATCTTAGTTAGCGACGGAAAGAAAACAACGGTAGGTTCTCCTATAATCGAAAAAGCTAAAATAACAGCTAAAGTTTTAAAAAACGGTAAGTCTAAAAAGATCAAGGTATTCACTTATAAACCTAAAAAAGGATGTAAGCGTAGTATGGGTCATAGACAGCCTTACACTAAATTGCAAATAGAATCTATAAAATTATAATTTAAATAAAAAATATGATAAATGCTATTTTTTATAATAATAATAATTTTTAT
>JAGAUG010000094.1 GCA_017828935.1 Oscillospiraceae bacterium | reverse complement strand
TTATTAAAATATAGCCCGCTAATCGTTTTATTATTTCCTTCGAAAGTCCCTGTATATGGCGTACCATCTTTTCCGATCGGCGTCCAACTTAAAGCTTCTCCTGAATTATCAGCTCCATCTGCTTCTTTTATAGCATCCATAACATCATCACTATTTATAGTTATATCTTCTGTTAATATCGCATTTGTGGTTCTTTCGCTTACTGTCTCCGTCACTTCTCCGTTTATCATTTTAGCGAACCAATATAATTCTTCTTTACTCGAAATTTCATATCGATCATTATTATAATTCGGCTCTGTAGTTTCCAATCCAAAAGACCGAATACTAATGCTTAGTAAAAATATTACAAAAATTATTATATATTTATATCTACTAGTACCCCCCCCCCGTACCAAATTTTGGTAAATTAAAATTTAAATTATTTTTTAAATTATTTAATTTTTTTATAAAATACATAAAAATTTCCTCCTGATAAAACAAAAAATATATTTTTTATTATATTATAATATATTTTTTGCTATTAGTCAAGTGTTTTTTTAAATTTTTTTAGCAAATTTTTAGATTTAAAATCCAAAAAAGAGATAGTATAATTTTTCTATACTATCTCTTAAAAAATATTTACAATATCTTTTTTTATTCGAGTTATTCTTATTATCTAAACTAACCGTTTAGCGAATCTTTAAGCGCCTTTGCAACTTTAAATCCTAAGCTTTTAGAAGCTTTTATTGTAATCTCTTCACGAGTTCTTGGGTTGATACCCTTTCTTTCTGGGCGTTCTTTTATAGAAAAGATTCCAAATCCAGCTACGTTAACCCTATCACCGTCTTTTAAAGCTCTTTCCATCAATTCAAAAACTTTGTTAACAACGATCTCGCTATCTTTTTTTGTTACTTCACATTCAGAAGCAACTAGTTTAATAATATCTGTTTTTGTCATAACTAACTTTTACTATTACTTAATAAATATGTATATAATAATATTATTTATTATTTATTATAATAGTACTCCTTTCGATTATTATTTTTATATTAAATATCAAGAATGTTTTTATAAATATAATATCATAAAAAACAAAAAGATATCTTAATATATATTAAACTAAAAATCGATATTTTTCAAGTGTTTTTAAAAATTTTTTTCCTCCAGGTAACATTAATATATCAGTTTTTTCGATTGCGTTCATCAATAATAAGCTAATCATATAGATTATGACAGCAATTATTATTGATATTAACAGTGTCACTAATCCATTTTTTAAATTACTTAAATAATTTATTTTATTTAATAACTCTAACGAAAGATAAGCTGTCGCAATACAAATAATCGAACCTATAAATGGCTTTATAAACACGCTTTTTATATTTAATTTTATTTTTGTTGTTTTTAATAATACAAAAAGTCCGCCCAAAACAACGATTCCGTAACAAACTATCGTCCCAATAGGAGCTCCTTTTATATTTATCGCCGGGTTAGAAATTAAATATTGATTTAATATTAATTTAAAAACTACCCCTGTTATCATCAGTTTCGCCGGAGTATTTATTTTCCCAACAGCTTGTAACATGCTATTAATCGGCATCGCAAGCGACACAAATATCGCAGCTATTCCGAGTAACCTTAAAGAAAAAACAGCAATCGTTGCTTCGTTAGCCCTAGCACCATAAAGCGCTATCAAAATCGGCTTAGATAAAACAACAAGAGCTAAAGAAGCCGGAACACAAATAAGATTTGTTATTCTTAAAACACATTCCATATTTTGTTTGAGAGCGGTATTATCTTTTTTTGTAACAGCCGCCGTTACAACCGGTAAGATACTGATCGAAAAAGCCGTTGTAAGAGACGGTATAAGATTAAATATATTAACAGACATCCCGCTATAAGCTCCATATAAAAAATTAGGAATCTGAGATAATTTTAAATTACTTGGAATCAAGTTTTTATATTGGGAAATTAAGATTTTTGAATCTTTATTTAAAGCCAAAGCTAGTCGTTTAACCATTGTTTTAGTATCTATAAACGAAGCAATATTCATAACAGCTGCAGCTAAACAAATCGGAATCGCTATTTTTATAAGTTGTCTAAAAATAGCGATCGTTGGCTCAGCGTCTTTAGATATTTCAAGTTCGGATTTTGAGATACCGTCTCCTTTTATTATATAAATCAGCCAAATATATAAAGCTCCTAAAAAAGTACTAACAGTTACTCCAAAAATTCCAGCCGCCGAAGCAAATTTTAATATAGTATTTTCAGCGTCGTTAGGGTTTAATATTATTTCTCCGAATATATAACCTGTTTGATAATATTGTTCCCAACCTAGTTTTATAATATACCAAGCGGCGAAATAACCAACACAAAGCTTTATAACAGCCTCGATAACTTGAGATATTGCTGTCGGATACATATTTTGTAATCCTTCGTAATAGCCTCTATAAGCGCTTGAGATACAACAAAACAAAATAGACGGCGCCATCATAATAGTACACCAATAAGCGTCAGGATTACTCGTAAAATTATCGACGTAATATCTCGAAAAAACGGCCATCAAGACCGAACCCAAAAGACCTGTTATTAAAAAGCTTATATTCGAAATTCTTAAAATTTTTCTTGTATTTTTATATTCGTGTCTTGCGCTAGAGCTCGCGACCATCTTAGCGACAGCCATCGGAAGCCCAGCAACAGAGAGCGCATAAACTAAATTAAACAAAGCATACGAAGTACTAAAATAACCCATTCCAACAGAGCCAATTAGATTTTGGAGCGGGATCTTAAAAAAACAGCCGATAATTTTTACTATTAGAGTCGAAGCTATTAATATAACAGATCCGAATAAAAAATTTTGTTTTTTTTGATTAACCAATTTAAATAAATCCTTTCGGTTTTGTTATTTTATTTTTATTTAATTAAATAATTTTGTTATTTTTATCAAAAAACTAGATCAAAACACTAGACTTTTAAATTAAAATATTATATAATATTGCTGCTTCTACATATTAATTAACTAGAGGTATAATCAGATGAAAATATATTCGTTTTTATTTATAATTTCAGGTCTTATCTTGGGAAATTTAATTATACTTCCTAAAATAAAGATTAAATCAAAAAATTATATTATAATATATATTATTTTTATTTTATTTAGTTCTGTTTTAATTAATCTATATGAACACGCGTTTATTTTAACTAAACTGGAACTTCAAAAAATGATTTTTATTATAATAACTGCTCCGGTATTAGCTTTATTAATTAAAACTAAAATATCTATAAGTAATTTGTGGACTATTATTTTTATATTCGACTTAATTTATAATTATATTTCAGGACAAATAGAATATCTAAATACAAATATTCTTTGTCTTATAATTATTTTAATATATAAGCTAATAAAATTTTATAAAAATAAAAAATCAAATATAACTTAGAGCGTGAAAATCTTATGATAAAAACAAATAAAAATAAATTCAGCAAGAAAAAATTAAATATCGACCCAATAAAATTAATAGACTATATTTGGATATTATTTAATATATTTATGATTTTTAGATTTATAGTTTTTAATCAATATTATTTTTTAATCACAAAATTATAAAATATATCTTTCCAATGTCGTTTTTATTTCCTGTATTTCTAATAATATAATCCCAAATTATAATTTATAACTTGAAAAGCTTTTAAAAATTAAAAAATTAAATTAATCTTAAAACTCTAATACTTATAAAAAATTAGTATTAGAGTTTTATTTTATTAGTCTCGTAAGAATAAGAGCGTTTTCTGTCGGTTTAATATAAAAATTTTTTCTTTCGCCGACTTTATTAAATCCGAATTTTTTATATAAATTTATAGCTAAAATATTAGATTTTCTAACTTCTAAAGAAATAAATTCAAAATAATTAGATTTTGAGTAATTAATTAAAAAATCTAACAAACTCGAAGCAACTCCAATATTTCTAAAATTCTTATAAACAGCTAAATTAGTTATATAGCCTTGTTTTAATACTTGATATAAAATCAAATATCCAATAAGATTATTATTATTATCTATTGCTAAAAAAAATAAATAATCAGGATTATCAAGAGCCTGGTAAAAACTTTGATAAGACCAGGGCTCAGAAAAACACTGGCTTTCGAGTTCAAAAATATTACTAATGTAATTCTTATAATATTTTTTATCTAAAGATCTTATATTATATATATTATAATTTTTCATTTTTTATAATAAATTTTAATATTTTATTTAAAGATTTTTTTATTTCCTCTGCGCAATTTTTATAGACTTCTAATGACATACCAAATGGATCTGGGACCCCTTCTTCGTTTAGGCAATACATATTTTTTTTTGTAAAATTATATTCTTGTTTTATATATTCTAAAATATGAGGATCAAGAACAAAAACATATTTGAATTTTTTTAAAAAAGATAAAGAAAATAATTGAGATTTGTGATTTTCTATATCTGGATTAATATCTTTTATTGCTTCGATAGCGTTAGTTGCTGCTGGTTTTCCTTTTGAGGCCATGATTCCACAACTTTGTATATCAAATTTATCAGTCAAATCTTTTTCAGCAACAAGATATTTTAATATATATTCAGACATAACACTACGACAAGTGTTTCCAACACAAACAAATAATACTTTTATCACAGATCTTTTCTCCCTCAAACAAATAATTTATCTATTAATTTAAATATTAAATCTCCCAAAAGTTGTTACTATTACTTCGGGAGATATTTTTTATATTAATTTTAATATTTATTTTTTTTTATAAATATAACAGATAAAATAATCGACACCAAAAACAAAATTAAATTTCTAAAACAAAAAATAATATGTCTTATAATAAAAATAATTATATCTATATCTAAAAATAAAATTAAACCAATAATAACAGCTAAAATCGCCGCAACAAGGACTCCACCAGCTGCAATATCTTTTGTATTTTTAGCAAAAGTACTATATTTAGGCGACAAATAATCAACAATATTCTCAATAACCGTATTAACTATTTCTAAACACATAACTAACGCAATTGTTAAGATCAATATTAAATATTCTATTTTTTTTAAATTATAATATTTAGAAAAATACAAAACATAAATAGATACTACTATATGTATTTTAAAGTTTCGCTCTTTGTTTATAACTAAAAATAAACCCTTTAGAGCGCACAAGAAACTATTTTTTAGATCTCCGATCTTTTTCATCAAATACCTAATAATCTTTCTTAAAAATATTTTTTAATTATTATTTATATTTAATTGTTGTCTGGTATATAGCTCATTTCTTTCGCAAGACCTAATTGTCTCAATATTTTTTCTTCTCGCTCTCTCATCTTTGTTGCGTCAAGCCCTTCAGCATCTTCGTGGTCATAACCTAAAATATGAAGAAGCCCATGAACTGTTAAGAAAGCAACTTCTCTACTAAACGAATGACCATATATTTCAGCTTGTCTGTCTGCTTTTTCTAACGAAATTACTATATCGCCCAACATTGCTGCTCCTGTTTCTTGGTTTTTATCGTAAACGCCGTTTTCTCCTAGCGGGAACGATAAAACGTCTGTATCAAAGTCTTTATTTCTATATTCTAGATTTAACTTTCTGATCTGTTCGTTATCTAAAAAAGTTACGTCTACTTCTACCGGAAAGTTAATCCCTTCATCTCTGATAACAGCACAACAACACTTTCTTATTAATAATTTCAGTCCGCTTGGAACTTCAATAACTTTTTGTCTATCAAAAATATTAACTCTTATTTTTAACATTATAAAAAACTCCTTATCGTTTGGAACCTAAAATTAAACTAAATATATATTTATTAGCTAACTTTAAAACAAATAGCTATTATATTAATAAATATTTTTAATATAATAATATAATAACATATTAATTTAATTTTGTCACTATATAATATAAATTTTTTTTATTTTTTTTACTTAGAAATCTTAATTTTTAACAAAATAGCCAGTCTAAATTTATTTATAATAAAATAATTTTGTTCTTAGCTATTATTCTTAACTAATATATGTGGATCTGTGGATCTGTAGATCTAAGAAATACCGGTAAAAACATCATGTTAGAATTTACGTTCTCAAATTTATATCTTTTTTGAAAGATACCTAATTTATTAGTTTCTTACTCAAATAAAAATCTTAGTTTAGAAGTTTTTTAGAAAATAATATTTTTTAAATTTAAATTAATGCGTATATTGCTAACAAATAACTCTTTTCGCCAAAACCAGTTATTTGACCTTTACAAACTGGCGCTATAACAGATTTTTGTCTGAATTCTTCTCGGTTGTATATATTAGACAAATGGACTTCTATTGTCGATACTCTCGAAGCAACAATCGCGTCTCTAATTGCAAAGCTATAGTGTGTATAAGCTCCCGGATTAATTATAAGGCCATCAATTTCTTTGGCTGTCGACTCTATCTTGTCGATTATCTTTCCCTCACAGTTACTTTGAAATATTTCAACACAAATATTTTTTTGGCGCGAAAATTCGATTATATTTTTATTTATTTGATCTATCGTAGTTACTCCATATTGATTTGGTTCTCTGTATCCAGTTTGATTTAAATTCGGCCCGTTAATAATTAAAATTTTTTTCATAGTTAATAATAATTTTATCTCCTGTATGTAATCGAAAAATATTTCTTTATGTCTCTTAAACTTATTTTTAAATTATTATTTTGATTATTTATTTTTACGTAATAAACAAAATTATTTTTTCTCTCGAGTTCAAAATATTGATCTAAAGATTTATCTGTATTTTTATATATTTCGTCAGACAGCTCTAAAATTTTTATAGACATAATTTCGTTTAAGTCTTGATCATTAGTTTTAAAAATTATTTCTTTGTTTTTTTCGTTATAAAAAGCAATAACTAACGGTTCGACAACTTGATATTGATTTATTTTAAACCAGTTATCAGGAAAGACAAAACTATATCCATCTTGTAGATTTTCAACAGATAAATTAGATATTTCAAGACCACCATTTCTATATTTTTGCCAAACTGTTAAAGATAAGATCTTGTCTTTTATCTCAGTTTTTTGATCTGAACCAAGATGATAAGACAAAGATGTCGGAACCTCTATAATATTATCTAGATCGATATCTTTGCAAAAAATATCTTCTGACCTAATAGTTTTTCCTAAAACTTGATTTATTTCGAAGTCTTTATCTTTGTCAAAAATTAAATTTTTTAGTTCTTTATTTTTATTAAAACAAATAATTTCTGTGTAGTTTATCGTATTATCAGTATCAAAATCTTCGATTTGAGAGTCTAAAAATATAGCGTTAACGCCTTCGACTACTTTACCCATTGTTATTTTTTTACAGTTTCCAGATGACGGGGACATCAGCTTAACATAAAAAATTTTTTCTAGCTCTCCCGATTCGTCTATTTTTTTTATTACTTCGATTTTTGGAGTTATTTTTAACGTCTTGTCTACTACAATTAGTTCGTCTTTAGAGTCGTTGTCTAAATCAAACATAAAAACATCTGTTAAATAGTCTTTATTATAAATACACTTCAGACCATTTTTTTCGTAATTATAAACTTGTAAAGAATGGTCTATACCGTTGGGTTTGATCCAATTTACGATTATTTGATTAGTATTGTTATTCACAATATCCGAAATTAATATTTTTTCTACGTCGACTCCAGGACCAACTGTAGAAAAGATACTTGTCCACTTGTTAGAAATTTTATCTAATACATTAAATTTTATATTATTTTCGTCGTCTAAATAAAATACAATCGCTTCGTCTTCGTTGTCGTTGTCTATATCGCACAAAACAAACGGCGATCTATAGTCTCCGGACTTGGGGTATTTTAAAACTATATTTTCTCCTGCAACTGATTTTAAAGCTTTGTCGATATCGTAAAATTTTCCTGTTAATTTCGGCGCTTTAATTAAATTTTCGACTTTCATTTGGGATGGAGAACACGAGCAACTAAAAAACAATATAAAAAATAATATAAAAATTTTTATATATATAATATTTTTTTTAATCATGGCTTTTTATTTGTTTTATAGATCATAAAATATTTTAATATCGCTACTTGAGTTTTCGCGTCTGTTATTTTATTATCTAATATCATTTCTAAGATTTTATTTATATTAATTTTTTCAGAAACTAAAAATTCTTCATCGTCTAAATTAACTTGACCTTTGGATAGATTTGAAGCTAAATAAATATATATTATTTCTGTTGTATAAGCTGGAGCGGGATGTAAAACTCCGAGTAAATCTAACTTACCAGCTTTATATCCTGTTTCTTCTTCGAGTTCTCTTAGTGCACAATCTTCGGGTTTTTCTCCCAAATCAAGCTTCCCAGCAGGAATCTCATATGTTATTTTGGATATCGGATATCTGTGTTGTTTAACAACTAGAATATTATCATCATCATCGATAGCTAAGACACATGCTGCTCCTGGGTGGGAAACAAATTCTCTAGTTGTTTGTTTATTATTTGGTAATTTAACTTGATCAAGTCTTAATTTTAAGAAATCACCATTATAAACAATATTTTTATTAACTAGCTCTGAAAATAGATTCATAAAAGATCCTCCAAGATATATAATAAAATATATAAAAAATAATGGTCCGAGTGGCGGGAGTTGAACCCACGGCCTCTAGAACCCCATTCTAGCGCGCTACCAAACTGCGCTACACCCGGAAACTAATTTTGTTCTTAGTTTACTTAGTTTAATACAGATATTATACCATATTCAACACACAAATTCAACCGAAAATTCTAAAAAATCAGGATATTGTCATAAAAATTTTAAGAGCACAAATTAAGTTTTAAAATTAATTATATTTTTGACCAATAGATAAGACAAATAACTTAATATTAATAATATACGAAAAATACTAATTCTCTAGATTTCAAATTATCAATTTTTTAATTTTTTTAATTTGCCTTTCTTGTATCTTATTTATAATTTTTTTACATAATTTTTTATTTTAATTAATTTTATTAAAATTCTCTTTTGTTTGGTGTTGTTTTCTAAATTTATTATATCATTGGATTATATTTTTGTGTGTATATTTCGAGACTTATCTTATTTTATCGGATATTTTTTACACCAAAAAAATATATCTTCTTATAAGCTATTTCTTAATACCAAGAGTATTATTAATATTAAAATTGATTGTTGAAAACTCTGTTGAAAATGTTGAAAACTTTTTTTGTTTCTAAATTTACCAATGTCTATCAATTGTTGAAAAACCTTTATTTTTGTTTTTTTTAAAAAATTTTCAAAAAAATCTATAACTCGTTGTTTAACGATCTAATACCTGATTAATCGACAAATTTTTTAATAATTTATAAAACAAAATAACAATCTTTTGAATCTAAACCTACTTTCGTTTTTAATAAAAATTATATAATTTTATTATATTAAAAAAATCTTTATTTTAGTTACACTCATAAAATAAAGTGTAGACAATATTTGATATTTGTGTTATAATTTACTCGTTAGTAAACTGTATTTCTTTATATAATAAAAAATTTTGAATCTATTAGTTAGCAATAAGATATTAAAATAATCGGAGGAAATGATGGTAAATATAATTTTTGTTTTTGTCTTAATAGCTATAATTTCTTATCTTATTGGAAGCCTTAATTTCGCAATAATATTTTCATTGTTGATAAAAAAACAAGATATTAGAAAATACGGTAGCAAGAACGCTGGAATGACAAATATTGTTAGAATTTACGGCGCTATTTCTGGAATACCAGTTTTTATTGGCGATTTTTTAAAGTCTATATTAGCCATATATCTTTGTAATTTTTTATTTTCAGATTTTTTAAGCTTAAATAAATTTGGTCTTTACGGGAACTTAATTATAGGACTCGCTGTAATAATAGGCCACTTATATCCTGTTTATTTTAAATTTCGTGGCGGTAAGGGAATCGTTACTTCAGCTGGTGTAATCTTAACTCAGGATATCAGATTTTTTATAACTGTTTTAGTTGTTTTCTTAGCGTTTTTTTTAATTTTTAAAATAGTCGCAATAGCTTCTATCAGTGCAGCCGTTGCCTACCCTATTTCGACATTGATATTTTTTAATAATTTTATGATCTTTATTTTTGCACTTATTATTTCGAGCTTAGTTATTTACGCCCACAGATCTAATATAAAAAAAATAATTAATAAATAATTTAAATTAATTAAAAGCAGGTGTTTATTAATCATGTACTGTGCTCTATATAGAAAATGGCGACCAAAAGTTTTTTCGGATATCGTTGGCCAAGAATATATCGTCGAGACGTTAAAAAATCAAGTCAAAAATAATAATATATCACACGCTTATTTATTTACCGGATTCAGAGGAACCGGAAAGACTACTTGCGCTAAAATTTTAGCTAAAGCAACAAATTGTTTAAATCCGAAAGACGGAAATCCATGTAACGAATGTAAAATATGTAAAGGTATCGATAACGGCTCTATCCTAGATGTTTTAGAGATCGACGCCGCTAGTAACAACGGCGTTGAAAATATTAGAGAGCTTAGAGAAGAAGCTAATTTTACTCCAGCTGTTGGAAAGTATAGAGTTTATATTATAGACGAAGTCCATATGCTCAGCATCGGGGCGTTTAATGCTCTTCTAAAAATTATGGAAGAGCCGCCTTCTTATGTTATTTTTATTTTAGCAACAACAGAAGCTCACAAAGTCCCAACGACGATTTTATCTCGTTGTCAGCAATTTAATTTTAATAAAATAAATAAAGATCTAATAGTTCAAAGACTGTTATTTGTCGCTAAATCAGAGAATATAAATTTGGATAATAAAGCAGCAAGTCTTATCGCTAAAAACGTTAACGGCGGACTTAGGGATGCTTTATCTATTTTAGATTCTTGTAGGAGCCTCGCTCAAGACCAAGAAATTAACACAAAAATCGTTTCTCAGGTTATCTCGATCGCTGATCTTTCAGATATTATAAAACTAGCTGAATATATTATCAAAAAAAATATAACAAAGGCTCTTGACTTAGTCGAAAATATAACTTCGGAATATATAGACGCTTTTAAATTAACTCGTCAACTTATCGAAGTTTTTAAATATATTTTGATCATAAAAATTTCAAATACTAATATTATTTTAGACTTAGAAGAAGATATTTTAAATATATTAAAAAATATTTCTCAAGATATATCGATAAAAAATATTTATTATATTTTAGATATATTTTCTGAAGGATACGATAAAATATATAGGTCTTCGTCGAAACAACTTGAGCTTGAAATATCTATTATGAAAGCGATTTATCAAGATCAAGATCAAGATCTTGATAATAATTTAAATAATAATTTAGATAATAAAATAAAACAGCTAGAACTCGAGATAAAAACATTAAAAGATAAGGTTAATAATTTTAATTTAAATATTTATAAAAAACGAGAAACTAATATCGAAGATCAAAGTTTTAGTAATATTAGTGATATGTCTATATATGAGGCGGCAGTTGAAATTTCAAATTGGAGCGAAATATTAGACGTTTTATCTGAAATAAACCCCGGTCTTTTCGCGGCTCTTAGCGAATCCAAAGGTTATTTAAATAAAGACGCCGAGATCGTTTTTATCGAAACTGATAATCAGTTTTTTTTAGATTTAATTAGATCTAGTTCCCAGGCTAAACAGACTTTAAAACAAGCTATTTTTAGAGTTTTAAATAAAAAATATAGAATCGGTCCATATAAAAATAATAATAAAAAATCACAAGAAAATTCGAATTTAATTTCTGATATCGAAAACTTAGCAAAAGAAAATAATATAAAATTAAATATAAAATAAAATTATTTGAATTATTTTATTTGGAGGTAATTAAATTTATGAAGTTATTTATTGATACAGCAAATATAGACGAAATTAAAAAAGCGAGTGAACTCGGAATAATCGACGGAGTAACAACTAACCCTACTTTGATTTCTAAAGTTTCTAAAATTTCTAAAGACACAGATAAAAAATCGGATTTTAAAGATATTATTAAAAAAATTTGTGATATAATAGACGGGCCAATTTCAGCTGAAGTAATTTCTCTCGATAGCGAGACGATGATAAGAGAAGCGATTGAACTGGCTCAAATACATAAAAATATCGTTATAAAAATTCCGATGTGTTCTCAAGGCCTCAAAGCTGTTAAATATTTAAAAACAAAAAATATAAAAACTAACGTAACTTTAATTTTTTCTGCTCAACAAGCGCTATTAGCTTCAAAGGCCGGCGCCAGCTATGTTAGTCCGTTCTTGGGACGCTTAGACGATATTGGTCAAACGGGTTTAATTTTAATAAAAGATATCGTTGATTTATTTTTAGCTCAAAATATAAAAACAGAAATTATTTGCGCTAGTATTAGAAATCCAATACATGTTATAGATTGTGGAAAGCTTGGCGCTCATATAGCAACTGTACCGTATAATATATTAAACCAGATGATAGAACACCCAATGACAAGTATCGGTATTGATAAGTTTTTAAAAGACTGGAATAATTAATAATAAAAAAAATTACAGGGGTGAAAAAGATGAATTTATTATTTAAAAGACCGAGAGGAACTCAAGATGTTCTTCCTAAAGATAGCTACAAATGGCAATTTATCGAAAAAAAATTATTAGAGACAGCAACAAAATATGGCTTTAAAGAAATTAGAGTACCAACTTTTGAACACTCTGATTTGTTCTGTCGATCTGTTGGCGATACTTCGGATATCGTTGAAAAGGAAATGTATGTTTTTGAAGACAAAAGCTCTAGGTTAATAACTCTTCGTCCTGAAGGGACTGCCGGGGTTGTTAGAGCCGCTTTAGAAAATAATTTATTAAGCGAAGCGCTTCCAGCCAAGTTGTCTTATATATTGTCGTGTTTTAGATATGAAAAGCCGGAATCTGGAAGGCTTCGAGAATTTCATCAGTTCGGAGTCGAGCTTTTCGGCTCTAGCTCACCTCAAGCCGATTACGAAGTAATAGAAATGGCAGTTGAGATGCTTAATAATATTTATATTAATAATTTTATATTAAATATAAATTCGATTGGTTGTAGCAATTGCCGAGAGAAATATAAACAAGCTTTGATAAATTATATGACTTTAAATAAAAATAGTCTTTGTGAACTTTGTAAAGATAGGCTCGAGAAAAACCCTTTGAGAATCTTAGACTGTAAAGAAAAAAGTTGTCAATATATAGTTAAAGATGCGCCTGTTATTCTTGATTTTTTATGTCAAGATTGTAAAGATCACTTCGAAAATTTAAAGCAATATTTAGATAAATCTCGAATAAACTATATTGTTAATCCAAAGATTGTCAGGGGCCTAGATTATTACACAAAAACAGTTTTTGAGTTTGTTATAAACATAAATGGATCGGATCTAACTGTTTGCGGCGGAGGTCGATATGATAATTTAGTTTCTGATCTTGGGGGGCCATCGACCCCAGCATTTGGGTTCGGAATGGGGTTAGAACGATTAATCTTAATTTTAGATAATTTAGATAATCTAGATAATTTAAAACTAAAAGATAATAAATGTGATATCTATATAATAACTTTAGACGAAAAATCAAGAATTTTCGCGATAGACATATCAAAAAAATTAAGATCTCAAGGTTATATCGTTGAAACAGATTTGCTAGGACGAAGTTTAAAAGCTCAAATGAAATACGCTAACAAAATATCAGCTAAGAATACGCTTGTAATCGGCGAAAACGAAATTTTGGCTGGTAAGGCAAGTCTAAAAAATATGGAAACGTCTGAAGTTACTGAATTTATATTTTAGTTTATAATAATATTACAGGTTAATCCAAAGAGGTAAAAATATTTTGATAAATAACTTTAAAAAAATTTTTTTTGATTTTATTTTTAGTTTAATCATAGTATTTTCGATTATTTTTTGTAGCAAGTTTGTTGCCGATAATTTTAATAATAATAATTTTTTTGTAAATCATATTTTAGAAATTAAATCTGAAGACAATATTTTAAACAAAGTCATTTTGTTATTAAAAAAAGATTCTTCTGAGTTAATAAAAAAATATATCGAAGCTGTTGTTGATTCTTTTATTGAATTTGATAAACTGCCTTCTGTTGATGATATAAAATATTTTTTTGAATTAATAATAAATAATTCTAAAAACAATTTAAAAATTCAAAATATAAAAATATATAACAACAAAATGATTATAACCTGTAAATTTAAAGATCTAGACAGCTTAAAAAATTTTATTAAAAATATTAAAATTCAAAATACATCAGGTAATATAATTTATTATAAATATAACAAATTAAAAAATATTTATATAATAAAAATTTATTTTATTCGAAAATAAGGATCTATAATAAATGTTGGAATAAAAAACATTTATTATAGATCCAATATTAATATTTAAAATTTTCAAAGCTTTCTTTATCAAATGGAGGTGTAATATCTCCGTCAATAATTCTTTGTTTTATATCTTCTATCTTTGTTATAACTTTTTCAGGAACTAATTTATCAGTTGTCGACGCCAAACCAACAGCACCTTCTTTTAATCCAACTGTTTTTGAAGATCCTGTCTCAAAATTAGAACTCTTAATATCTTTACAAACATCATAGATAGTATTATTAACAAATTTCATAACAGAAGTTATAACATTGTCTGGAGCTAAATAACTTTGGTCTCTATCAACTCCTATGGCGTATTTATTATTTTCTTTAGCTGCTTCAATAACTCCTTTTCCGACGTTTCCCGCTACTGTAAATATAATATCATTACCTTTGGCAAACATCGCATTAGCCATCGCCTTACCTTTTGAGTCGTCTTGAAAACTGTTAATACACTGGACTTCTACTTCTATATTTTTCCCAAGATCTTTGGCTCCAAATTTAACTCCAGATTCGTAACCAAATCTAAATCTATTAATTACGTCGCCTTCTCCACCGGTTATCATCGCTACTTTATTCGTATTTGTCATATAAGCACTAATAACACCAGCCATAAATGACGATTCTTGATCATTATAACTTATAGATAACGTATTTTCTTGCGGATTTTCTAAACTTGAATCTAATAATACATAACTTTGATCTGGATTTTTTGACGCAACGTTCTCTATCGCCGACGCCAATCTATAACCCACAGCAAAAATAACATCTAGTTCATCGTCCGTCATCTTATCTAAATTAGATTCGTAATCAGCTTCTTGTCTAGATTCAAGATATCTAACATCAAAGCCTAGTTCTTCTTTTGATCTCAACATTCCTTCCCAAGCACTAGAATTAAAAGCTTCATCGTTGATCCCAGCTGTATCTGAAACTAACCCAGCCGAAAATAACTTTCCTGTTGATCCGCTAGTATCTTTACTTTGAGTTTCGCAACCCGAAAACAAAACTAAAATCAAACACAAACATAAACTAAATACTAAAAAAATTTTGTTTTTCATTTTTTTCTCCTAAATTTTAAATAATATAAAATAATTATATTTTATTTTTACTCAATAATATCTGCTATTAGCGAAAACCAATAGCAGATATTAATTAAAAAATTTTTATTATTCGTTATCTATTTTATTCATATGAGAAATCAATAATAAAACTTTGTTAGAATATCCCCATTCGTTATCATACCAAGCAACTAACTTAACAAAATTTTCATTAAGCATAATTCCAGCCTTAGCGTCAAAAATTGACGTGTGAGGATCTGTTACAAAGTCCGAAGAAACTAAGTCTTCATCAACATATTTTAAGATACCTTTCATGCTTCCCTCTGAAGCCTCTTTAACTTTATCACAAATCTCTTGATAAGTCGCTGACTTCTCTAATCTAACTGTTAAATCAACAACAGATACGTCAAGAGTCGGTACTCTGAAAGCCATTCCAGTAAGCTTACCTTTGAGCTCAGGAATAACCAAAGCGCAAGCTTTAGCTGCTCCAGTCGAAGAAGGTATTATATTACCTGTTGACGCTCTTCCTCCGCGCCAATCTTTTTTAGAAGGTCCATCAACAGTCTTTTGAGTCGCTGTAACCGCGTGAACAGTTGTCATCAAACCTTCTATAATTTTAAAATTATCGTTAATAACTTTAGATAATGGCGCTAAACAGTTAGTTGTACAAGAAGCGTTAGAAACTACCATCATATCTTTTGTATATTTATCTAAGTTAACACCACAAACAAAAGTTGGTGTATCATCTTTAGCTGGAGCTGATATAACAACTTTCTTAGCTCCTGCTTTAATATGAGCACTAGCTTTTTCTGTAGAAGTAAATACGCCTGTTGACTCAACAACATATACTGCTCCACATTCGCCCCAAGGAATTTGCTCAGGATCCATTTTATCATAGACGTTAATTAAACGACCGTTAACACAAAGCTTTCCGTCTTTAACCTCAACTGTTCCGTTAAATCTTCCGTGTACAGAATCATATTTAGTCATATAAACCATATAATCTAAACTTATAAACGGATCGTTTATACCAACAACTTCATAAACGTCTGGTTGCATCATAGCTGCTCTAAAAACTAATCTACCAATTCTTCCAAAACCGTTTATTCCTATTTTTATTGACATAGAAAAAACCTCCTAAATATATAATTAATTTTAAAAATTACTTTCTATAAAAAGAACCATATATATTTTACACTAAAAAAAACAAATATTCAATAGCAAAAAACAATCAAAATATAATTTTATTATATTATCACAAATTAATTTATTTAAATTATAAAAAATATATTATTATATTATCATAAATTAATTTATTAAATTTATAAAAAATATATTATTAAACAACAGAAACAATCAATGGAAAATCTTTTATATATATTTTTTTTATCGACTCACAGCCCAAATCTAAGAAAGCCACTTCAACAAGATCTTCAACATACTTACAAGCCAGCGCCCCCGCGCCACCAATTGCCGAAAAATAAACTGCTTTATATTTTTTTATAAGTCCAACAGCTTCTTCACTACGTTCGCCCTTTCCGATCGTTCCCAAAAGCCCTAATTCTAACAAATAATTTAAATATTGATCCATCCTATAAGACGAAGTTGGTCCACACGACCCTATAACCATCTTTGGCCGAGCCGGAGTCGGCCCTGTATAATATATTACACTATCTTTTATATCAATAGGCAACTTTTTTTTAGCTTTAATAAGCTCGACCAATCGCTTGTGAGCTGCATCTCTAGCTGTATAAACATATCCTGTTAAATATATTTTTTGACCAACATAAAATTTAGAAATATATTTTTTTAAATCTTTTATTTCAATATGTAAATCAAAATAATCAAAATTATAATCAATATTTTTTATTTTCATCTTTAAAACCAATCTATATTTTAAATTATTTTTTATATTTTTATCTAGATTCGCTAGTCTCTTTTGTTTTTTCGTCTCCAGCAACTTGATATTTAGACGATTCATCTTCGATCATATGTTTTGTTTCGACGAAATAATTTATAAATTTATTTTGTATTTCATCAATAGCGTTATCTATATTAACAACTCTGCTAACAAGAACATTCGTCTGTTCATTAACTATTTTTTTTAAGTTAGCAACACCTAATTTAAAATCATCTAATTTGTCTGCTGCTGTTTTTAAAATATTATCAGTTTCTTCAGACATCTTTGAAATCTTATTTTTAGCTTCTAAAACTATCCCGTCAGCTTTATTTTGAGCTTCTACCATAGTTGCTCCAATTTGCATCACTGATTGCTCATATCTCTTAGATTTTTCAACTTCTTTGTTATATTGACTTAGCAATCTTGTATTCTTTTCTATCTCACTTTCGAGCTCTATCTTTGTTTTATTTAAACTCTCGTTGAGTCTTAAAATATCTTGTTTTAGATTCTCTATCTTGTCGTCATTTCTTAAAATTTCTTCTTTATTTTTTTCGCTTTCTTTGTCTTTAGCTTTCATCTCTTCTCTGAGCATATTTATCGTCTTATTAAGATCTTTATTTTCTATAACAAGCTCGTTATTTGAACTTGTTAAATCTTCTATTTTTTTTTCAAATATATCTTGGTTGTTTTTTATTTTTTTGTTAAGCTGACCTATGTAGTCTAAAACACTGTCTTTATCAAATCCTCCAACAACCGCCGTTTTAAAAACTACTTGATTTTCCATTCTTTATTCTCCTTTATTTTATACACTAATCTATTTATTTTAATATAATTATAAATTAAAAAAATTATTATTAACGAGCTCCTAAAAGCCCAATTGCTTTTTTAATTCTGTTAATAACTTCGCTCTTACCTAATATGGCGCAAAGTTCAATTGCTCCTCCGGGCGTAAATTGCTTTCCGCTAACAGCAACTCTAATCGGCCAAAGCAAATATCCGTTTTTAACTTCTAGTTCTTTAGCTAAGTTAATTAATAACTCGTGAAGCGACTGAGTTGTATAGTCATCTAACTTTTCAAGCTCCGGTAAAATTTTAGTTAAAATCTCAAAAGAACTCTCTTTTGTTGTTTTCATCTTCTTGCTAATATATAAATCTAAATCATATTCTGGCAACTCGTCTATAAAATCTAATTGCTCAGGAATTTGACTTAAAATCTCGGCTCTAACTTGAATAACACTTGCAATTAATTTTGTATCAACATCTTGTCTTTTTACTGATTTTCTAATCCAAGGAAGAGCTATTTTGTGGAACTCATCTAAACTTTTGTTTCTTAAATATTCTCCGTTGATATAATTTAATTTTTCTATATCAAAGATCGACGGAGATTTCGAGATACCATCTATATTAAAATTTAAAATTAGCTCGTCTAAACTAAATATTTCTTGATCAAATTTAGGACTCCAACCCAGCAGCGCTATATAATTAATAATCGCTTCTGATAAATAGCCTTTTTTGATTAAGTCTTGATATGACGCATCTCCGTTTCGTTTTGAAAGCTTTTCTGTCGCGTTTTTCATCACCGGACTACAGTGTATATAAACCGGAGGTACCCAACCAAAAGCTTTATACAACAAATTATATTTAGGTGTCGACGAAAGATACTCGCTACCTCGAACTACATGTGTTATATTCATCGTATGGTCATCAATAACATTCGCAAAATTATAAGTTGGCATCCCATCAGCTTTAATTAAAATCTGATCGTCTAAACTTGTATTTTCAACTTCGATTTCGCCAAAAACCATATCATGAAATTTTGTTACGCCTTCAGAAGGCATCTTTTGTCTAATAACATACGGTTTGCCAGCGTCTAACTTTTTTTGAATTTCTTCTTTAGTTAGGTTCTTACAACACCCGTCATACTTCGGAGAGATACCAGATAGCTTTTGAACTGTTTTTAGATCTTCTAGTCTTTGTTTATCACAAAAACAATAATAAGCGTCTCCGCTTTCGATTAATTTTAAGGCGTACTCTTTATACATCGACATTCTTTGGCTTTGAATATACGGCCCAAAGCTTCCTCCGACATCTGGACCTTCGTCCCAAAGCAAACCGGTTTGTTTAAGAGTATCATAAATTATATCGACAGCTCCGTCAATATATCTTTCTTGATCTGTATCTTCGATTCTAAGTATAAACTTCCCGTTTTTTGATTTTGTTAATAAATAAGCAAAAAGTGCTGTTCTTAAATTTCCAACATGCATATATCCTGTTGGACTCGGAGCAAATCTAGTTCTAATTTCTTGATCCATCTTTATAAATTTCATCTCACTTTATATATTTTTTTATAAATAATAATTAACGCGAAATAACTTCTAGCGTTTCTCTAGCGATAACTAATTCTTCGTTCGTCGGAATCATAAACACTTTAACTTTTGAATCATCACTAGATATTAAAGTCGCTTTTTCGTTAGCCAATTTATTTCTTTCGTCGTCTATTTTTATACCCAAAAACGACATCTCGTCGCAAGAATCTTTTCTTGTTTTTTCGCTATGTTCTCCAATTCCCCCTGTAAAAACAATGGCATCAACACCGTTCATCGCAGCGGCAAAAGCACCTATATATTTTTTAATTTGATAACTTTGAATCTCGAGCGCTAAAGCTGCTCGTTTATTACCCGCATCTCGAGCGCTCGCGACATCTCTGTGGTCACTTCCAACACCAGAAATACCTAAATAACCAGATTTTTTATTTAACATAAAATCTATCTGTTTTATTGACATATTTTCTTTTTCAGCAATATAAGTAATCACTGATGGGTCAATAGAACCTGATCTTGTTCCCATCAAAAGACCATCCAAAGGCGTAAACCCCATTGTTGTATCTACCGAACGACCTTTATTAACAGCCGTTATCGATGCTCCGTTCCCGAGATGACATGTTATTATTTTAAGTTCTTTAACGTCTTTTTTTAATAACTTAGCACACTCCTGACTTACATACTTGTGAGAAGTTCCGTGAAAACCATATTTCCTAACATGATATTTTTCGTAATATTCATAAGGCAACCCAAAGACATGAGCTTTCTTAGGAATAGAGCTGTGAAACGCCGTATCAAACACAGCAACGTGCGGCTTAGCTTTATCTAAAACGTCTCTACATGCTTTGATCCCAACAAGATGAGCTGGATTGTGTAGGGGCGCCAAATCAGATATTTCTTCTATTTGTTTTATAACATCATCATCTATTTTAACTGACTCACTAAACCTGTCAGCTCCTTGGACAATTCTGTGTCCAACAGCTGTAATTTCATCTAAAGATTTTATAACACCGTAGTCTTTATCTTCGAGCAACATCGCAACTTTATCAAAGGCTTGTTTGTGAGTCTTAAACTCTTCTTCTTTTTCATAAACTCTATTATCAAAAGTTTGGTGTTTAATAAATCCTCCAATTCCTATTTTTTCACAAAGTCCTTTAGCTTCACATCTTTCTGTTTTCATATCTATCAACTGATATTTAAGAGACGAACTTCCCGCGTTTATAACTAATATTTTCAATTCAAATAACACCTTCTTAATTAAAATCAATTAAAATCAAAATTAAAAATCTTTATATTAAACTGTTTCATGTGAAACAAATTAATATATCAAAAACCAAAAATATGTTTTTAATTTGGCTTATCTAATCTATTTTTAGCCAAACTAAATATAGCGATCGTCCCTGGTCCCGCGTGAGAACCTATAACTGGACCGAGTTCTTCGATAATTATTTTTTCTGGCTCAAATTTTTTAGATATAAGATCCGCAACAAACTTCGCTTCATCTAGACAACTTCCGTGACTAATCGTTATAACGTCGCTATTTTCTCTATCAATAACTTCTTCCATCTTGTCTACTAGTTTTATAAGCGAATTTTTTCTACCCCTAACTTTAAAAATAGGAACTAACTTTCCATTTGTATCAACACTTAAAATCGGCTTTATTCCAATCATAGAACCAATTACTGCTTCTGTTTTTGAAACTCTACCCCCACGCTGTAAATAAACAAGATCTCCGACAGTAAAAATATGACAAATTTTATGTTTAATATTATTTATAAATTCTATCATATTTTCAAAACTTTTTTCCGGAATTTTTTTTAGCTCAGAAATAGACTTAATAATTAAAAGTCCCTCGCCCATCGAAGCACAGAGCGAATCTATTATTTCTATTTTTCTCTCTGGATACTTTTCTTTTAAATTGTCTTGAGCAATCTTACAGCTGTTATAAGTTCCGCTAATTTGACTGCTCAAACAAACATGTATAATATCTAAATCTTTTTTCAAGTAAGTTTCAAAAAATTCTTCAGCTCGAGCCGGACTAACTTGCGAAGTCGTAGGCATCTCGCCTTCTTTCATCAAGTCATATAACTGAGATGGCTTTATTATCTTATTGACTCCGTCGTATTCCTCGTTTTTTATATTAACTGTTAAATTTATTAAATCAACTCCGATTTCTTTCGCAAGGACCGAGCTCATATCAGAACCATTATCTGTTGTAATTACAAACTGTCTCATAATAAACAGTCTCCTTTATAAATTAAAAATATAAATTAAAAAAAATTTTATTCTAGTCTTTGATCGGCTAAAAAAAATACTGCTAACGTTCCTGGGCCAGAATGAGAACCTAAAACTGGACCCATATTTTCTATTATTATATTTTTTATTTTATCTTGAGTATCTATTTTATTTTTTATTTCGTCTCTTATAAATTCAGCGTCTTTTTGACAATCCGCGTGAGTAATAGCTAAAGTATTTGATAAATTAAAATCTATATGCTTTTTTATTTTTTCTAAAATATATAATATCGAGTTTTTACGGCCTCTTACTTTATCAATTTGAACTATTCGACCGTAGTTATCAACGCTTAAAATCGGCTTAACTCCAATAAACGAACCTATGGCTGATTTTGTTCTTGAAATTCGACCACTACGCTTAAGATAAGTCAAATCATCAACCGTAAAAATATGACAGATATTTTTTTTATTATTATTAATAAATTCTATAATTTCTTCAAAGCTTTTATTTTGATTTTTTTGTTTTATAGCTTCTAAAACAAGAAGGCCTTGGCCTAGCGACCCCGAAAGAGAATCTATAACTTCTATTTTTCTTTCTGGGTATTTTTGTTTTAAATTAACTTCAGCGATTTTACAGCTATTATAACTCCCGCTAACTTGACCGCTCAAACAAAGATGTAAAACATCAAGACCTTTTTTTAAATAACTTTCAAAAAATTCTTCAGCTTTAGCTGGACTAACTTGAGACGTCTTTGGCGTCTTTCCTTTTTTCATCAAATTATAAATCTTTTCAGATGATATAAATTTATTTGCTCCGTCGTACTCTTCTTCGTCAATAATTACTGTTAAATTTACAAGCTCGACCCCAAACTCTTTGGTCAGGTCAACGCCTAAATCTGAACCGTTGTCGGTCGTAATTACAAATTGATTCATCTTTTTATAACCCCACTCTTTATAACTTATCTAAAAAATATATTATAATAAAATTAAATTTTTACTCGATCTTGTTAGATTTTCAAAGCCTATATCTTTAACTAATATTAAGTCTTCTATTCTTACTCCAAATTTTTCAGGAATATAAATCCCGGGCTCTATTGTCAAAACAGAACCAGATTTTATTATATCGTCGCTTCTTGGCGAAAGTCTCGGATATTCATGAATATTAAGACCAACACCGTGACCTAGCGCATGGACAAAAAACTTTTCATAGCCAAAAGATTTTATATATTCCCTAGCGATTTTATCTAGTTCTTTAGCGCTCACTCCGGGCTTAATATTTTTTATCGCTAGCTCCTGAGCTCCTAAAACTATATTATATATTTCTTTTTGTTGATCATCAGCCTCCCCGACAACAACTGTTCTCGTCATATCAGAACAATATCCGTCGACTTTAACACCAAAATCTAAAGTAACAAAATCGCCCCGCTCGATTTTTTTCTCGCTTGGCTTTCCGTGGGGGATCGCCGATCTTTGACCCGAAACAACTATAAAATCAAAGGACTTTCCTTCGCTCCCCAAAAACAATAATTGTCTTTCTAACTCTGTCGCTATCTGTCTTTCTGAAACTCCAGGTTTTATATAATTAATTATATAATCAAATCCCTCGTCCGAAATTCCTTGAGCCTCTTTTATTTTTTTTATCTCGTGAGCTGTTTTTTGAGCTCTTAATCTAAAAATCTTCTCGTCTAAAAAATTACTTAAATCTATTTTAGATTTATCAAATATTTCAAGATAAGTTTTATATCTATTTAGATTAATATAACCTGTTTCTAAAAAAATTTCTTTTATTTTTATATTTTGTATCAAGTCTTTTAGTTGTTTTTTTAAATCAACTAACCTAATCGTTTCTATTTCAGCTGTTTTTTTTACAGCTCCAAAAAATCTATCGTCAACTAACAAATATTTTTTGTTTTTTAAAACAAATAATACTCCGTTTTCTATCTCGAAGTCAAGATCAGTAAAATATTTTATATTAGCTGAACTTTCAATAATTGCTGCCGAGCTCTCATCAAAATCTTTTATTAAATTATTTAATTTTATATTTTTCATCTTCTGAGCTCCCCAATTTGTATTATAATCTAAAATATATATAAATTTATATTAATAAAATTTTTTGTCTATTACTTGTTTTATATATATATTATTTATCTTGATTTTAAAATTAAGTCCGCAACATAAAGTCCATTAGCCGCAGCTTGAGATAGTGAACGCGTAAATCCTGCTCCATCTCCTATCGCGAAAATCCCGTCGCAACCGTCTATCTCAAAATCTGTACACTTTGGTCTTGCTGAATAATACTTGCATTCTATTCCGTAAAGCAAAGTATTATAATTACTGGTTCCCGGAGCAACTTTATCGAGAGCGTAAAGCGTATCTATTATATTATCAAGCTGTCTTTTGGGCAAGCACAAACTCAAATCTCCCGGAACTGCATTGAGAGTTGGTCTTGTTGTTGATTGTTTTAATCGCTTCTCATCTGTTCTTCTTCCGCTAACTAAGTCTCCTAATCTTTGAACAAGAACACTTCCCCCAGATATTAAATTTCCAAGTTGAGCGATATGTCGCGCGTAGTCAATCGGATGGTTAAACGGTTGAGTAAATCTAATCGTCGAAAGAAGCGCAAAGTTAGAGTTATTAGTCTTTTTGTCTTTGTCTCTATAAGCATGTCCATTGACTGTTAAGATACCGTCTGTATTTTCTGTAACCACGCTACCTCTTTCGTTAAAACAAAACATTCTCGTAACGTCATTATATTGTTTTGATCGATACCAAATTTTAGGTTCATATATTTTTTTCGAAAAATCCTCCCAAACAATCGACGGGAGCTCTACTCTAACACCAATGTCAACTTGGTTATTTGTTAAAGATATATTGTTTTTCTCACACCAATTCGAAAAATATCGACTACCAGAGCGCCCAACAGCAAAAATAACTTTATCGCCTTTAATAACTTCTTCTTGAGAATTTTTTAATCGCTTTATTATAACTTCTTTTGTTTTTATATCAACGTCTGTTACAAGAGTTTGCGTCATAATTTCACAACGAGAAGAAATCTCTAAAATTAATTTTTTCATCGTCGCTAAATTACTATCCGTTCCCAAGTGTTTAACCTGAGCTTGTTGCATATGTAAATCATGTTTAAGACAAATTTTTTTTAGTTCGTTACTTGGCTGATATCTTTCTTGTGTTGCTCCGCAAGAAACTAAAATTTTATCAGCTTCTTCTATATATTTTAAAACATCGTCGTCTTCTAAAATATCTGGTAACCACCCACCATACTCTGTCGAAATAACATATTTGCCGTCTGAAAAAGCTCCTGCTCCTGCCATCCCTTCCATTATGGCACAAGATTTACATTTTACACAAGCCTTAACTTGCTTCGCAACAATTGGACATTTTCTATCGTCCAACCCCTTGCCTTTTTCTATTAGACAAACTGAGATACTACTGTCGTTTTTAATTAATCTATAAGCCGTCATCAACCCGCTTATTCCGCCACCTATTATAATTACATCATATTTTTTCATGCCTATCACTCCACGTTTTAATTCTAAATTTAAAACTTCAAATTTTTAATAATTCTTTTTGCTTAAAATTAAATATTTTTTTAATATATTTTCTGCAACGTTAACACTACCTTGGTCAATAACACTCTCTCTAACAGTCCTTTTTAGATTTATTTTTTCTTCTAAGCTAAGATTTATAATTTTATCTAAACACTCTATCATAGAATCATTATCTGAAAACGTAAAACCGTTTACTCCCTCGATTATTTGGTCTTTATTAACTTCGTCATACCGTTGTAAAACTGGAAGACCCATCGACATTGCTTCTAACATGGATATCGAATTTATCTCTGTTAGAGACGCCGTCATAAAAACATCACTCGCTCCATAATACGGAATAATATCTTTATTTAAAATCTTCCCAGTAAAAATTATATTATTTTCTAGTCCCAATTGATTTACAAGCTCTTTAAGACTAGATTTCGCTGGTCCATCTCCAACGATCATTAAATAAAAATTATTATTTTTTTGTATATATTTTTTTATATATTTTATTAAAACATCTATACTTTTTTCTTTTCCGAGTCTCGTTATCGTAGCCCCAACAAAAGCGTCTTTTGGGATTTTATAAATATTTCTTATTTCGTTTCGGTCTTTTAGAGTTACGCTCCAAGGCGAAAATTTATTAGTATCAACTCCGTTAGCAATTATTTCAAGTTTTTTTCTAACTCCAGCGCGTTTTAAAAACTCTTCGCTTTTTTTTGATGGACCTATTATTAAGTCAGCGTTGTCAGCTATTTTTTTTATATATTTATAAAATATTTGTCGACCCGCTTGGGTTAAAACCTTCGGAATCAAATAATATAAATATTCGTCGTAGACCGTGTGTAGAGTATAAACAATCGGCTTTTTTAAAAGCTTGGCTGTGAACAATCCAAATAAACCAATCCCGAACTCTGTATGAATATGAATTATATCAGGATTAAATTCTTTTAAATATTTATATCTTTTTGTGTTCATCGGCATCGCAGCACCGTAGCCATAAACTTTTTTAATTTTCTTTCCAGGACAATATAACACACCATTTCTGACATAGTGTTTGTGAGCCCCGACATCCGTTGTAACAACCAAAACTTGATGTCCCAGCCTTTCTAACCCTTCTTTTAAGACTTTAACGTGTGAAACTACCCCGTTGACTTCTGGAAAATATGTCTCTGAAAATAGCGCTATCCTCATAGTGTTTTTCCTCTTTTATTTTATATAATTTTTATATTAATTATATTTATTTTCTAGTTTCCCCTAAAAATACAACACCCTCGACTTCTGGGCCCGTATTAATAGTAATACAAGCTCCTGCTTTCGCTACATCTACTAATTTTTTATTTTTTAATTTTTTACACTCTGAAACCAAATCCTCACCAGCTAATTTATTTTTTCCCAAAATAACCGCATATTCACTAGATTTAGAACTAATTTTTTTATCTATTATTTCAGCTAATTTGGCTGGTACTCCTTTATCTCCTCTAACTTTATCTATTATTTTCATCTTTCCATCAACAATAGATATTATTGGCCTAAGACCAAGCATCTCTCCCACGAACGACGCCGCTACACCAATTCGACCTGATTTTTTCGCGTACTGTAACGAAAAAACCGAAAAATAAACCTCTACTCTATCAAAATAATCTTTAATATATTCTAAAATTTCGTCTACACTCTTACCTTCTCTAGCCATCTTCGCTGCACTGACAACTGCTAGTCCGTAGCCGTATGAATATGTTTTTGAGTCTATAACATGTATCTTAACTTTTGATCTTAAGGATTCGTCCTCTTTATAGAATAACTCCCTAGCCATCTTCGCTGTCTGATACATCGCTGACCCTGTTGACGAAATCGTTATATGAATTATTTCATCGTAACCCGCTTCATAAATTTCTTTATATTTCTCTCCAAACTGAATAACGTTAATATGAGACGTTGTTGGTATTTTTTCTGTTTTGTCTAATATATTATAAAACTCTTCGGGAGTAAAATCTCGACGTTCATAATAACCTTTGTCTTCTATCGTAATCGGAATAGGCAATATTTCGATATCAAACTCTTTTTCATATTCTTTAGAAATATCACTAGCAGAATCCGTAACAAATTTTATCATAACTATACTATCTTCTCCTTCTCTTATTTATCAAAACATGTAAAATTAAAAATATCCTCGTCAACTAATATAACTCTAATATATTAATCTAAAATCAAAATATTCCTCTTACTTATAATTTCATCACTATTATAGCACTTATCTAAAAAAATTTCAATCTTTAATCAATCTTAAAAACTAATTTTTTTCCGAAATTAAATTTCTCTCAACGAAACTAAGCTAATCTAGCGTCTTTTATTATAAAAAATTTCTTGGCTTTTCGGCGCTCCGGCGCCGGAAACTCTTAACTCCTGAATTTCTAAAAATTATTTGACAAAAAAATTAATCTTGGCTTTTCGGCGCTCCGGCGCCGAAAACTCTTAACTCCTGAATTTCCTGAAAAATTATTTGACAAAAAATTAATCTTAGTTTTTTGGCGCTCCGGCGCCGGAAACTCTTAACTCCTGAATTTCCTGAAAAATTATTTGACAAAAAATTAATCTTGGTTTTTTGGCGCTCCGGCGCCAAAAACTCTTAACTCCTGAATTTCTAAAAATTATTTGACAAAAATAATTTTTTATAGTATAATAAAAACAAAGAAAAGATCGCTAGGATTATTTGAACTAATCTTTGTGGTTAATGTTTATGTTGTTGATGTTTTTTGCGAATATAATTATTACGCGAAAAGACATCAATTTTTTTATGTACTTCATTAACCAACCAAATAGACTAGCTATTTTTTTCTTCATCGGACATCACCTCCTACTCCCTAAAATAAATATACTTGAGAAGTGGGGTATGTCCACAAAGATTAATAATCCTATTCTTTCCAATCTTTTCTTTGTCGAAT
>JAGAUG010000093.1 GCA_017828935.1 Oscillospiraceae bacterium | reverse complement strand
AAGGAAATATTATTCCACGACTAAAAGACAAAAAGTGCTTATTTTTTTAAAACTAACTGCACAATTTGTCAGATACTTATTATATGGCGGCAATTTATTTGTCAATTGGATATTTAGGTTCAATAAAATCTAGTGTGAAGTAAATTCATATAAAAAATGATGCTAAATTTAATAAAACTATAAAATTTGGTGTGAAGTTGAAATGAAAAAGCAATAAAATCTAGTGTGAAGAGAGGCGAACAAAAAATCGTCTCTTTTTTATATGGATAAATATGTGATATATAATAATTGGAAGGTGGTAAAAATGAATGATTATTATTTATTAATAGGTTTAAATAAAAAAGAGGTTAAAATTACTAATATTAGTCAAAATGATAGTGGTATAGTAGAGGTTTCGATAGAAGGCAAAAAGAAAAAAGTTAGATGCCCATTGTGTGGAAAATTTACTAGTTCAATTCATGATATGTTAAAACCAATTAGAAGTGTTTATTTAGATAGTTGTGGAACAAATGTTGATTTAATAATATATAAGAAAAGATATCATTGTTATAATTGCAATAAAATTTTCACGGAAGATTTAGATATCAATACAACTAAAGGAAATATATCTAATAAGGTAAAAATTCAAATAAGAAAAGATTTATTAAACTATAATTTATCTTTTAAATATATTGCTGATAAAAATAGAGTATCAATAACTACAGTAGAAAATGAGATGTTGAATATAATATCTGGTATGCCAGAACATGTAATAAATTTACCTAAAGTAATCTCGTTTGATGAGTTTAAGGCGGATACTAAGCAAGGTAAATATGCATTTATATTAAATGATCCAATACACAAAAAGGTATTGGAGGTATTACCAGAAAGAAAAAAAGAACGTCTATTACAATATTTTACATATTGTAAAAATAGACATTCAGTCGAGTTCGTTATATCGGATATGTACGAACCTTATTTACAGGTCACACAAATAATGTTTCCCAAAGCAAAATATGTGGTAGACCGGTATCATTATATCACTTATATTATGGATGCGCTAGATAGTATAAGAATAAGATTACAAAATACGTATGGTGAAAAAAGTAAAGAATATAAATTATTGAAAAATAAAAAGAATGTTAGTTTATTAAGAAAATATAGTAATGATATAGATTGGTGGGTATATACGAAAAGATATAAAAATGGTCATATGATAGATATACTACCAATTAATTTATTACATGATATGTTTGATATATCAGTCGAATTAAAAGAAGGCTACTATTTAAAAGAAGAGTTTTTAGATATAGTTCATCATAGTAAAGAGATGGAAACTGAAAAACAAATAGATAAATGGATTAGCAAATGTATATCAAAAAAGATACCAGAATTTATTGAAGCTGCAGGAACTATATCTAGATGGAAGGAATACATAATTAATTCATTTATAGACGAAAGATATAGTAATGGATTTACAGAAGGAATAAATAATAAAATAAAAGTTATAAAAAGAGTGGCATTTGGGTATAAAAGTTTTAAACTATTAAGAGGAAGAATATTATATGTTTTTGGAGGTAAAATAAGTGGGATAATTAAAAACAAAAATGACTCCAAACTCAATAAATAGTAAAAACTTTTTTTACTCCAATTTAAAATTTTCAAAAAAATAAAAAAACATTAAAAAAGCAGAAAAAAAGTGTGTTAAAAAATTAATAATAAATATCACACTTTTTTCCTTATTTTATCGTACTTTGATAAAAATTTACTTCACACTAGATTTTATTGAACCAATATTCCCTTTTTTAATGTTTTAATGTAAAATAGTATTAGACCAACTATATATAAGGCAAGTCTAACATAGAAAAAGGAAATTGGAATAAATTTAAATACGATTATATTCACACTTAAAAAAATAGATTAAATTAGAATCTATTTATTAATAAAAATACTTAATCAACCCTACCTGATTAGTTTCAAAACTATAAGGTGTTTAACTTTGACATTTTTTTAAACTTTGACGTTGGCATTTACATTTGGATTATTCTTTACTACTTCGTTGATTCTTTTT
>JAGAUG010000092.1 GCA_017828935.1 Oscillospiraceae bacterium | reverse complement strand
GAAAATCCTGTAAATAGTTTTTTGTGAGGTAGTATTATGTTATGCTACCTCTTTTTCATTGTTATTTCGGCTTCGGTAGGAAAATATATGTAGTATTCTTTTCCTGAATCGATTAAAGTTGCGATAACCATATCCTGTTCGTTTTAAGACTTTTATTTGATTATTACATCCTTCTGTAAATCCATTGCTATACGGATACTCGAATGTATTTAACTATTATAATCTGCCCTGCCAATTTATTTTTTCGATATTTTTTATTAAAACCCCTTGCAAGTTCAAAAGTTTTTCTGTAAAATAATTATTATGTTCCTCCTGTCGTAGTTTTGTAGATAATTCTATTATACAGAATTCGAACTGAATATACCCTATTTTTTTAACTTATTTTTTGTATTTTTGAGCTCTATTTGTTGCTTACCCCAACATTTATTATAGAGCCTTAATTATAAGCAACACTAGCATCTATATTATTATTTTTTAATAATATAGATATTATTTTATTTTGTCTTAAATCGATCTTTAATATAAATTCGTCGTCTTCGTACTGACCCTCTAAATATAATATGTCGTCTTCGATGTTATAATTATTATAATATCCTTGATAAACTAGATTTTCGATATTTATAACAACGCTGACTGGAAAGTTTTTTATAACTAAATTATTATTTATCTTAGATTCTATCTCTTTATATTTCATCAGTATTTTTTTGTTATCGTAATCATATATAATCTGAAATCCCGTCAATAAAACTGGCTCTTTAATTTCAAAAACAACTTTATTATTTTCTCTAATCATACTGCCTTTAATAAAGCCACTGTTGCTCGAAATATTTAACTCTGTTTGATATCTTTTTGGTAACTCCGAAATAATTTCTGAAATATTCTTTTGTTTTTTTAAAAATATATTTTTTGAACTTGAATTTAAAATAAATATAAATATAATAATTAAACTCAAACTTAAAATAATTAATATTTTATAATATTTATTATTTTTTTTTCTCATAAATATCAACTCGTTTTTATATATTTTAGAAATTTATTTTTATATTTATTATATTTTTTATCTTCCGGCTTCTAAAAATATATCACACAAATCTTCAAAAATATCCGACGGTAACATCGAATATTTTGACTTTCTTTTTGAACATCTTTCTGCTGCTCTCGAATGCAAATAAACTCCACAAACAGCTGGATTCTCGATATTTTGAACTAAAAGACCAGCTATCATCCCTGATAATATATCTCCGCTTCCGCCTTTAGCTAAACCTGGATTTCCAATAGTATTAATATAAATTTTAGATTTCTCGTCAATAACTATTGTATTATAATCTTTTAAAACTATAGTTAAATTATATTCTTTAGCGAACTCAGTTATAACTTCTAATCTCGAATTAATTATTTCAGAAACCGAAAGATTTGTAAGCTTCGACATCTCTCCCAAATGAGGCGTTAATATAATTTTAGATTTTTTTTGTTTTAATATTTTTATATCTTGAGAAATAATATTTATTCCGTCCGCGTCTATTACAAGCGGACAGGTCGCTTCTTTAATTATATGTTTAACAAGTCTAATTGTCTCGCTGTTTACTCCTAAACCGCAACCAATTAGACAAGCGGTTGATTGATTTATTTCTGACATAATATCGTTGATAGAATTAATAGAAATCGTCCCGTATATACTCTCAGAAAGCTTTAGAGTTTTCGCCTCTAAAATATTTGTAATTACACTTGTTATAACGCTATCAATCGAAGCAAGTGTTACTATTCCGGCTCCAACTCTAAGCGCTCCAAGAGTTGATAAAGCCGCCGCTCCTCTCATATTCTTGCTACCAGATAAATTAATTAGCCTCCCGTAATCGCCTTTGTGGCTATCTAACTTTCTTATTTTTATATCTTTCCAAATCATCTTTTCGTCAATTAAAAAATAATCGGACTCGACTTTATTAATTATATCTTGACTGATTCCAATATCTGCTATAATAATCTTTCCACAAAACTCTCTAGATCCAGCCAAAACATGAGCTGGTCTTAGACTAATAAAACTTATAGTATAAGTCGCTTTGAAACAAAATTTGTTTACCTGCGCACTGTCAATATCGATCCCGGTCGGAATATCTATCGCGAACTTAATAGCCTTGCTGTTATTATATAATATACTTAAAGCCTTGAGCTCATCTGATATATCTAAATCTAATTTATATATACTATCAACTAAAATATCCGTAGTTTTTATTAAATAATCTATATTATTTATATTATCTGTATTATAAATTTTAATTCCCATTTTTTTTAGTTTTAATTCTAAATCTTCTAAATCTAAGATATCTTTATTTTTTATATTTAATATACTAGATATAAATATAATTTTTATTTCAAGATCTATATAACTATCATATAATTTTTTAGCTAAATAATATCCAATTTTTGCGCCTGTTTCTTCTCCTAGAATTATAACACAAGTTTTATTTTTTAAATCTATTTTTTTATTAATAATATTGGCTACGGCTTCTCCTGATTTTTTTATAAATATATCTTGATCTTGATTTTTTTCTAATACTAAATTTTTTATTAATTTTATTTGATCAAAAGTTAATATTTTCACTATATCTTTTCTCCTAAATTATTAAATTATTTTAATATTCATAACTTATATATATATAATAATATTATTTATTATATAATATTAATTTAAAATATAATCACAATAATAAAAAATTATCATAAGATATTAATATAATAAATTTTATGGGGGTTTTTATGTCAAACGAACAGGTTTTAAACTCAGATCCAGAAAATAATTATCAAAATAATTTTGAATGTTTTAAAGACGCAATATGTATTAACGCTAATAGAGTTTATGACTCTTGTAGCGACAAAGATTGTATAGAAAACTTGCCAATTTACTTCCCTGATAGTTCCCAGCCTTTAATTAACCGAGCAATAAATATAAAAATTAAATCTATCGATGTTATACACACAAATCTAGACGTAGAGCGAGTTCCGTTTAATCAAGGATTCTTTTCTGTTGACATAACTTTTTATTTTAAAATTAAATTATCTGTTATTGAGCCGTCAATATGTCACCCAACTTTGGTAGACGGTTTAGCTATGTTTTCAAAAAAAGTTATTCTTTACGGTAGCGAAGGCAATATAAAAACATTTTCTTCTAATTCTTCTAATACACAAGATTTTAATAATAATTATTATAACAAATTTGATATCGACAGTAGCTTACCTCAAGCAACAATACAAATTTCTAAGCCAATTTCTTTATCGACTCAATTAATAAACTTACAAAATAATTGTTGTCTTCCTGAAGAAAAGCAATTTAATATTCCAAAATGTATCGAAAATCTTTTTGATGGCGAATTTTGTTGCGCTCCCCCAGAAAAAATAATATATATAACAATCGGAATTTTTTCGATTATTCAGCTCGAGAGAAAAACTCAAATCATGATTCCTATCTATGATTTTTGTGTTCCAAATAAAGAATGTGATTGTTCAACCGACAGTCCCTGCGAATTATTTAAAAAAATCAAATTTCCAACAAACGAGTTTTTCCCTCCGTCGCTAGAAGAAAATTCTGAATTTTGTGAATAAAACTAAATAAAACTAGGTTCTTGTAAGATTAAATTAAATTTTAATATTTACAAGAACCTTAATTTATTTTATCTATCAATTCTATTTTTATATTATTTTTTATAATAATATT
>JAGAUG010000091.1 GCA_017828935.1 Oscillospiraceae bacterium | reverse complement strand
TTTTATTAAATTTCTATTATTTTATATAATAATTATAAGCTAAAAAAGTATCCGGATGTATTGCAACTGACTTATCTATTAAATCTCTAATCGTATAAGTAAGACCGTATTTCATCCCATCGTCTAAAGATTTTTCAACAATTTCTCTCATATAAGCTGCGTCTACAAACTTTCTATCCAAAGAAGTATAATCAGCTAAATAAACTATTTTTTCTAATAGTGTCATCTTTGGTTTCGCTGTTGTATGATATCTTATAGCCGAAATAATCTCGTCGTCTTTTATATCTAAAAATTTTTTTATATAAATTGCTCCAGAAATCGAATGTAAAAGCTTGGGTGAAACTCTTTGGATTTCATCTAGTTTAAAGCCAGCCTCGTTTATTATTTTAAGTTGCTTATCAGTTGGAAGCGATTTTGTAATATCATGAAGTAAGCCTGCTATTTTAGCTTTTTTTTCGTTTGCTCCGAATATTTTAGCTAGATGCTGAGCTTGATCAGAAACACAATACGAATGATATAACCTCGACGGGGTTAGCATTTTTTTTAATGTTTTTTGATACATAAAACTATCTCTTTTCTGTATTATATATTTTAAAAAGATTCGATTTCTTTTATTAGTTCACTAATAATATCAGTTTCTTTAATTTTTTTTATAATTTGACCTTTTTTAAATAAAACAGCGCAACCATCGCCACCAGCAATTCCAAGATCCGCGTCTTTAGCCTCCCCAGGACCGTTAACAACACAACCCATAATAGCGATCTTTAAATTTTTATCTAAATTTATTAATTCTTTTTCGATTTTGTTCGCAATCTCTATTACGTTTATTCTCGTTCTTCCGCAAGTCGGACACGATATTATATCTAACCCACTATCTAGATACCCAGTATTTTTTAATATTTTTTTCGCGACATAAACTTCTTCAACCGGATCAGCTGTAAGCGAAACTCTAATAGTATCTCCGATCCCGTCTAATAATAAGCTTCCTATTCCAATACTTGATTTTATAACTCCTGAGTTAAGAGTCCCTGACTCTGTAACCCCCAAATGAAGCGGATAAGAAACTTTCTCGGAAATTAATCTGTAAGATAAAACAGTATCAATAACGCTTGAACATTTTAAAGACAAAACGATATTTTCGAAGTCTAAGCTCTCTAAGAGTTTTATATAATACATCGCACTTTCGACCATCGCTTCAGGGCAACATTTATTATATTTTTTTAAAATATTTTTGTCTACCGATCCACTATTAACGCCGATCCTAATAGGTATATTATATTTCTTACAAACATCAACGACTTGTTTAACTTTATCTTTATCGCCTATATTCCCAGGATTAATTCTTATCTTATCGGCGCCAGAAATAACACTTTTGATCGCTAATCGATAATCAAAATGGATATCAGCTACGACCGGTATCTTTATATAATTTTTTATTAATTTTATAATCTCAAGAGCTTTCTCGTCGGGAATAGCAACTCTTATAATATCACACCCCGATCTTTCAAGCTCACAGGCTTGATTAATATTAGCCTGAGTATCATAGCTAGGAACACTTAACATAGATTGCACAGCTATTTTATTGTTTTTTCCAATATAAGTATTACCAATTTTTATTTCTTTAGTCTTTTTATTACGTTCTTTATTTATAACAAATCTCTCCAATTTATTTTTATTTTATTTTCTTACTATAATATTATATACTAAAAACACCAAAAAGTAAATTATTTTTTTATTGTTTTAAAACTCGTAACAAAAATATTTTTTCTTACATAAGATATATTGTAAATCAAAATAAATTTCAAAACAATTGGAGGATTATATCATGTGTGGAAATAATTTCGGTGGCTGCGGATGTCTTTGGATAATAATTTTAATAATATTAATTTCGTGTTGTTGCAATAATAATAGCAATTGCAACTGTTCAAACGATTGTGGCAACGACTGTGATAACGGTTGCGGTTGTTAAATTAATAATAAAAATTAATAATAAAAAAAATTTTTAGCTTTCTAACTAGATTTTTTATCTTAGCTTAGAAAGCTAATTTTTTAAATTAAAATTATTAATCTTAAATAAACTATTGACTTAATTTAAAATATAATATATTATTAAAATAAACTCAAAAAGAAAGAAGGTTTTTTATGACTAACAAAAATTCTCAAGACTTAGATAACGAGCTTGAAAATAACGATTTAATTTTAGTTACTGACGAAGAAGGTAATCAACACGAATGTATGATCATCGATATCGTCGAATATAAAAACAAAAACTACGCTTCTTTAGTTCCAGCGAACATTTTTGAAGATTCAGAATCTAACGAAGAAGAGATCGATACCGCAGATCTTTTTATTATGGAAATAGAATCGACAGACGAAGGCGATATCTTAAAATCGATCGAGAACGATCCTTATTACGAAGAGATTTGTCAAATGATGATAGATCGCTTATCTGAAGATTTCGATATAGAATATTAATTTGTTTTTATAATAATATTAGAGTATTTTTGTAAGCTAGTCTTTTAATAAAAAAACAATCGTATTATTATTTTTCAAAAAAAGCTTATTAGAAATTAATTTTTCTAATAAGCTTTTTTTATCTTATTTAATTTTATGTTTTTTATATAATTTAAATACTGCTATTCCAACTCCTGTTGACACCAAAATTATTAACATAATCGAAATATTAGATATTCCTGTATTAACTGTTTCGTCTGAAATAATATTTATATCTTCTTCTGGCTCTGTATTTT
>JAGAUG010000090.1 GCA_017828935.1 Oscillospiraceae bacterium | reverse complement strand
GTTTAGAAATTTTTTGAAGATATTAGTTTGACAAGCTGATTCAAATAATATATAATAGAATTCGACAAAGAAAAGATTGGAAAGAATGGGATTATTAATCTTTGTGGACATACCCCACTTCTCAGTTTTATTTATTTAGGGAGTAGGAGGTGATGTCCGATGAAGAAAAAAATAGCTAGTCTATTTGGTTGGTTGTTTACTTACATAAAAAAATTGATGTCTCGCGATGTGTCGATTAAACACAAAGGAGACATTAATATAATTTTCGTAAACATAAACCACAAAGATTAGTTTGAAATAATCCTAGCGATCTTTTCTTTGTTTTTATTATACCATAAAAAATTATTTTTGTCAAATTTTATTTTCTGGAAATTAAGAGTTAAGAGTTCTCGGAGCCGGAGCGCCGAAAAACCAAGATTAATTTTTTGTCAAATAATTTTTTGAAATTCAGGAGTTAAGAGTTTTCGGAGCCGGAGTGCCGAAAAACCAAGATTAATTTCTCTTGTCAAATAATTTTTAGAAATTCAGGAGTTGAGAGTTTTCGGAGCCGGAGTGCCGAAAAACCAAGATTAATTTCTCTTGTCAAATAATTTTTAGAAATTCAGGAGTTAAGAGTTTTCGGCGCCGGAGCGCCGAAAAACCAAGATTAATTTTTTGTCAAATAATTTTTAGAAATTCAGGAGTTAAGAGTTTTCGGCGCCGGAGCGCCGAAAAACCAAGATTAATTTCTCTTGTAAAATCATTTTTTGGATATTTTAGATTTAAAAATTCTTATCTAAAGAAATAAATTTAACAAAAAAAGCATATGCCCTGTAGTGTAAACATCAAAACTACCTCAAATGCATAAAAAAATCTATTTAATGCTGCTCGGTTCCCCGCCTGACATGGTTCATAGCTTTTTATCATAAAGGATTTTGATGTTTACGCTGCAAAACATATACTATAAAATATAAATATTTTACTTTATTTATCTAATATTATTCGAAGTAAAATAATAATTTACTGCCATATTTATTGCGTCAGAAAGCTTCTCAATATCACGCTTATCTAAACGCCTGTCTTTATAATACAAACGATTTTGTTTTTGTAACGAACTCGTAAAATTATTAATAATCTTTATAAAATCGTGATCTATATCTGGATTAAAAAATATAGTATGATCAGAACTTGTGTTTACCATATAATCAGCTGAGACATTAAATAATTTACAAACTCGTTGTAATATATGATAATCAGGCTCTCTGTGTCCCTGTTCGTACATCCCGATAGCGCTTGTACTAAGGCCAAGCAACTTCCCTAAAGCAGCCTGCGACAAAAACATTCTTTTTCTTAATCGTCTTAACCTATGTCCAAACATCACAACCTCCAAATAATTTTAAAGTTCTATAACAATTATAATATCATATTATTGTTTTTTTGTCAATACTTCTTTTGGATATATGCGACCAATTTGTGGGTTTAAATTATTAATATATGCCAGTTTTTGTATAATATAAAATTTATTTATATATTTTATATTATAATTTTTATATTTATTGCCAAGATATTACAATAAAAGTTTTTTGGTAAAAAAACTTGACATTTGTTTAAAAATATGATACAATATAACTATATCATGCTGATACATGATATAAAAATAAAAACGAAAGGAGAGAATCTAATGATTAAATTTCAAAATTTATTAAAATATGCTTTGACATCTTTAGGAGTTTTTGCTTGTGTAAATTTAGTAACATATGCTGATTTAGAATATAGACAAGAAGGTGACGAAATAATCTATCAAATTGGTTCTGTCGACGATTTAAAAACTTTTTCGAGAATAGTTTCTGATGAAAATAACTTCGCTAATGCGGAGCTTGTTTCAGATATTGATTTTAATCAAGAATCTCAAGAATTAGATAATATACTTGGGTCTAGTCAAGAAGAGATTGAAGATCAAGAAGATCAAGAAAATGATTTAGAAGAGTTTTTAAAAATAGGTTCATCAAGCTCGCCGTTCTCAGGAAGTTTTAACGGACAGGGATATAAAATTAAAAATTTTAATAATTTAAATAATAACCAAAATCCAGCTTTATTTGGAAACGTTGGGAAAAACGGTGTTATTAAAAGTTTAGATTTAGAAAATTTTTATATTAAATCTGGATCTAATATATCTGGTTTGTGTGAGATAAATAATGGTTTGATAGATAGTTGTAGTTTTAATGGGCAACTATACGGAAGTGAAAATATTGCAGCTATATGTCTTGAAAACAACGGAAAAATAACGAATTGTTTTACAAGAGGTTGTATTATAGGTGACAGATATGTTAGTGGAGTTTGTGTTATAAATAAAGGCGAAATTAGTAACTGCTGTAACTTGAGTAGAATTTATGGATTTGAATATGTAGCAGGTTTGGTTGCTCAAAACGAAGAAACTGTTGAAAATTGCGCGAACTTAGGATATATTTCTGGCGACAAAAAAGTGGGTTCGTTTATTGGAGTGCACCTGGGGTTGCTAGTTCTTGATAGTTGTAACATAAATGATGAATTTATTTGTGATGTTGGAGTTGCCTCATGTAGTATAAACGAGAAAAACAAACCAGAAGATGGAATGTTTTTAGATGATAAATCAAAAGAAAAATATAAAAATTACATAAGTGAATATAAAAAATTTGTAGAAATTACTGATGATGGTAAGTATTTTGATAGAAACAAAAATACTTTAGAGATCTTAGAAGATCTAATAAATAATTTTTAAATAATAAAAATATATAAGAATCTTTTTTGAAATAAAATATTAACTCTAAAAAAGACTGTAAACTAAACTTATTAATAACTAATCGTTTAGATACAGTCTTTTTTGATTTATAAAATTAAAAAATATATTTTAAACTAGCTATTAGATTTTTTAAAGCTAGCGCAAGTTGTGTCTTTTTGAGAAGTTGCAAAATCCGGTCCGACTAAAATTTGTTTAGCGGTACAGCCGCAGTTTTGATCGTTGTGTACACAGTTACAAACATCGCATTTTACATGATTTTTCTTGTCTTTATTTGTGTTATTATTATTTGAACTATTCATAATAAATCACTCCCCCAAAATAATAACATGTGATTAAATTTATTATTATTAATCACATGTTATTATTTTGTTCTGATATAAATAAAATATTCTTGAATAAATATTAAATTTTTATTTTTTTATTTGATATAGAAGCGTTAAATATTTGTGAAGAGTTTTAGGATATAATTATCATGAAGTCGTATAAAATTTTTGGAAATAGAATTTTAAGTGTAGGAAAAAACTTTTTAGTAAAGCAAGTGTAGAAAGTCGACTTAAATAAAGAATATATATTAAGTGAAGAATAAAAATTAAAAAAACTATTGACAAAGTAAATAAGACGATATAAAATATTTTTATATTAAATATAAAGATAAAAATATATTTTATATATTTAAATATTTGTCGACGATGTTTTGGTATAATAAAAATAATTTTTAAAATATTTATTTTATTAATTTTAAATTTTAAAGGAGAGTTTATAAAGATGAGTTTTATAAAAAAATTTAATTTAAGTTATTTTAAGTATTTAATTTTATCAGCGATGATGATGATTTTATTTGGGTTATCTATTGTTGGAATAGAAAAAAACGAAGATGGAGTATATTTAATAAAAACGTCGGATGATCTTAGAGAGTTTGCTTATATAGTTAACGGAACACATAAAAATATAGCGCAAGACAGAAAAGCTAATGCGATCTTAGTTAACGATATAGATATAATAGAGTCTGGGACACAAGAGAGAGGATGTTTAAATCAACTTATTGAATACGGAGAAGCTGATGGAAAAGATGAGGAAGAAAAAGATGAGATGAGAAGGATTTTACGTAATTTTAATTTTATTCCAATAGGGGTAGAGGAAAGTTGTAGTTATCAAGGGGAATTTGATGGTAACGGAAAAACTATAACAGGGCTTTATACAGAAATTAATAATGCTTACAATGGATCAGTTTATTCAGGGTTATTTGGAGTAATAGGAGACGAAGGAAAAGTTAGAGATATTTATTTGAAACATGCTTATGTGGTATCTGTTTTTAATAAATATGAATATAATTTAAGATTAAGTAGATATATATTTATAACTGATGAATTTAAGAATTGCACGTACAGTGGAGCAATTTGTGGTAAAAATAACGGCGAGATAGTTGACTGTAAAGTTTTTAATGTAATTTCAATAGCAAAAGGGGGAATAACAAAATATAAGGGGTTCATTGTGGGAGAAAACAATGGAAAATTAGAAAATTGTTGTGTTGAAAAGTATGAGTTTGAGCTTAAAAAAAACGAAGACGGAGTATATTTAATAAAAACGTCGGATGATCTTAGAGAGTTTGCTAATAGAGTTGATGCGGGAGAAACAATGGCTAGTGCGGTTTTACTCAACGATATCGATTTGTCGGACGGAGATTGGACACCAATAGGATTTGAAAAAAGAAAATATATGGGTAATTTTGACGGAAATGGATATACGATAAGTGGAATAAAAGAAAGCTGCTCAGATGGTGGATGTGTAGGCTTTTTTGGTGTTGTTGGTGAATTTGGTAAGATAGAAAACTTAATAATAAAAGATTTTGATTTTAGTTTTGGTAAGACTGAATATTTTAGGGAATTTGATATTTTTGTGGGGTGTGTTGCTGCTAAAGTTGTAGACGGAGGATGTTTAAGCAATTGCAGTATTGAAAAAGCAAAAATTGCTGTTAAGAATATAGAATTATCAATATCGGATGTCCATGTAGGAGGTGTCGTTGGAGCCGTTTTAAATAACAATTGTTACGATAGTCTTTCTGATCAAATAAAAAATTGTAACAGTTATGGAGTCGATATTGAAGTTGAAGGATTACAAATATCAAAATCGGATGTCCATGTAGGAGGTGTCGTTGGAGCCGTTTTAAATAACAATTGTTACGATAGTCTTTCTGATCAAATAAAAAATTGTAACAGTTATGGAGTCGATATTGAAGTTGAAGGATTACAAATATCAAATGTAAGTATAAATATT
>JAGAUG010000089.1 GCA_017828935.1 Oscillospiraceae bacterium | reverse complement strand
TTCTAAATTATTACTTGGATCATAATTTATTTTAACTCTAACTGGGATCTTGAGAGTTACTTCCGACTCCGGTTTTTCCCAATATAACAACAAATATCTGTGGCTACCAGATTTTAATCTATTATTTTGTTTAAATACTTCTCTTCCGGCGCCTATATTTAATTTATCTCTTACAGTTCCGTTTTTAAACTCATCGACCGTCGCTACTATCGCTCCAGTTGAACTACCACATCCAATACCTCCTAAATCATCAAAGCTTAAATAATAACAATTACTTATCGTCCCTAAATCTAATTCCCCACAAATTCCGCCTTTATAAAAACCTGTTAAACTTGTGTTGGTACTATAACTATTCATTACTGTTCCGCTATCACATACACCTATCAGCCCTCCTACATCGTCACTATATCCATCACTTTTTACTGTACATCCGCTACTATAACTATTCGCCACTCTTCCTCCACTACAACAACCTATCAGCCCTCCTACCATACAATATGGATCTTCATTACATACTACCCCACAGTCACCACTGTAACTATTCATTACTGTTCCGCTATCACATACACCTATCAGCCCTCCCATATAACTAACGTTCTTACTTCCCCTTATAAAAGAATTTTTTATTCCTAAGTTCTTAATAGTTCCGTTCTTAACATATCCAAATAATCCCACGTGAATATTTTCGACATTACAATACAATCTATTAATCGTATGTCCATTTCCGTCGAAAGTTCCCATATACGGCGTGATATTATTTCCAATCGGTATCCAGTTTAACTCGTCTAAATCTGTTTTTTCGCCTGAGCCAAGAGTATAAATTGTTTTTGTTCCTTCTAAAAGTTTTTGTAAGTAACCATATTCTGTTGGGTTATCTTTTTGATTAATTACTTCGATATCTTTTTTTAATATCGCGTTTAGAGTAAATAATCCCGAATTTACCGCATCTTTAAATTTTTTTAGAGTCTCTTTATTTGTTATTTCATAATTCAGCTCAGCAAAAGTCAGTTTTAAATATTCTCGATTATTTTCATTTGCTTCTCCATTTTTTTCAAATATTTTTGTTTCTAACCCTAATTCATCTACTAATTTATTTAGCCCTTTCAATACTATATCACCGGTAAAATTACTGACTACCGCTGCTTTTGTTTCAGCTTCATCGTCTGCGTAAGTACCTCCTATTCCAAACAAACCCTTATTAATTTCTTGATCCTCGTCTTTTAAATAATAACAATTACTTAAACAACTACTTATCGTTTCTGAATCTAATCTCCCACAAATTCCGCCTTTATCAAAAAAACGCCCATCCGCTGTTAATCTTGTGTTTGTGCTATAACTATTCATTACAGCTCCATTCTCTAAAAAACCCACTAGCCCTCCTACATAGCTATATCCTTCACCATATCCATCACTTTTACCCAAACCATGGCCTTTTATTGTACAACTAATACTATAACTATTCGTCACTCTTCCTTGTCTACAATAACCTATCAGCCCTCCTACATAGCTATAGCCATTACCATATCCATTACCTTCGCCATAGCCTTCCACTTTACATCCGCTACTATAACCATTCATCACAACTCCATCACAGTAACCTATCAACCCTCCTACATAGCTATAGCTATTGGCATCCTCCTCCAAAACACACTCTCCTTTGATATACAAATTTTTTACTCCTAAGTTTTTAATCTCTCCACCTGTGCCAACATACCCAAATAATCCAACACTCGCATCTTCTGACGTACTATCGATACTACAATATAGCCAGCTAATCGAGTATCCTGCCCCGTCGAAAGTCCCTGTGTACGAATTACTATAATCTTTTCCGATCGGCGTCCAGTTTAACGTGTTTAAAGCTGTTTGTTGGTCACCTGTAAGAGCGGTATACTCTGTTCCATTAAGAAGAGCTTGTAAGCTATTATACGCATCTCTATCTGCTGAACTAATTACTTCGATATCTTTAGTTAATATCGCGTTAATATTAGTTCGGCCGTTATTTACCAGCTGAGCAAATTCAATTAAATTATCTTTATTATTTATCTGATAATAAGTTTTTCCGTCGCTTCCAGTTTCTGTCGATAAAGTTCCAAAAGACCGAATACTAATGCTTAGTATAAATATAACAAAAATTATTATATATTTATATCTACTAGTACCCCCCCTGTACCAAATTTTGGCAATTTAATATTTAAATTATTTTTTAAATTATTTATATAATACATAAAATTTCACACTCCTGAATTAAAAATTAAAATTTTTTTGGCTCCCTATGTAGGGAATAATTTTTAATATTTTTTTATATATTAAAGAAATTATATAAAATATGAATCCCTCTTGGCGCTTTATTCTCAAGGGAGACTTTGGTATTTCTGAATCTAAAAATAGCTGGTTAATAAATAGATTTTGGGGGCTGCACCGTTCTAATATCTATTATATCACACGTTTTTATATAATTCAAGTGTTTTTATAAAAAAATTTTTAGTAATTTTTTTGTATAAAAAACTCAAAAAAGAGCTGTTTGTTTCAACAGCTCTAAAATTATTTTTATAAATCTATATCCTGAAGAATTACTAAAATCATCGGGTTTCTCTTTGTCTTAGCGTAAAGAAAGTCACTTATGTCGTCTTTTACTCGAAGCTTGATCCCGCTCCATTCTCTTATTTTCGACGTTGCACATCTATTTAAAGCCTTCATCGCTATCTTTCTAGTCTCTCTTACTAAATCTTCAGACTCTCTTACATAAATAAAACCTCTAGAAACAATATCAGGTCCTAATACTATACTTCCGTCGTTTTTATTAATTACAACAGAAACAACTATTAAGCCGTCTTCTGAAAGATGTTTTCTGTCTTTTAAAACAATATTTCCAACATCTCCAATACCTAGCCCATCAACCATAACATTCCCAGCCGGAACTAGCCCGCTAACCCTAATTTTTTGCTTTGAAACTTCAATTACTTCTCCGATGCTACCAACGTGAACGTTGCTAGGGTCTATTCCCATATTAATAGCCGTTTGAGCGTGACGCTTTAGATGCTTATATTCGCCGTGAACAGGCAAAAAATACTTAGGCTTAACTAAATTTATTATCATCTGTTGTTCGCTTTGACAAGCGTGACCCGAAACGTGAACATCATACATATCTTCATAAATAACTTCTGCTCCGAGTTTCATAAGATCGTTAACAACTCTATTAACAAATTTCTCGTTCCCAGGAATCGGCGTCGCCGAAATAATTATAAAATCATTAGAATTAATCATTACTTTTTTGTGATCGCCAGTCGCCATCCGTCTTAAAGCTGACATCGGCTCTCCTTGGCTTCCTGTTGTTATAATAATTAACTTTTCGTCCGGGTAATTTTTTATTTTATCGATACTTATTATAGTATCTCTCGGAACTTTTAAATACCCAAGCTCTATCGCTTTAGATACAACGTTTTCCATACTTCGCCCAGATACAGCTACTTTTCTTCCCGAGTCAATCGCCGCGTCCATAATTTGTTGAATTCTGTGTATATTCGACGCAAACGTCGCTATAATCATTCTCTTTCCGTCCGCTCTTCTAAACAAAATTTCAAACGACTCGCTGATCTTTTTTTCGCTAACCGTCATCCCCGGTCGCTCCGAATTCGTTGAATCCGAAAGTAACGCTAAAACACCTTTTTCTCCTAGTTGAGAAAATCTCGACAAATCAATAACATGACCATTAATCGGCGTATAATCGATCTTAAAATCTCCAGTGTGAACAATAACTCCTACTGGAGTCGTAACAACCATAGCGCAAGCATCTGGAATAGAATGATTAACTGCAACAAACTCTACTTTCATTTTTCCAAGTCTTATTATATCTCTTGGCTTTACTACTCTTAGTTCAACACTATTTAATAACCTGTGTTCCTTAAGTTTTCCTTCGATTAAGCCGAGCGTAAGCTGAGTTCCATAAACCGGAATATCACTAATTTCTTTAAATAAATAAGCTAGACCTCCGATATGATCTTCGTGCCCGTGAGTAACAACGATTCCTCTAATTTTATTTTTATTTTCAACAACATAAGAAAAATCTGGAATAACTATATCGACACCTAACATCTCATTATCTGGAAAAGCCAATCCACAATCTATTATAACAATATCGTTTTCGTACTCAATAAGAGTCATATTTTTACCGATTTCGTCCAGACCGCCCAACGGAATAATTTTTACTGAATTAATATTATTATTAATACTATTATTTTTTTTATTTTTATTATTTATATTATTATAAATTCCTGTTCTCGACTTGTATTCAAATTTTTTATTTTTGTCTACATGATCTGGCTTTTTATTATTAAACTTATTAAATTTTATTTTGTCTTCTCCAAAATATTTTTTTGGAATTTCTTTTTTTCTTGAAAAAACCAAAATTAAATCACCTTCTCTTTTTATATATTTTATATATTAAACATAATATTTACTTAACTCAATTAATTTTTTTGTATACTCGCTTTTAGGATTATTTAAAATATCTCGAGTAGTATTTTGTTCGATTATTTTTCCGTTTTTTATAACAATAACGTCTGTACAAATTTTTTTTATAACAGAAAAATCGTGAGTTACTATAATAAAACTATTTTTTAATTTTTCTTGAAATTTTTTTATTATTAACAAAATATATTCTTGAGCCTCTGGGTCAAGCGCCGCAGTCGGCTCATCAGCTATTAATAACTTAGGCTCGATCGACATCGCTATCGCTAACATAACACGTTGAAACATCCCTCCAGAAATCTCAAACGGATACTTTTCTAAAACAAACTCCGGGTCTTTAAAACCAACTTGTTTTAACAAACTAAAACAATAACTTTCGAGCTCTTTTTTATTAAGCTTTTTGTGAGCTTTGATAATATCTTTCATCTGGGTAGATATTTTATATACAGGACTCAGAGACAATTTTTGATTTTGAAATATCATTACAAGATCTTTATTTCTAATCTCTTTTATCTCTTTATCAGACTTGTCAACCAAATTTTGATTCATAAAAATTATATCGCCAGATTGAATTTTTATATCAGAAGATAACATTTTCATAATCGATAACATCAATAGCGTTTTTCCGCTACCAGTTTCTCCAACAATTCCAATAATTTTATTTTTTGGAACACTAAAATTTATATTATCTAATAATTTAAAATTTCTCCCAGACTTTTTTAATAACAAACTTAAATTATTTACAGTTAATATATTATCTTCTTTCATGATTAATCATCTAAACTCGCTTTTTTATTATTAATTTATTTATAATTCAAAAATTTTTCTAAACAAGTTAAAATTAACAATATCGCTAAAGACGGGATAACTAACTGGTGTGGACTAGATCTTAAATTCCCCATCGCGTCATTAATCAAAGTCCCTAAAGAAGCGACAGGCGCCGGTAACCCAATCCCGAGAAAACTCAAAAAAGTCTCTGTAAAAATTGCGTTTTGAATATTTATAACTAAAGTCGTTACTATCGTTTCTCTAAGACAAGGCAAAATATATTTAAAAATAATTTTATAGACAGGAGTTCCCAAAACGATTTCCGACAAAACAAATTCTCGTTGCTTTAGCGTCATCACTCCCGCTCTAACCTGACGCGCCATATTAATCCAATATACCGACCCAATAATAATTATTATAGACCACAACCCTTGAGAAATAAAAAGCGATAATAAAATAACTAATAATATCGCCGGTATTGAATTTATAATATTTAATAAACCAAGCAAAATAGTATCTATTTTCCCACCAAAGTATCCAGCAATACTTCCATATAAAACACCAATTATTAAATTAACAATTGACGCCATAAGACCAATAATCAAAGATATTTTTATCCCCTGAAAAACCCTTGTGAAAATATCTCTTCCTAACCTATCTGTCCCTAAAATATAAGATCTATTCCAAATTAATTTTTCACTCGACTTATCAAGAATTTTATTATTATATATTACTTTTATTTTTTTATAATCAATATCTTTAAAATCTTTAATATTTTTCAAATCTAATATTAATTTTTTATTATTTATATAATAAATATCTTGTTGTTGTCGCGTCTCGATTTTTTTTAATAAACTTTTTACTTCGCCCTTAATATTAAATAAAACAGGATACAAGTCTTTATGTATATAAACTCCATAATTTGACGATATTTTTTTAATTTTTAACACTGGAGGTAAATCTATCATATCTAAATTTTGGTCTGAATATTTATAACGCGAAATTTTTGAAACCCCAAAAGACATTATTAACAAAAATATTATAAATATTATCCATATATATTTTTTAAAATTTAATTTTTTATTATTTATATCAGTCATTACTATTCCTTTTTTTAATTAAAAACTTGTTTTATTAAGATTTTTTATTATATTAATTTATATTTAATCAAAAAGAGTTTTTTAATCTCGGATCAATAATAAAATAACAAATATCAGTAATAAATATCGTCAACAAATAAACACTCGCGTAAAACAATATTAAACCAAAAACAACATAATAGTCTCGACCAATAACGCTATCTATAAACACTTTTCCTAACCCTGGGATAGCGAATATTTTTTCAATCGCGAACGAGCCCATTATAACCGAAGCAAACATCGGCGCTATATAAGTAACAACAGGAATCAAAACTTCTTTTAGAGCATATTTAAATAATATTTTTTTTTCGCTAACTCCAAACGATCTAAGAACACTAATATAACTTTCGTCCAAAATTTTTATTATATTCGCCTTTATTATTTTTATTATAAAACAAGTAGGATAAATACTAAGAACTAAAATCGCTCCTATATAGTTTCTAAATAAACTTTGGTTTCCAATTGACAATAAATTATATTTTTCTCCCCAAAAATAAACAAAGAAAATCGCTAAAATAAAATTTGGCATCGCAACCCCAAATGTCGTAAAGCCCGAAATAATTTTACTTAATATAAAATTGTTATTATATAAAACTACACCAAAAAACAAACCAACCCAAACAGCGACTATCATCGAAGAAAATCCAATTATCGCCGAATATTTAAACGACTTTTTTATAATCTGAAATACCGTTACCCCAGCTTCTTTATATGACTGCCCTAAATTTAACGATATAATATTTTTTATATATTTAATATACTGAGAAAACAACGGTTTATCCAGTTCAAATGTTTTTTCTAAATCTAGTCTTACAAAGTCAGACATTTTGTTTTCAGTATCAGCATCAAATGGACTACCGGGTAACACTTTCATAATAAAAAACACACATGTTATTATTACCCAAAGCGTAGCTATCATTACAAAAAACTTATATATAATAAACCTAAAAATCAAGCCTTTTTTACTAAACATCTCTTACCACAAAAAGCTATCCCGTATTTTATTATTTTATCAAAGCCTAGTTTATTTAAATATATTTCATATTTTTTTGATTCGATCTGTTCTAACGCTTCTTGGCTTTTAT
>JAGAUG010000088.1 GCA_017828935.1 Oscillospiraceae bacterium | reverse complement strand
TGTCGGCGGCGGAAAGAAATTATTTATAGATTACGGCGTTTGGGGTAGAGAATAAATAGCTGGGTGCTGAGAAAATAAAAATACAAAAAGCTTATTAGAAAAATTAAATTTAATTCTAATAAGCTTTTTTTGAAATAAAATTTTATAAGTTTTTCCCTCGGTTTACGTTTCTAATCGTCCGAGAAATATTTTTATTAATTTTTATAATTTATTAATACATTCCGCCCATTCCAGGATTTGGCATCGCAGGTGGGGTTTCTTCTTTTTCGTCAGCAACTAAAGATTCTGTTGTAAGTATCATAGAAGCTATCGATGAAGCGTTTTGAAGAGCACTTCTCGTTACTTTTGTTGGGTCTACGATTCCTGACTCTAACATATCTACATATTTTTCGTTATAAGCGTCAAAACCGTAGTTTATTTTATTAGACTCTTTAATTTTTTCTACGATTATTGATGGCTCAAAACCAGCGTTTTTAGCGATTTGGCGAGCTGGTTCTTCTAAAGATTTTAATATAATCCTAGCGCCAACTTTCTCGTCGCCGTCGCAAGCGTCAACAACAGCTTTAACACTATTTATTGCGTTAAGTAATGCTGTTCCTCCTCCAGCTACAATACCTTCTTCAACAGCTGCTTTTGTCGAAGAAAGAGCGTCTTCGATTCTTAGTTTTTGTTCTTTCATCTCAACCTCAGTTGCAGCTCCGACTTTAATTACAGCAACTCCGCCAGAAAGCTTAGCTAAACGTTCTTGTAATTTTTCTCTATCAAATTCAGAAGTAGAAAGTTCTATTTCTGATTTGATTTGAGCGATTCTAGCGCTAATTTCGTCTTTAGAGCCAACGCCGTCGACAATAATAGTATTTTCTTTTTGAACTTTAACCTGACGAGCGCGACCAAGTTGTTCAATCGTAGTCTCTTTAATATCAAGACCAAGCTCTTCGCTTATTACTTCGCCTCCTGTTAAGATTGCGATATCTCTGAGCATCTCCTTGCGTCTATCTCCAAAACCAGGAGCTTTAACAGCAACACAGGTGAAAGTTCCTCTTAGTCTGTTAACTATTAAAGTCGAAAGAGCTTCGCCTTCGATATCTTCAGCGATTATAACAAGCTTCTTACCAGATTGAACTATCTGTTCTAACAAAGGCAATATATCTTGAATCGAACTAATTTTTTTGTCTGTAATTAAAATATAAGCGTCGTCGATAACAGCTTCCATCTTGTCTGTATCTGTAACCATATAAGGAGTTATATATCCTCTATCGAATTGCATCCCTTCGACAACTTCGCTGTAAGTTTCAGCTGTCTTAGATTCTTCAACAGTTATAACTCCGTCAGCAGTAACTTTTTCCATCGCTTCAGCGATTAAATTACCAATAACTTCGTCGCCAGCTGAAATCGTTGCTACTCTAGAAATATCAGAAGATCCTGATATTTGTTTTGAATTTGATTCTATAGTTTTAACAGCTGCGTCAACAGCTTTTTTAATTCCTTTTTTAAGTACCATTGGGTTTGCGCCCGAAGCGACCATTTGAAGTCCTTCGTTAACTATTTTTTGAGCGAGAAGAGTCGCAGTTGTTGTTCCGTCTCCAGCGACGTCGTTAGTTTTAGTCGCAACTTCTTTAACAAGTTGAGCACCCATATTCTCAAATGGATCTTCTAGCTCGATCTCTTTAGCAATAGTTACTCCGTCGTTTGTAATCAGAGGAGAACCATATTTTTTGTCTAATACAACGTTGCGACCTTTTGGTCCTAAAGTTATTTTTACAGTATCAGCCAATTTATCTAAACCAGTCTGAAGAGCTTGACGAGCTTCAGCACCGTGTAACAAAATTTTTGCCATAATATCAAAGTCCTTTCGTAATTAAATAAAAATCAAAAAATTAATTTATTATTTTATATTATTATTCAACAATAGCTAAAACGTCGTTTTGGCGAAGAATCGTATAATCAACACCATCGACTTTAACTTCAGTTCCAGCATACTTGCTGATTAAAACTTTATCACCTTGTTTTAAATACATCTTGACTTCTTTTCCGTCAACAATCCCGCCTGGACCAACAGCAATTACCTCTGCTATTTGTGGCTTTTCTTTTGCTGAACCTGCTAAGATTATACCGCTTTTTGTTGTTTCTTCTGCTTCAACCATCTTGATCACTAAACGATCACTAAGAGGTTTAATAGTCATAAAAAAGACCTCCTTAAAAAATAAATAAACAAACAAATAAATACAATTTAGAATACACTAAAAAATATAAATAATATATTTAGATATTTCTTGAGCTTTATAAAAAGCTGAGTAATATAATATCATAAATATATTTATAATTTTATAATTAGCACTCTCAGTATATGAGTGCTAATTATATTTTATACTATTTTTGGAAAAAATCAAGTCTTTTTTTTATAAAAAATTAAATTTATATGTTTTTATAATTTTATGTTTTATATTTAAAAAATATATGTGTATTTTAATAATAAAATATTTAAGTTTTTAATTAATTATTTTTATTTAAATTCATCTCTATCCATTCTTGTCTTGATATTAAAGTTTGTCTTGGCTTACTTCCGTCTTTTGGGCCGATAATACCTTGTTCTTCCATCTCGTCTATAAGTCTAGCGGCTTTTGGGTACCCAAGTTTTAACTTGCGTTGTAAAAACGACGCTGAAATTTCGCCGTTATCTATTGCGCATTCTATTGCGCTAGACAAAATATCTTCGTCAGATATTTCAGAACCAGAGCTAGAGCTAGAAGAATTTTTTGATTTTTCAAGAACAGATAATCTTTCGATTTCTTGAGAGATTTCGTCGTCGTAGTCTGACTGATATGAATTTTTTACAAACTGGACTACGTTTTCAACTTCAGTATCAGAAACAAAACAACCTTGAACTCTAATTGGTTTTGAAGCGCCTATTGGGAAGAATAACATATCTCCTCGACCGAGTAATTTTTCGGCGCCAGAAGAATCAATAATAGTTCTTGAGTCTACTTGAGACGAAACAGCAAAGGCGATTCTGCTCGGAATATTAGCTTTTATTATTCCAGTAATAACGTCGACAGACGGTCTTTGTGTTGCTATAATTAAATGCATCCCAGCGGCTCTAGCCATTTGAGCTAACCTACAAATAGAATCTTCTATTTCGTTTGGAGCAACCATCATCAAATCAGCAAGCTCGTCGATTATTATTACGATTTGAGGAAGAGGGTTAAGATCGTCGCGTTGTTTGGCGAGTCTATTATATCCCGTTAGGTCTCTTACGCTCATCTCAGCGAATATTTTATATCGTTTGAGCATCTCCCCAACAGCCCAATTGAGCGCGCCAGCAGCTTTTTTAGGGTCGGTAACAACAGGAATCAACAAATGGGGTATATCGTTATAAACTCCAAGCTCAACTACTTTCGGGTCGATCATCAAAAGTCGAACGTTCTCAGGAGAAGCTTTATATATTAAACTTATAATAATCGAGTTAATACAAACAGATTTACCCGAGCCTGTTGAGCCAGCGATCAAAACGTGCGGCATCTTAGCGATATCAAATATCGTTATATCTCCCGATATATCCTTGCCCAAAGCAACTGATAAATTGCTTTGGCTATTTCTAAATTTTTCGCTGTCAATAATTTCTTTTATAGATACTATGCTAACTGTTTTATTCGGAATTTCGATTCCAACAGCAGCTTTATTCGGAATCGGAGCTTCGATCCTAACTCCGGCGGCGGCTAAGTTTAAAGCGATATCGTCAGCTAGACCAGTAATTTTACTTATCTTAACTCCGGCGGCAGGCTTGAGTTCATATCTTGTAACAGTTGGGCCTTTTGAAAAATCTAATAACTGAGTTGTAACACCGAAGCTTTTTAAAGTTTCAACTAATATTTGAGCAGTATTTTTAAGTTCTTGAGAATCATAGCTATTATCGTTTTTTTGTGGCTGTTTTAAAAGACCTACGTTCGGGAATATATAAGCTTGAGAAAAAATATTTTTATTAATATTTTTATTTTCTTCTAAAACTGTATCTGTATTTGAGTTGGATTTTATTTCTAAATTATTATTAAAATTATTATTAATTTTAGTTTTTATTAAATCGTCAATATTATTAAAATTTAAAAATTCTGAATCTTGATTATTATTATTTAAATCTAAAATTTCTGAATCTTGATTATTATTATTTAAATCTAAAATTTCTAAATCTTGATTATTATTATTATTTAAATCTAAAATTTCTAAATCTTGATTATTATTATTTAAATCTAAAATTTCTAAATCTTGATTATTATTATCTAGTTCAAAAAAATTAATATCTTGGGTTTCTTGATTATCAGTTTTTGAATTATTAAAATCAAATTCTTGATAAAAAGAATTTTTATTATTCGATTCAACAGGGTGATTTGGAAGCTCGTCTATTTTATTATTATTATTTTTATTTATATCATCTAACGGAATATCTATATTTATATTTTTATTTTTAATTTTATTTTTATTTGAATATTTTTCAGAATATATATTTTCTAATTTTTTAGCTGGTTTACAAGCGGCCTTAAATAGATCTGAAAGAGTAATCTTTGAAATTACCATAACTAAAATAAAAATAAATACAAAAGTTAAGGCAACAGCGCCTTCGAATCCTAAAAATTTTAACAACGGCCAAGCTATTATCGCTGAAATTAATCCTCCGCCTACTTTATCGATACCGTCGTTAAACGCTGTTATTATAAATTCTATTATATTTTCACTTTCAGTTATTTTTGCTCCAAATAAAATTTGGATTATAGTACATATAAAAATAAATAGCCAAACACATTTATTAAAAATTTTTTTATTATTTTTATTATTCTTATTATTATCTTTATCATAGATATAGGCTATATATATAAATATTATGGGTAAAAGATACGCTCCTTTACTAAATAATCCAAATAATAAATTTCGTAAAAAAAACCAAATATTTTTTCCTGGGATGATTAATAAAAAAAATATAAGAATTCCTAAGCCTAAAAACAAAACAGAACGAGCTTGTCTATTAATTTCAGGAGGAGCTTTTTGGCTAGATTGTTTTTTAGCTCGATTGGCCGTTGCTGGCCTAATTGGCGAAGAATTTTTAGAAATATTTTTTTGGGTTCTAGATATCTTTTTTCTTGTATTTTTCATAGTAAAATTATAAATCAATCCTCTCTGTTTTTTATTAAATTATAAAATAATTTTTTGAATATACAAAGACCTAATATATTTATAATTAGCTCTGGCCCCAAATAAGACAAATTATATAAAACAGAATATACTAGACCTTGGATAAAATTTTTTTTAAAAAACGGGCTCCAAACAATAATTCCAGATAAAACATGAACTCCAAATTTTAAAATAAATACATATATAAAACTTATATATAATTTATATTTTGTTTTTTTTAGTTTAGATACAAAATAAGAAAAAAAACCAATAATCGTATAAGAAATAATATAGTCTAAAAAAATAGAAATAATAATCGAAAATATATTAAAGCCTTGAAATTTTAAATTTGTTGTTATCAGATGTAAAATTCCTAAGATAGCTCCGCAACAAGCTCCCCAACGATAGCCAAACTTCGAAGAAATAATTATCAGCGGAACTAAACTAAATAGCGTTACTGAACCACCAAACGGAAAAAATAACGAAAATTCGATCTTACTTAGTATTAATGATATCGATATTAATAAACTAGAAAACGTTAATCTTTGTAATTTAGACATCGCTTTATACTCTCTTTTATTATCTTATTTTTAATTATCAAATTCGTTATAATTATATCACAAAAAAATAAAAACGTAAATAATATAACTTCAAGATAAATTTATTTAATTTATCACAAATAGCCCGAAAAATAAAATTTTTAGTTTTAAGCTACTTCCCGCTATAAATAGCTAAAAAACTAAGAATTTTATTTTCAGGCTAATTAAATTTTATTTTAATATAATTTATTTTTTTATAATTTTATTTACTCGAGTAAATTTTTTTAATTTAATAATTTTTAATTAATATTTAGTGCGCACTAAATTTTAAAAACTACTTCCATAGATAAGACCCGTTTAGACAAAAAGTTGCTTTAATAATTGCAACTTTTTATTAAATTTATTTTTTGACAAATAAAAAAAATATTGATATACTTATAAATATAAATAAATTAATTTTAAACGAGGATCTATGCTAAAAAATATTTTAGATTTAATATATCCAAGAAAATGTATTTTTTGTAATAATATTTTAAATATTAATAACAAGAATAAATATGTTTGTGAGACTTGCGCTAAAACGCTTGCGTTTGTTGAAGATGATTTTGTTTTTGTTAATAATAAAAATCTTGATAATAATATTAAATTTTATTTTAAAGACTGTATCTCTGTGTTTTACTATGAATCTAATATATCTAAAGCTATTTGTGATTTTAAATTTCGTAATAAAGATTTATATTTTAGACCGCTCGCGAGCTATATGTTAGAAAATATAAAAAAATATTATAATAATATTAATTTTGATTTTATTACTTATATTCCGATGTTTAGCTCAAGAGAAAAAGAACGAGGCTATAATCAAGCTGCTTTATTAGCTAAATATTTATCAAAAAAATTAAAAATTAATTTTGCTTGTTTAATTACTAAAATTAAAGATAATAAACCTCAACATAGCCTTACTCTCGATAAAAGACGAATTAATATCCAAGACGTTTATAAATTTTCTGGGAATAAAAATATAAAAGACAAGACTATATTAATAATAGACGATATAATAACTAGCGGTTTTACTTTAAACGAAGCCGCAAAAGTTTTAAAACTCTCTGGAGCTAAAGAAATTTATTGCGCGACGATAGCAACGACTAGAATAAAAAATAAAAATAGTTTATTAAATTATATAAATAAAAATATGTGTGATTCTTTGAGGAGAAAAAATAAAGAGTATGAATAATATAAAAATGGTCTGTCCATGTTTGTTTGGTTTAGAGAGTGTTTTAACTCGAGAACTAAAATATATTGACGCCCAAAATATAAAAGCGACGGACGGAAAGGTCTTTTTCGAAGGTTCTTTTGAGACGTTGATAGACGCTAATATAAATTTAAGAACAGCCGAAAGAGTCTTAATCGTAATGAACGAATTTAAAGCTACTAGCTTTGAAGAGCTTTATCAAGGAGTTTTTTTAATTGATTGGGGTAATTTTATTAATAAAAACGATAAATTCCCGGTAAAGGGTTGGACTCTAAATTCGGTTTTAAAGAGCGAGCCGGCCTGTCAGTCGATTATAAAAAAAGCCGTTGTTGAAAAATTAAAAAAGACATATAAAACTAGTTGGTTTGAAGAAACAGGAGCTTTATATCAAATACAGTTTTCAATCCAAAAAGATAATGTCTTAATAATGTTAGATACTTCTGGCGCCGGACTTCACAAAAGAGGCTATAGAAAATCCACGGTTTTAGCGCCAATAAAAGAAACTCTCGCCGCTGGGATCGTAAGTCTTTCTAGGGTAAACTCCAAGAGTAGCGTTTGTGATCCTTGTTGCGGTTCGGGAACTCTTTTAATAGAATCGGCTCTTTGGGCCTTAAAAATAGCTCCAGGGCTAAATAGACGATTTGTCGCCGAAGATTGGAACGCTATGTCAGACTCTGATTGGAATTTAGGACGTCAGAGAGCGATTTCAAAAATTAATAAAGACTCGTCGTTTATGGCTTTTGGCTCAGATATTGACCCTGAAGCTATCGAGATAGCTAAAATAAACGCTAAAAGGGCTGGTATCTCGTCTCGAATAAATTTCCAAACAAAATCAATTCAAGATTTAGAGTTTTTAGATTTTAAAAATTCTCAAGATTTTGAAAAAAGTAATTTTATAGTTTTAACTAACCCTCCTTACGGAGAAAGATTATTAGAAGTAAATCAGGCTAGAGAGATATATAAATTACTAGGTCAAAAATTTTTAAATAATAATTTAAATAATAATTTATATGTTATATCTCCGGACGAAGATTTTGAAAAAATCTTAGGCTCTAGAGCTACTAAAAGACGTAAGTTATATAACGGGATGATAAAATGTCAGCTCTATATGTATTTTTAAAAATATTAATATATAATTAATTAATTATAATTATGAAAAATAAAAATAAAATTAAAATTCATCCTGTTTATATATTAATCAGTATCAAGAAATTTTTGTTTTTATTAATAATTCCGTTATTAAGAGGACTGACTTATTATATAATCAATAAAAATATTTATTCTTGGCTTAAAGGCTCTTGGATCGATATAACAATTTTGATGATAATAATTTTTTTAGCTGTTGTTAGATGGCGGAATTTCAATATTTATCTTGACGAATTTAATAAAAATAAATTGATTATTTCAAGCGGAATTTTTATTTCAAAAAAACTTGTAATATATAAAAAAAATATTTCTAATATATTAATTAAAATACCGTTTTATTATCGACCAATCGGAGCGATTAAAATAACTATATTTAGTTTTAATAAAGACAAGATCCAAACTAGAAATCAAATAATATTAACTAAAAAAAATTTTGAGTTTTTAAAATCAAATTATTTGAATTATATTTTTAAAAACAAAAAAAATATAAATAATATTTCGATGATTACGACGTTAAAAACGGCGTTTTTGTCTTTAGTTATGTCGGATTCTTTAGCCGGAATAATATTTATTTCAACTTTTGTTTCAACGTCGAGTAAGCTTTTAGGTTATAAACTAGAAAACGAGCTGTACGGTCATTTTACGAATATTACAAAAAAGCTAGCTTTTGGCTTTCCTCCCGCGGGAGCAGCAATCGCTTATATTTTAATTATTGGTTGGGTGATTGCTTTTATTAGAAATTTAATTATTTATATAAATTTTAGTTTTAAAAAACACGACGATAAAATAATAACTTATAGCGGGATCTTAAATCAACAAACACAATATATTAACTTAAATAATATAAATTATATAGACATAATACAAAATATTTTTACTAAAATAATTAACTTGTGTTCTGTGTTTATTAATATTCAAGATAATAAAAAAAATAAAAAAAATAATACAGTAATCGTTCCTGTTATAAATAAAAACAAGCTAGAAAAAAATATAAATATAATATTTAATAAAAATATAAATAACATAAATAATCTTAAGATTAAACCGAAAAAAACTTCTTTTTTGAGTTATATTTTATTTCCAGTTATTTTATTTTTTATTATTTTTATTGTTTTTAGTTATTTGAGTAAGAATTATAAAAACTGGTCTGATTTTTTAGATTTTATAATTTTAATGTCTGGAATTATGTGTTTTTGGCTCTTAATAATAAAAATTATAAATTTTTTAGATTGTGGGATCTCTTATCAAGACAATAATTATATTATAAAATATTCTAAAATTTTTAAATTCCACACTGTTATTATTCCTGACGATAAAATATCTAAAATTAAAATAAAACAAAGTTTTTTTCAAAAATATTTTAAAAAATATGATATATTAATTTATTCTTTTTCTAATTCTAATAAATCTGTTTCACATAAAATCAAAAATATTAATATTTTTGATTTGAATTTTAATTAAAGATCTAGAAATTATAATATTAATATGTTATAATAATTTTATAAAAAACAAAAATTATTATTCAAGGAGCTTTCAGATGAGATCTGCTGGAGTTGTGTTGCCTATTTTTTCTTTGCCGGGCAACGAGGGAATCGGAACACTAGGCGAAGACGCTTATAATTTTATTGATTTTTTATTTGATTCTAAGCTACAGTATTGGCAAGTTCCGCCTGTTTGTCACTCTAAAAATAATTCTCCTTACAGTAGTTACTGTGTTTTTTCGGGGAACTATAATCTAATAGATATAAAAAAACTTGTTTTTGACGGTCTTTTAGATAAAAAATCTTATAAAAAATATTTGAAATTATTTAAATACGAAAGCGTAAAAATAAATTATAAAAAAATAAATATTTTTAAATTAGAAATATTAAAAACTTGTTTTAACCAAAGCTTTGATAAATTAAAAAACAAGATAGAAAAATTTAGAAAGAGTAATAGTTATTGGATCGAAAACTATGCGCTTTATATCGCTCTTAAAAAATATGTTTTTGAAGATAAACCTTGGCAACAGTGGGATGAATATATAAAGACTAAAAATAAAACTTCTATTGATATTTATAAAGAGCAACTAAAAGACAAAATTGATTTTATTATATTTCTTCAGTATTTGTTTTATTCCCAATGGTTTGAACTTAAAAACTACGCTAACTCTAAAAATATTAAACTAATCGGAGAGATGCCTTTATATTGCGACTTAGATAGTTGCGATGTTTGGGCTCACCAAAATTTATTTAAATTAAATAAAAATTTTGAATCAGAAGAAAAATTATATCATGATCAAGAAAAAATTTATAATAAATATTGTCTAAAAAACAAAATCACTTATAATATTAATAATTTAAAAAAATCTCATTATAGATTTTTAATTCAAGAAATCGCTTTTTTAAATAATATTTACGACGAAGTTTCTATAAACAATTTTGATCAGTACGATAAATATAAAATTATAGATAATAATAAATATCTTGAAAAACCTGGGATCAAAGATGAGCTTTTTAAAATAGCTAAAAGTCTTGTTCCGAATTTTAGATATTTTTTACATGATATTGATTTTTCAAATAAATTATTAAACACATATGATATCCCGGTTTCAAAAACAATGACAGACGGTTTTTTAAGCGAAAAGTTTAGTGTTTGCTTGCCCCATAATTATAATATATCAGACATTGTTTATATTAGCGACAGCGTTTTTGAGTCGCTCCAAAGATGGAAAAAATCCTTACCGGGCCTAAAAAAAAGATATTGTAATCAATATATAAATAACGTTTATAAAAAAAGTTTTAACTATGATTTTATCGCGAAAGCTTATCACAGTACAGCTGAGAAAATATTGATTCCGATACAAGATATTTTAGGGTTAGACTCAAAGGGTGTTTTATTAAATAATAAAAAAAATAATAATAACTGGTCTTTTAGATTGTCTAATAAGCCGTTTGATAAAAAAGTATATAAACAGCTTAACGATTTTTCTGTCTTATATGAAAGATAAAAATAAAATTAAATATAATAATAGATGGGTAATAAATATATGAATAATTATAAATCAATTGCGATCGACGGGCCTGCTGGGGCTGGAAAATCTACTATTTCTAAGGAGCTAGCCAAAAAATTAAAATATATTTATGTCGATACTGGCGCTTTATATCGAGCAATTGCGCTTTATATGATTAATAATAATATTGATTTTAAAGATCAAGATAAAGTTGCTCAAAATTTAAAAAATATTGATATAAAAATAAAATATAAAAATTTTTCTCAGCAAGTATATTTAAATAATTTAGATATAACCGACAAGATTAGAACTCCTGAGGTTTCAGCTGTCGCTTCAGCTGTCTCGGCTCTAAAACCCGTTAGAGATTTTTTGTTAGACTTACAAAGAGATCTCGCTAAAAACAATAACGTAATAATGGACGGACGAGATATTGCTACGGTTGTATTACCTAACGCTGATATAAAATTTTTTTTAACAGCTAACGAAAAAGCTAGAGCAACTAGAAGATATGCTGAGTTAATTCAAACAGGTAAAGATAATAATATTAGCTTCGAAAAAGTTTTTGACGAGATGGTAAAACGAGATAGCAACGACAGCTCAAGAGAAATAGCGCCTCTAAAAAAGGCCAACGACGCGATTTTAGTCGACTCTTCTGAGTTGAGTTTCGAAAAAACTTTAGAGTTTATATTAAAAATAATAAAGCGAGAATTTAATATATGATAATTTTTAATATAATAAAAAAAACAGCAATATTTGTTGCTAAAAAATATTATAAAATAAATTATTATAATACAGAGAAAATTCCTAAAAATCACGGATGTTTAATTTGTTGTAATCATATATCTAATTGGGATCCAGTTTTAATTTACGGGCCTATAAAAACTAAAATATATTTTATGGCTAAAAACGAATTATTTAAATTTAGGCCAGTTGGTTGGATTTTAAAACAGTTAGGAGCCTTTCCGGTTAAGAGAGGCAAGAAAGATATGGATTCTATAAACTTTACTATAGATTTAATAAATAAAAATAAATTTGTTGTTATCTTTCCAGAAGGAACTAGATCAAAAACTGGCGAGTTTTTAAAACCAAAATCTGGAGCCACAATGGTAGCTTATAAAACAGGTGCTAATATATTGCCGGTTAGAATAATATATTATAATAAAAATAAATTTCGAAGTCGCGTTGATATAATTTATGGCGATCTTATTTCGCCGGAAAGTCTTAATATATCTGACGGTTCTCTTAAAGATTTAAAATCTGCTAGTTTATTTTTGATGGAAAGTATTAAAAATTTAAAACCAAATAAAAAACAGGAGGCTGAAAACTTTGGAACTTGAATTAGCTGAGTCGGCGGGGTTTTGTTTCGGAGTAAAGAGAGCTATTACGATTATATATAACGCTTTAGACCAAAATAAAAAAATCTGTACTTTGGGTAATATAATACATAATCAAAATATGATCGATGAGCTTCAAAAAAAAGGAACTCGCGTAATAACTAGTATCGATCAATCAAAAGACGACGAAACAATAGTTATTAGATCTCACGGAGTTAGCCAAGATATATATAATAAATTAAATTTATTAAAAAAAAATTTTTTAGACGGTACCTGTCCTTTTGTTGCTAAGATACATAAAATAGTTTCGGGCGATTTTATAGATAATAAAACTAATAATATTATAAATAAAAATAATATACTAGTTATTATAATAGGCGATAAAAATCACCCAGAAATTAAAGGTATCGAAGGGCATTGTATTTATAAATTTATTACGATAGCTGATTCAAAAAATCTCGAAGAATATTTAAAACAAAATAATATAAAAAATAAATATATAAAAGTCGTTTCTCAAACGACATATAATCCAGAAAAATTCAAATTATGTGTTGATATTCTAAAAAATAATCTTGATAACTTCGAGATATTTGATACTATTTGTAGCGAAACAAAAAAAAGACAATCTGAAGCTGAAAGTATGTCAAAAACTAAAGATCTTATGATCGTTGTTGGAGACAAAAACAGTTCAAATACTCAAAAATTATTTAATGTCTGTAATAAAAATTGTAAGACTATTTTTATAGAGTCTTCAAAAGATCTTGAAGATCTTAAAAATCTTAATAATATAAAAAAATATAAAAATATAGGTGTAACCGCTGGAGCGTCTACGCCGGAAAATATAATAGAGGCTGTAATGGATAATTTAAAAAATATTAATAATATTGATCAAGATAATAATTTTGATTTTGATTTTGATTTTGAAAAAGAACTCGAAAAAGAGTTTGAAAAAGAATCTAAAAATTCTTTATTTGTTGGAGCGCAAGTTAAGGGTACTGTTATTAAATTAAATAAAAACGAAGCTCAAATCGATATTGGAAACCAATACGACGCTTACTTACCGCTTTCTCAAATAACAAATAATAAAAATTTAAAAATAAATGATATTATAAAAATAGGTGACGAGTTAGATCTAAAAGTTATAAAAATCAATGATCGAGATGGGCTTATAACTTTATCTAAAAAAAATATAGACAAAAAAAATTTATATAATAAATTAAAACAAGCCTACGACGAAAATCTTGTTGTCGAAGGAGTCGTAACAAAAATTAGAAACGACGGTGTTATCGTTTCGGTTTGTGATAATCTATCTAATATATCTGGAGTTGAAGTTTATATTAACAGATCTCAAATTAGCGAAAACGAAGACGAGTTTAAAAATTTATTAGGACAAAAAGTTAATTTTAAAATTACTCATATTGATTTAAATAAAAAACGATTTAAAGGCTCTATAAAACAAATCAAAAACGAAATTTTTTGGTCTAAAATAAAAGTCGGAGATAAATTAAAAGGTCGAGTTAACGGTCTTACTGACTTTGGAGCATTTGTTGATCTCGACGGCGAAGACGGTTTAATTTTTATTGCTGATCTCGCTTGGCACAAAATTAAACACGCTTCTGAAGTTTTAAAAATCGGTCAAATCGTTGACGTTACTGTTAAACATCTTGATTTCGAGAAAAAAATAGTCGCTTTATATTATAAAACTCTCGAGACGAATCCTTGGGAGATAATAAAAAATAATTATAAAGACGGAGATTCGATAGACGTAAAGATAGTTTCAATAACTCCATTCGGGGCTTTTGCTCAAATAATTCCTGGAGTAGAGGGTCTTCTTCATATCTCAGAAATATCTGATCAGTATGTAAAATCAGTTAGCGATTTTGTAAAAGTCGGGCAACAAATATCGGTAAAAATAAAAGAAATAAATTTAGACAAGAAAAAGATTTTGTTATCTTTAAAAGATCCTGAAAAAAATACGGATATTTAGTCTATATAGTTTTTTAAGCTTAAAAAAGTCGTCTCTAGTTTTAGGGACGATTTTTTAGATTTTAAATCTAAAAATTTACTAAAAAATTTTTTATAAAAACACTTGACTAATAACAAAAATTATATTATAATAAAGCTATAATATAATTTTTTGCTTATTTGGAGGAAATTTTTATGTATTTTATAAAAAAATTAAATAATTTAAAAAATAATTTAAATTTTAAATTACCAAAATTTGGTAGGAGGGGGGGTACTAGTAGATATAAAAATATAATAATTTTTATTATATTTTTACTAAGCATTAGTATTCGGTCTTTTGGATCGGAAACTACAGAGCCGAATTATAATACAACTACTAAGCAATATGAAATTTCGAGTAAAGAAGAATTATATTGGTTCGCTAAGATGATAAACGGAGAACTGGCGAATCCAAAAGATAGAACGACAAACGCGATATTAACAAAAGATATCGAATTTAATACAAAAGACGGTGACCCAGCTAAATTAGAAAAATGGCGAAAGTACGATTGGCAAAAATACGGAAGGATGTATGCTGCTTGGTTATACAAAGGAGCTCCGGTTAATGAAGAGCCGAAAATTGATGAGTTGGAAGAACTAACAGACTACTGGACGTCGATCGGAAAAGACGAAGATCATAAATACACAGGGACTTTCGACGGAGACGGACACTCGATTAGCGGGCTATTTTGTAATGTTGAAAATTATCGGGGAGGTGCATACGCTGGATTATTTGGGGTTGTTGGCGAAGGCGGAAAGGTTAAGAATCTAGGAATAGAAGATTCTTTTATAAGAAGTAGTGGCGTTGGTTCTGGAAGTGGAGGAGGGCTGGTAGCTTCTTGTGTAGGGAATGTAACGAGTAGTTATATTAGAGGGTGTAAAGTGGTTGTCTTTGGTTGTGGTTATGACTATGACTGTGATGGATATGGAGGAGGGTTAATAGGTTCGTGTAGTGGAATAGTGACAAATTGTTATAGTAGCGATTGTATGATAGATGTATGTGCTGGGGCTTATGGATATGGAGGAGGACTGATAGGTGAGTGTAGAGGAAGTGTGACAAATTGTTATAGTAGTAACATAGAAATAACATCTAATTTTTCTAGAGGCGGAATTTGCGGAGAATTAAATTCAGGGACGATAAGTAATTGTTATTATTTAAAAGACGGTGAGTTAAATAAAGATTTATTTGGAATTGGTGGTACTAGTTCAGATACAGAAAGTCGAACTAAATCAGCTACGGTCGAAGAGTTTAAAAATGGAACTGTGAGAGATAAATTAAATAAAGGCGTCGGAAGTAATGTTTTTAAACTAAATTCAAAAGAAGATGGACATAGATATTTGTTGTTAGATTGGGAACCAGAAGTAGAGCTTAAAATCCCGGTTAGAGTTAAAATAAATTATGATCCGAGTAATAATTTAGAGAGCTTAGTCTCTAAAGATTTTAAACACGAATTTTTTAGAAAAAAGACAGGTAGTACTAATTGGGAAGAGATGTTTCAAAATATACATTATTATTATGAAGTCTCGCCTGTCGAGGGTTCTATAAAAATAAATTCCGACGGGTCTAAAACCCAAGATTTTATATTTAGTTATTATATATATCACGCTAAAGATAGTAGCGGGAAAGATTATAAATTCGGATTTAATAAAAAATATCCGGTTAATACTTAT
>JAGAUG010000087.1 GCA_017828935.1 Oscillospiraceae bacterium | reverse complement strand
ATATGCGTGCAGCAGCTAGCTCTTTAGGATTGTGCTAGAATATATAATACTTTCTGAGTATTTATTGTAAAGGGTTGATATATTTATCAGCCCTTTTGTTATATTTTGGAGTGCTATATTTGAAAAATTTGTCTAATTTATCTAATTTAAAAGAAATTTTAAGTAAATATGATTTTAATTTCACAAAAAGTCTTGGCCAAAATTTTATTATAAATCCAGATGTTTGCCCTATGATGGCTGATGCGTGCGTAAATCTAGATTCTAAAAAAACCGGTATTTTGGAAATCGGTCCAGGTATAGGTACCTTAACTGAGTGCTTAGCTACAAAATTTGACAAAATAATATCTGTTGAAATTGACAAAAAACTAATTCCTATATTAACCGAAAATTTATTAGAATTTAATAATATAGAAATAATTAACGAAGATATATTAAAATTAGATTTAAACAAGATTATTGAAGAAAAATTTTGTGGTTTTGACAACATAACAGTGTGTGCGAATTTACCGTATTATATAACTTCTGATATTATTATGTATTTATTAGAAAATAATTTTAGCTTTAATAGAATCGTAATAATGATCCAAAAAGAAGTTGCCGAACGTATTTGTGCAGAGCCAGGATCAAGAATTTGCGGTGCAATAACTTTAGCAGTAAGATATTTTGGTAAACCCAAAATTTTATTTAATGTAAATAAGTCTAGTTTTTTGCCTGCCCCAAAAGTAGATTCAACTGTTATTGAAATAAATATTAATAAAACAAATTCAGAAAAAATTCTGGATAAAAAAATGTTTTTTAGATTAATTCGTGCAGGATTTAACCAGAGAAGAAAAAATTTAGCTAATTCTCTTAGTCAAATATTAAGCATTTCAAAATCTGATATAATCAATATTTTAGAAAAAAACAATATAAATTCAAATTATCGCGCAGAAAATCTTAAATTTGAAGATTGGGCAAATCTATCTAATGATATTTATAAACTCAGGAGTAACTAAAAATGAACGGAAAATTAATAGTAATCGAAGGCCTTGATGGAAGTGGAAAAAATACCCAAACTAAATTACTTCTAGAATATATGAGCCAAAAAATAAACGTACGTCATATATCTTTTCCGGATTATAACAGCCCGTCTTCAAGTCTTATAAAAATGTACTTGAACTCTGAATTTGGCGGTTCTCCTAGTGATGTAAATGCCTATGCTGCAGCATCTTTTTATGCGGTAGACAGATATGCAAGTTTTAAAAAAGACTGGGAAAAGAGTTATTTAAATGGCGAAATAATTCTTTGTGATAGGTACACAACTTCAAATTATATATATCAGCTAAGCAAATTAGATAAAAAATATTGGGATGAATTTTTGTTTTGGTTAGATAATTACGAATACGAAAAATTACAAATCCCAAAACCTGATCTGGTTATATATTTGAAAGTTCCGGTCGAGATCTCGCAAAAGCTTATGACTTCAAGATATTCAGGAAACGAACTTAAAAAAGATTTGCATGAATCTGATATTTTATTCTTAGAAAACTGTGCGAAATCAGCTGATTATGTTTCAAAAAAATACAACTGGAAAATTATAAATTGTACTGATAATCAAAATAATATTTTATCTAAAGAATTAATTCATGAGAAAATAGT
>JAGAUG010000086.1 GCA_017828935.1 Oscillospiraceae bacterium | reverse complement strand
AGTTATTATATATATCAAGCTAAAGATAGAGATGATAATATTTATCAATTCGGATTTAATAAAAATTATCCGGTTAATACTTATCTAAAACAAGATGTCGGCGGCGGAAAGAAATTATTTATAGATTACGGCGTTTGGGGTAGAGAATAAAAATACAAAAAAGCTTATTAGAAATTAATTTCTAGTAAGCTTTTTTAAGTTTAACAAGCTAAGAAAGTCAAGCGTTACCGGCGCGAAGCGCCGGTAGCTAACTAAGATTTTAATTATAATTTTTTTGAGAAGTCTAACTTGGCCTTGGGTAAAAATTTTTGTCAGCATTTTCTAGATTTTCTAAGTTTATTAATCTGACTTGATTAATTAAATCTATATTTAAAAAACTTTTCGCGATATTTTTAAAATTATCGACAGAGTCGCTAACAAAAAATTTTATATTATTTTTATTTATATTATTATTTATTAAATTATTTTGAGTTAAATAAGACTTTGTAAATTTAGCTATTTCAACTCCAGGGTCGACGATTTTAATTTTATTATCAAAATAATTTAATATTAAGTCTTTAATTAGAGGATAGTGAGTACAACCTAGTATTAACGTATCTATATTAGATTTTTTTAAGTCTTTTAAATATAAATCTATTATTTTATTTGTAATATCGATCCGGTTGTTAAATAAATTTTCTTCGATTATAGATACAAAAAGCGGACAGGCGACTGAGTAAGTTTTTATTTTAGAATCAAGATTTTTAATATAAGTCTCGTAAGATTTACTTTTTATCGTAGCTTTAGTTCCGATTATTCCTATATTTTTGTTTTTTGTTATAGCGACCGCTTTTTTAGCTGCCATTTCGATTATTCCTGTAAAAAAAAAGTCTTTAAAATAAAAATTATTTATATTATTTTTAAAAAATACACTGCTTACTGTTCCGCAAGCAGCAATTATTATTTTTATATCCTGAGACTTTAAAAAATTAATATCTTGTAAAGCATATCTTAAAATAGTCGAGTTGCTTCTTGGTCCGTAAGGAACCCTCGCAGTGTCTCCAAAATATATTATATTCTCGTTAGGTAAGAGCTCGATTAGACGTTTAACAACAGTTAAACCTCCGACACCAGAATCAAAAACACCTATATTTTTATTTTTCAAAAAAACAGCTCCTAATTTAAATTTTATTATATTTTAAATCGTCTTGGAATTTTTCGATTGCGAGCTCTATAAGTCGAGTTATTATTTCTTTTTGTTCGAAGCCGCTTTTAACTAAAAGTTTAGTATACATACTGATTTCTGTAAATCCAGGAATAGTATTAGGTTCGTTTAATATTATTTCGTTTTTGTCAGTTAAGAAAAAATCTACTCTAGTTAGACCCGAGCAACCAAGAGCTTTATAAGCTTTTATAGCGGTCTCTCTTATTTGATTAGATACTTGCTCTGGAAGCTCAGCTGGAATAAAAAGCAAGCTATTAATATTATTATATTTCGCGTCGAAATCATAAAAATCGTTGCTTGGAGAAATTTCGCCCAAAATCGAAGCAAAAGGTTCTTCGTTTCCGATTACAGCGCACTCAATTTCTCGACCCGAAACAAAGGGCTCTATTATTATTTTTTTATCTACTTCGAAAGCAATTTTTATATATTTTAACAATTCTTCTTTGTTTTGAGCTTTGTTTACTCCAATCGAAGAACCAGTATTGGCGGGCTTTATAAACATTGGATACCCCAATATTTTTTTATAATTATCTTCTAGCTCATCAAAATTTAAGTTTTTGAATTCATAGCTATTTAAAGTTAGATGCGGAGTTGTTTTTATATTAGCGCTATTTAAAACTCTGTGAGTTAAATCTTTGTCCATACAAATAGCGCTCGAAACAAAATCACATCCGACACAAGGAATATTAGCGATTTTAAATAAAGCCTGGACAGAGCCGTCTTCGCCGTTTTTTCCGTGTAAGACCGGGAAGATAATATCTATATTTTCAAACTCAGAAATTTTGTTATTTTCTAAAACAAAAAAACCTGTTTTTTCGGGATCCAAAGAAATAGTAATAGATTTAATAAAATCTTTGTTTAGCCAAGAATTATTTCTAATATTGTCTGTATTGCCGTTATATAAAAACCACTGACCTTTTTTTGAGATTCCAATTTTTTTAACTTCGAATTTATCAGTATCTATATTATCGATTACGAAAGACGCAGAAAGTAAAGAAATATCGTGTTCTTTTGATACTCCGCCAAAAACTACGCCAATAACTTGTTTTTTTATCATAGATAAAGCACCCCATATAAAATTATAATTACTATAAATTATATTATCACAAATACAAAATATTTACAATATAAAATATATATTAATTATAAAAAATTAGATTAACTTAATATTATTTATAAACTCGAGAATATCTTGAGTTGTATTATATTTAGAAAGACTTACTCTAATAGAGCTGTCGATATATTTATCTAAAATCCCCATCCCGGCGAGAGCCTTACTTTTAGAGCCTTTAGAACAGGCCGAACCGTTAGAAATAAAAATATTTTTTTCTTGAAGTTTATTTAATATAACTTCTGATTTTTGACCCAAAATCGAAAAATTAAATACAAACGGAGATATATTTCCGATAGAATTTATATGTATATTATTTAATTTAGAAATTTCAGTTACTAATAATTTATATAAATTATTTATATATTCTAAATTTTTATTTATATTTAATAAATCGCAAGCTTTTTTAAGTCCAGCTATCCCAGGGACGTTTTCAGTTCCAGCTCGGAGATTATTTTCTTGATGACCGCCAATAATTAGCGGTCTTAATTTAATATTTTTTTTAAAATAAAGTCCTCCAACGCCTTTAGGTGCGTGGATTTTGTGGCCGCTAAAAGTATATAAATCAACATCTAAGTCTTCTAAATCGACTTCGAGCTTTCCAAAAGCTTGGACCCCATCACAATGAAAAATAATATTTTTGTTTTTATGTCTTATTGCTTTAGATATTTCTTTTATATTATAAATATTTCCGGTTTCGTTGTTGACGTGCATCACGCTAACTAAAACAGTATTATTATTTATTTTTTTTAAAATATCGTTAGGGTCAATTTCGCCGTATTTATTTGGAGCGACGTAATTAATTTCGAACCCGAGCGATTCTAATTTTTTTATATTTTCTGAAACAGACGGGTGTTCGACAGTCGACGTTATAATATTTTTATTTTTAACTCTTAAATTTAAGCTACCTAGAATTGCTAAATTATTACTTTCGGTTCCGCCTGACGTAAATAATATATTTTCGTGGTTACAATTTAGAATCTTAGAAACAGATTTTTTGGCGCCAGAAATAATATTATAAGCTTCGATACCTTTGGAATATCTCGAAGAAGGGTTTCCAAAAAAATCTGTCATAGTTTTATAAACTTCGTCAGCGACTATCTTATCGACTTTCGTTGTCGCAGCGTTGTCTAAATATATTTCGTTATTTAATTTATTTAATTTATTATTTTTTTCTTGCATCTTGATATTATTATCCTAATTTTTTAAAAACTCAAAAATTCTTAAAATAATATCCGTCACGGTTAACTTTAGCGACGGATATTATTAAATAAATATTATAAAAATATTATAAAGCCGACGAAACAGCAACAGCGCAAGCAACAGTTGCTCCAACCATTGGGTTATTTCCCATTCCGATTAATCCCATCATCTCGACGTGAGCAGGAACAGAAGATGAACCGGCGAACTGAGCGTCTCCGTGCATTCTTCCCATTGAATCAGTAAGACCATAAGACGCCGGTCCGGCAGCAACATTGTCAGGGTGAAGTGTTCTTCCTGTTCCGCCTCCTGAAGCAACAGAAAAATATTTTATATTATTTTCAACAGCCCATTTTTTATAAGTTCCAGCTACAAGATGTTGGAATCTAGTTGGGTTTGTTGAGTTACCAGTAATAGATATATCTACGTTTTCGTGTCTCATTATAGCTACGCCTTCTAAGACATCGTTAGCGCCAAAAACTCTTACAGCGGATCTTTCGCCGTTAGAAAAAGATTTTTCTCTCTTGATTTTAAGCTCGCCGCTAGAAAAATCGTAGTCTGTTTCAACGTAAGTAAATCCGTTTATTCTAGAAATTATATAAGCAGCATCTTTTCCAAGGCCGTTTAAAATAACTTTTAGATTTTCTTTTCTAGCTTTATTAGCGCTTCTAGCGATTCCGATTGCGCCTTCTGCTGCAGCGAAAGATTCGTGGCCAGCTAAGAAACAAAAACATCTTGTCTCGTCTCTTAAAAGCATCGCACCAAGATTTCCGTGTCCAAGACCAACTTTTCTTTGTTCAGCAACTGATCCTGGGATACAAAATGATTGAAGACCAACACCAATAGCCTCAGCTGCATCAGCAGCGTTCTTACAATTTGTTTTAATTGCGATCGCAACACCTAAAGTATAAGCCCAAACTGCGTTTTCAAAAGCAATTGGTTGGACATCTTTAACTATTTTATTAACATCTATATTTTTAGACAAACAAATTTCTCTTGCTTGTTCTAAGTCTTTGATTTCATATTTAACGAGAGTTTCTTGAATTTTTGCCATCCGGCGTTGCATTCCCTCAAACTCTATCATAAATAACAACCGCCTTTCTTGATTTTTTTAATTTAAATAATTTATTATTTTATTTATTTTATTATTCGTTTCTTGGATCTATATATTTAGATGCGCCGTCATATCTACCGTAAGTTCCGATATTATTTTTATAAGCTTCGTCGGGCGAAACGCCTTTTTTTATGTCTTCTAACATCTTTCCGACTCTTATAAATTTATAGCCGATAGCTTCGTTGTTGTCGTCTAAAGCGACGCTTAGTATATAACCTTCAGCCATCTCAAGATATCTTACGCCCTTTTCGCTTGTTGAAAAAATAGTTCCGACTTGAGAACGAAGACCCTTACCTAGATCTTCTAAAGACGCTCCAACTGGAAGACCATCTTCAGAAAAAGCCGTTTGAGTACGACCATAAACTAGTTGCTCGAATATTTCTCTCATAGCGACGTTGATTGCGTCGCAAACTAGATCAGTATTTAAAGCTTCTAATAGCGTTTTTCCTGGTAATATTTCGCCAGCCATCGCAGCTGAATGTGTCATTCCAGAACAACCTAAAGTTTCGACAAGAGCCTCTTGGATGATTCCGTTCTTGACATTAAGAGTTAATTTACAAGCGCCTTGTTGAGGAGCGCAACCGCCAACTCCGTGGGACAAACCAGAAATATCTTTAATATCGTAAGCTTTTACCCATCTTCCTTCTTCGGGAATCGGAGCAGGACCGTGGTTAGCGCCTTTAGCAACGCAACACATTCTTTCTACTTCGTGAGTAAAGTTCATAAAAAAACCTCCTTAAAAAACTTTGAATTTTAAACTTCAATTTTTAATTCAAAAAATTATATAATACTATCAAAATTATAACATTATAATCCAAATATTTCAATAGATAATAAACACAAAAATATATTTTTTTTTAGTTAATAAACTATCTTTTTTGTTTTTGTTTTTGGACTATATTTTTAAACAAAAAAATACTTGACTTTAATAAAATTTTATGATATAATAAGAATAATTCTAGTGTTTTTGAAATTAAATTTTCAGGAGATGGTTGAATATGATTGATTTATATAAAATTAAAAAATAAAAACAAAATTAATTTTTTAAAATTTAGGAGGTGTTTTATTATGAGTTATTTTAATAAAACGAATACATTGCCAAGATTTAGTAATAAAAATGGAATTAGTATATATAAATACATAATAATTTTTATGTTTTTTTTATTAAGTATAAATATAAAATCTTT
>JAGAUG010000010.1 GCA_017828935.1 Oscillospiraceae bacterium | reverse complement strand
ATAATATATATAATATATAATAATATAATTAAAGGGCTTAATTAATATGAATTATTTAAATATGACAAAAAGAGAATTAGAACTAGAATATAGCAAGTTAAATCAAGACTATAAAAACTATAAAAACAAAAATTTAAAATTAGATATGTCAAGAGGCAAGCCTTCTTCGGAGCAACTGGATTTGTCTAATAATATCTTAAGACAAGAAATTTTAAATTATAATATAGATAACTTGGATATTAGAAACTACGGTTGTTTGACTGGTCTTGAGTCTGTAAAAAAACTATTTTCTGAAGTTTTTGAAACAGACACACAAAATATGTTAATAGGCGGAAATTCAAGTTTGAACTTGATGCATGATATTATAGCAAATTCGATGTTGTTTTCTTCATCAGAATCAAAAGATTGTAAACCTTGGAAAGACTATAAAAAAATAAAATTTTTGTGTCCTGTTCCAGGCTATGATCGTCATTTCTCTATTTGTGAAAAATTCGGAATAGAAATGATAAATATTAAAATAAATAGTCACGGACCAGATATTAACAAAATAGAAAAGCTTGTTAGCGAAGATGAATCAATCAAAGGTATCTGGTGTGTTCCTAAATATTCTAATCCAACTGGTATTACGTACTCGGACGAAATAGTTAGACGCCTTGCTAATCTAAATCCTAAAGCTAAAGATTTTAAAATTTTTTGGGATAACGCCTATGCTATTCACGATATTTTTGATAATCCGGATAAATTATTAGATATATTCGAAGAAGCTAAAAAAAATAATAAACAAGATATGATATATATTTTTTATTCAACTTCAAAAATAACTTTTCCGGGCAGCGGAATATCGTTTTTAGTTGCTTCAGATAATAATTTATCTAGAATTAAAAATTGGTTGGCTCCCCAAACGATTGGATTCGATAAAATTAATCAATTAAGACATTTGTTATTTTTTAAAAATTCTGAAAATATTAAAAATCATATGAAAAAACACGCTAAGATCTTAGCAAATAAATTTTTGATGGTCGATCAAATATTAACAAAAAATTTATCAGGTACTAATTTAGCAACATGGAGTAAGCCAGCTGGAGGGTATTTTATTTCGTTGGATACTTTAGATAATTGCGCTAAAAAAGTCGTCAATCTTTGTAATGAAGCTGGAGTTATATTTACACCTGCTGGCTCCACTTTCCCTTATGGAAATGATCCTGACGACAAAAATATCAGAATAGCACCTACTTATCCAAGTATAGATGAGCTTTTTACTTCTATTGATTTGCTTTGTTTGTGTATCAAAATAATAAGCATCGAAAAATTAATTTAATTATTATTTAAAAAATTGCGGCAAGAACCCAAACATTCTCGGTTTCTTGTCGTCTATTTTTTTATATCTTACAAGTACAGCGTCCTTACCAATAATTTCGATATCACACCACGGAATAACAATATCTTCTTCCCTTCCTAGTAAACCAAAACACCGAAACTTTCCGTATATTATAATAGCTGTTATTTTTGCATCGCAAGTATCGATCTCGATATCATTTACACTTCCTATCATCGAGCCATCAACTATATTAATAACATTTTTATATTTAAGATCGCTAACTTTGCAATTCAAAAAAATCAGTACTCTTAATATTTAATTTTATTATTATTTTATTATTATTTTATT
>JAGAUG010000009.1 GCA_017828935.1 Oscillospiraceae bacterium | reverse complement strand
TTTAAACAAACAAACAAAAAAAGCCTATATTACAAGCTTTTTTTTAATTATAATAGCTGTTTTTTTTGCAATATATATTTTTGTTGCTAAACAATATAAAAATTGTTTTCTTGATTTTTTAATATCGCTTATATTTATAATGAGCTTTTATAGCGTTTTATTTTATAAAAAAATATTTCCTAAGGTTTTAGAAAAAAATTCTAAAAAAGCTTATAAGTCAACAAGATTTTATAATCAAGATATAAATTTAAAATTTTTTGAAAACTATCTTATCGAAACAATAAATAATAAACAAGTTAAAATAAATTTTTTTGATATAACAAAAAAACAAGAAGACGATAATTTGATAATTTTAACAACGAGTAATAATTATATAATAATAAATAAAAATGTTATATCTAAAGAATTAAAAGATTTTTTATATTACAAACTTGCAGGTGAAAATCAATTTGAAAATAAAAATAAAATTTAATAATAATATTATAATATTATTTTTTGTGTTTTTAATATTTTTTAATACAAATATTTTTTCTATAAATAAGAGTATAAACAAAAACAAATATTACAAACAGTATTTTGGACAAAATAAGTCTCTTAATATATATAATTGGGGCGAATATTTAAGTGACGGATCTAACTCTAGTATTTGTGTAAACAAAGAGTTTGAGAAATTAACTGGAATTAAAATTAATTATTCGACTTTTGCTTCAAACGAAGAGCTTTATGCGAAGCTTCGAAACAGATCAGCAAGATATGATATAATTATTCCGTCTGATTATATGATCTCAAGAATGATCAACGAAAAGATGCTCGCTAAAATCGATCTTAATAAAATTCCTAATTATAAAAATATTTATTCTAGTTTTAAAAATCTAGACTATGATATAAATAATCAATATTCTGTACCATATCTTTGGGGAGCGGTAGGGATTATTTATAATAAAAAAATAATAGATAACGTCGATAGTTGGGCCGAACTTTGGAACGAAAAATATAAAAATAAAATACTTATGTTTTCGAATGCGAGAGATTGTTTTGGTGTTGCTCTTAAAAAATTAAATTATTCGATTAATACAACAAATAAAAAAGAGTTATTAGAAGCTTCGGAAGAAATAACTAAACAAAAAGAGCTTGTTCAAGCTTATGTAATGGACGAAATATTTAACAAGATGGAAAACGAAGAAGCGTATATTGCGCCTTATTACTCAGGAGACGCAATAACGATGATAAAAGAAAATAAAAATTTAGCGTTTGCTTATCCAAAAGAAGGAACTAATAGATTTGTTGACGCGATTTGTATCCCAAAAGATTCTCAAAATATTGATCAAGCACATCTTTATATTAATTTTTTATTAGAACCTAAAATTGCGCTCTCAAACGCGAAATATGTCGGTTACTCAACTCCTAATAAAAAAGCTTTTGAGCTTCTTGAAGACGACATAAAAAACAATAAAATAGCCTATCCAAATAAAAATATTTTAGAAAACACAGAAAGCTTTTTACATATGCCGTTGGAGATAAATAAATTAATAGATTCTGAATGGACTAAAATAATGAGTATTAATAATCTGGATAACAAATGGATTGTTCCTATATTTTTAATATTAAGCTTAATATTGTCTTTGAGTGTTAATATTTATCGAATAATAAAAAACAAAAAAAAATCAAATATTAATTTTTAATTTTAATATTTTTTAGGAGAAACTAAAAAATGAAAAATCAAAAAACAAAAAAAAATTTATTAGCTTTTTTAGGAATTATTCTAAGTTTATTTTTAAGTTTATTTACTAGTTGTTTTAAAAAAACAGAGATAAAAATAAATTTAAAAAATCAAGATAATTTTTATTTAGACCCTGAAATTATTTGGGATCAAAAGATTAGATTTTTAAGCGAAACAGATTCTATCGATTTTAGTAATCCGCTAAACTTATCAAAAAAATATATTTTAAAAGTTTGTCAATATTATAAAATTTTATCGAGCTCAAATATTGACTATGATAATAAAATAAATAAATATATTATTTCTGAAATCGAACTTAAAGAAATCGTTAAAAATTTATTCGGTATAGAAAATTTTAAATTCGAAGATGAGAAGTTTTTTGATAAAAAAAATGGTTTTTATTTTTTTGATGAATATATTAGTTTTTTTGACGACAAAACTTACGAAAAAAAAGAAGTTAGTGTTTTAGATGATCAACGGCTTAAATTTAAAGTTGTTGTGACGGATAATAAAACAAAGCTAAAACACGACGAATATTATATATTAAAAAAAGATAATAAAAATAATTATTATATTGCGTCCAAAGAAAGCAAATAAAAAAATTAAAAATTTTAAATTATAAAATTATAAAGAAAGGGTGAAATTCTTGGAAGATAATTTTAGCCAAAATTTAGAAATTTCAGAAAATATAGATATTTTTGATATCTTAAAAGAAATCAAAAACCTAACTAATCCTGATAAATTAATATTATTTCACAGAAAAGTTGGCAGCAGCAAAAAAACTCTTAGTTTTAAAATTTGTATTATTTTGAATATTAAAAACAAACTCGAAATCGAAAAAAATATTTATAAAAATATCGACAGCGATATTCCGTTTGATGTGATAATATATACACAAGAAGAATGGGAAACACTAAAGTCTAAAAAACACTCTTTTGTTAATAAAATTTTAAAAACAGGAATTTTAATTGATGGGTCACAAGAACAAACACATCAATGATAGCAAGCGTTTTCACACATGGTTAGATAGCGCCCAAGAAGATTTGATTGCAGCTGAAACGCTTATATCAAAACCTAGATGTTATAAACTTGTTGCTTTTCATTGTCAACAAACGCTCGAGAAAGTTTTAAAAAGCTATATATTATTTAAACACGCTAGGCTATTAGACGGCCACAACTTGCTTTGGCTTTGTAAACAAGCGGCTAGGAGCGACAAAGATTTTATAGAGTTTTTAGATGAATGTGCGCTAATAAATCATTGCTATATAGATACAAGATATCCGTCTGATCTGTTTTTTGAGATTACAGAAAAACAAATCAGAAAAATTTATATTTCAACAAAAGCTGTGTTTGATGAAATTTGTAATAAAATTTATAAAGAATATTTAAAATAAAAATTATTATTTTTTAGGAGGTTTATAATGAAAAAAAAATTAGGAAAACCGTTATTATTAGCAATTTTAGATGGCTACGGTTACTCTAGAAAAAAAAATGGAAACGCAATTTTAAATAGCAAGACTCCAAATTTAGATAGACTAACTTCTGAGTGTCCTACGACACTTATAAGCGCTTCGGGTCTCGATGTTGGACTTCCCGAGGGTCAAATCGGAAACTCCGAAGTTGGTCACACTAATATCGGAGCAGGGCGAGTTGTTTATCAAGGACTTACAAGAATTACAAAGTCAATAGAAGACGGGGATTTTTTTTCTAATCCTGAGTTTTTAGATATAATAAAATATTGTCAAGACAATAATAAAAGCTTACATATAATGGGCTTGATATCTAACGGCGGGGTCCACAGCCACTTGTCTCATCTTTACGGACTTTTAAAATTAGCTAAAGATAATAAATTAAAAAAAGTTTATCTTCATTGTTTTACAGACGGTCGGGACGTCGATATAAAATCAGCTGACGGATATATTTTCGAAATTGAAGAAAAAATAAAAGAAATCGGAGTTGGTAAGATAGCTACTGTTATTGGTCGATACTTCGCGATGGATCGCGACAATCGTTGGGATCGAGTTCAAATCGCTTATAGTGCTATGGTAAACGGCGAAGGCGAAGAAACTTCTGAAATTCATAAAACTATAAAATCAAGATATGATAATAATCAAACAGATGAATTTTTAAGACCAATAATTTGCGATAAATCTGGTATGATAAAAAAAGGAGATTCTATTATATTTTTTAATTTTAGACCAGACAGAGCTCGTCAAATTACAAGAGCTTTTGTTGACGAAAACTTTGATTATTTTAAAAGAGACCAAGGTGCTCTTTGTTCTAAATTCGTTTGTATGACGCAATACGACGAGACTATTACAAACGTTCGCGTCGCGTTCAAGCCTCTAGAGATAAAAAATAGTTTAACTGAATATTTATCAAAATCTGGTTTCTCTCAGCTTCATATAGCTGAAACAGAAAAATATGCTCATGTAACGTTTTTTTTCAGCGGAGGAGTTGAAAAACAATTTGAAAACGAAGATCGAGAGCTGATCCCTTCACCTGCTGTTGCAACTTACGATCTAGCGCCTAAAATGAGTGCTGATCAAATTACAGATAAAACACTCGAAGCTCTTGATAAAGACAAATATGATATTATTATTTTAAATTTCGCTAACTGCGATATGGTAGGTCACACAGGATCTTACGAAGCAGCTATCGAGGCTGTCGAAACTGTTGACAAAAATATAAAAAGACTAGAAGAAAAAATAAAAGAAAAGTCAGGTGTTCTAATAATAACTTCTGACCACGGAAACGCCGAAGAGATGATCAAAGAAGACGGTGTTCCGATGACAGCTCATACAACTAATCCGGTTATATTTACTGTCGTTGGTCACGATTGTCAGCTCAGATCGGGAGGGCGTCTTGGAGATATTGCTCCGACAATTTTAGATATAATAAATCTAAAGAAACCAAGCGAGATGACAGGCGAATCTTTAATTATTAAAAATTAATTTAATTTATTTTATTTTATTTATTAAAAAAGGAGGTTTTTCTTTTGGATCAAAACAACGAAATAATAAAAAATATAGGTCTTTCAGAAACAAAGGCCAAAGAACTTTTAAAAAAATACGGGTATAATCGCCTCGAAGCAGTAAAAACTAAGACGATTTTTGATATTGCGCTAGAAGTTTTAAAAGAACCGATGTTTATATTGCTTATAATAACTGCTTTTATTTATTTTTTTATATCAAAAGAAATTGTTGAAGGCTTGATTATGATCTTGTCTGTTATTTTTATGATGGCGATAGATATTATACAAGAATATAAAACAGATAAAAGTCTTGAAAAACTTCGCGAACTGTCTGAGCCTAAAGCTCTTGTTAAACGAGACGGGAAAATAATCGAAATAGATAGCGCTAATGTAGTTCCTGGCGATATTTTAATAATAACTGAAGGCGATAAAATTTGCGCTGACGGCGTTATTTTATCTCAAAGCGACTTGGCTGTTGACGAATCGTCTTTAACAGGAGAGTCAGATATAATATATAAAAATATATCAGAAGACCAAAATAATAATTATTTTAAAGTTAATCATGTTTATCAGGGTACAAACGTAGTTTTGGGTTCAGCTGAAATAAAAGTAACAGCAACCGGTCAAAATACCGAAACAGGAAAGATCGGAAAGAGTATTTTGGAAACTCCGATGAGACCGACTCCTCTTGAAACACAAGTTCGTGGACTTGTAAAGTCAGTTTCGTTTTTGGCTCTTTTGATGCTAGTTGCTGTATTTTTTATTACTTATTATAGATATAATGATTTATATAAAGCAATTCTTAGCGGGATTACTTTCGCAATCAGTACGATCCCTGAAGAATTTCCTGTTGTTCTTACTATATTTTTATCTTTAGGTGCATATAGACTTTCAACAAAAAAATCTCTTATAAGAAAGCTCTCTAGTGTTGAAACGCTCGGCGGGATTTCAGTTTTGTGTGTTGATAAAACTGGTACACTAACTGAAAACAAGATGCAAGTTTCTAATATTAGTTGTCTTAAACCTGATAATCAAGAATATCTTAAAAAAATCGCGGTTCTGGCTTGCGAAAAAAATTCGTATGATCCGATGGAACAAGCTATAATAAAATACTGTAATTTAGATACTGATAAACTTTTTGAAAATAAATTAATTACAGAGTATCCATTTACTTCTGAACTAAAAATGATGGGGCACGTTTGGGAACTAAATAATAAGCCATTAATAGCTGTAAAGGGCTCACCGGAGAGCGTTTTAAAAATATCTAAGTTAACAGAAAGCCAAAAAACTCAAATCGAAAGACAACAATATGACTTATCAAAAGAAGGCTATAGAGTTATTGCTGTTGCTGCTATTGAGCTTCAAAGCGAATCTGAGATTCCTAAGAATATTAAAGACTGTGAGCTAGAATTTATTGGTCTAATTAGTTTTGTTGATCCTCCTAGAGAAGCAGTTTTTGAAAGTATCAAAATTTGTAATCAAGCCGGAATAAAAGTTATAATGATAACGGGAGACAATCCTGTTACAGCTAGAGCGATTGGGTCTAAAATCGGACTTTCTTTAGACGGGAATATATTAACAGGCGATCAAATTGAATCAATGAGTGACGAACAGCTAACTTTGGCTGTAAAAAATACTAATATATTTGCTAGAGTGATTCCGGAGCAAAAGATGAAAATAATAAAAGCGATTAAGTCTAATAATTTAGTGGTTGCGATGACGGGTGACGGTGTTAACGATGCTCCTGCTTTAAAATTCGCTGATATTGGAATCGCGATGGGACAAAGAGGTACAAACGTCGCTAAAGAAGCTTCTGATATGGTCTTGTTAGACGATAATTTTTCAACGATTGTAGAGACAATAAAAGACGGTAGGAGAATTAGAGATAATATAAGCAAGGCGATTAGATATGTTTTAACTTTTAAAGTTCCAATAGTTTTGATAACGTTGCTGTTGCCGTTTATTGGTCTTAGTCCAATGCTTATGCCGATTCATATAGTCTTACTTGAATTAATAGTCGGGCCGATTTCAGCGATTGTTTTAGAGAGACAACCTGCTGAAAAAAATATTATGAAAAAAAATCCAATAGATATTTCTAAGAAATTAATATCTTTTGGAGATTTATTTAAAATTATTTTTCAAGGTCTTATAATATTTTTAAACACTTTTATATCGTATATTACTATAATAAAAAACAATGGCGATGAAAATCTTGCGAGGAGCTTTGCGCTTTCGATTTTAGTTTTTTCTAATATTTTTCTTGTATATGTTAACAGTTCAGATACAAAATCGATCTTTGAAGTTATAAAAGAATTTTCTAAAGACAAGATAATTTGGTTAATAGTTGGATCTGTAATAATATTTCAATTATTATTATTATATCTTTCACCGCTAAGTTTTGTTTTTAAAACTAGAGCACTTAGTTCATCTCAATTAATATCTGTTATTTTAATTTCTATAGTAAGCGTAATCTGGTACGAATTTTTTAAATTATTTATTAATTTTAAAAATAAATATAAATAATTTATATAGTTTATTAAAATTTGTTTTTGGTTTTATATAAAATAAAAAATATTTTTTGATTTTCCACTTTTCAACTTTGTAAACGTTGAAAAGTGGAAAATTTTGTTTGTTATATAAAATCGATATAAAAATATTTGAATATTTAACTGTATAAACATTGAAAAGTTAAAAATTTTTAAATTTAAATTATTATCTAAAAGCAATGTAATGATAATTTATTCCGCTGGTATTTAAGTGTTTGGCGATTTTATTTGGTTGAAACGATTTTGTTGTTTGAGCGATAAATCCTTCCGGAGAAGGAACCAAGCCAAGAGAAGCAGAGTCTTTTGAGCAACACGCAAAAGTAATAACAGATTCACCTGTATTTGTTGTTAGACAAACAGGAATTAAATTTTTAGCGAATACAATAACGAACGATGGAGAAAACGGTAACTTGATAAGCTGTTGGCTGTTTCCGTCGCCAATATATGAACCAACAAAATAAAATGGATTAGTGAGCTTAGCTGGATCGACGTGTATAGCACTATTATTTATGTGTTCATTTATTTTATTTAAATTATTTTCGTTAAAGTGAATTTTTGAATTTTCTACATGAGATTTTAATTGTGATATCGTAACAGGGTCGACATGAGCTTTAGAGTCTTTAACATGAGACTTAATATTAGAGAATTCGACTGGATCGATATGAATATTTTTGTCTTGAGAATGAGAAGAAAGACTAGATTTTAAATTATCGACAGAAGAGGAGTCAACGTGAATTTTTTTATCTTGAGAATGGCGAGCGAAGTCAGATTTTAATTCAGAAATTAAATTAGGGTCTACATGAGCTTTAGAGTCTTTAACATGAGACTTAATATTAGAGAATTCGACAGGATCGATATGAATATTTTTGTCTTGAGAGTGAGAAGAAAGACAGGATTTTAAATTATCGATAGAAGAGGAGTCAACGTGAATTTTTTTATCTTGAGAATGGCGAGCGAAGTCAGATTTTAATTCAGAAATTAAATTAGGGTCTACATGAGCTTTAGAGTCTTTAACATGAGACTTAATATTAGA
>JAGAUG010000085.1 GCA_017828935.1 Oscillospiraceae bacterium | reverse complement strand
CTAAAAATCAAGCCTTTTTTACTAAACATCTCTTACCACAAAAAGCTATCCCGTATTTTATTATTTTATCAAAGCCTAGTTTATTTAAATATATTTCATATTTTTTTGATTCGATCTGTTCTAACGCTTCTTGGCTTTTATTTTCTAATTCTTGTATATCTTTCGTTGTTTTTATTTCTATTATAATTCCCGGCTGTTTTAGTTTTGTTGGCTCTAAAATTATATCGCTTCGACCAAGTCCGGTCTCTAGATTAGAATATATTCTGTATTTATCAATTCGACTCAATATTCCTGTTAAGATCCCGTGATAAAAACTTTCGTTAGAATCATAATAACTTATGTTTTCTAGTAATAAATCGCTTATCTCGTCCGATAAATTTTCTTCGTCGCCGTTAATTAAGCTATTATATAAATCACTAAAATCTTTAGATTTTATTTTTTCGTCAAGCCAATTTTTTATTATTATTTTATAAACATACATAAGTTCTCTGTTCGGAATTTTCAATTCAAAATAACTTATCTCGTCGTCTTCTTCTCGAGTTTCTTTTGTAAAAGTTAAGTACCCAGTAAAAAACAACATACTCCAAATATTATCTATATTTTCGTCTAGCTCATCATAAGTTATGTTAGAATTAAGAGCTTTTATAATATAACCGGAATTAATTAAAATTTCGATTTGATTTTTAATATTATTATCAGCTGTTTTTATTAATTTTTTTATAATATCGTTTCCGCTTGTGTTTGCCCAATAAGCTTCTGGATCTCTATTTCTATCGTCTTGTAGTTGATCTATATATTTTAAAATACTCCAGGGGTTATAAATATTTTTCTTCCCAAATCTATATCCGTTATACCAGTCTTTTATTATTTGTTTTTTGTCTTCTAGATTATAATAACTTAATATATTATCTACTTCTTCTTGCGTAAACCCAAAATGTTCTGAGTATCTAATATCTAAAATCGAATATATATTTAGATTATTTAGTCCTGTAAAAATACTTTCTTTTGAGATTCTAAGACAACCAGTTATTATCGCGAACTCTAAATAATTATTGTCTTTAAGAGCGTCTTGAAACAAGGCTCTAATAAAATTTATTGCCTCGCTATAAAACCCGCATAAATAAGAATTTTGTATCGGAACGTCATATTCGTCTATTAAAATTATAGGCTTTTGACTCCAATATTTTTCTAGATAAATACAAAGATTTTTTATTGATCTTATAAAATCAGAAAATGTAGCCTCGCAATCTTTTATTCTTGAAAATAAAACTTTATCTCTTGGGTCTTTTATAAAATCTAATAAATATTCGTGGCGTTGATATTCTTCAGAAATAGAAGTAATAAGCTCTATATAAGTTTGTTCCCAAGTATTCATCTTGGCGCCTTTGAAGTTTAAATTAATAACCGGATATTTTCCCTGATGTTTTGTATATCTTTCGCCTAATTTCCAAATATTAAGATCTTTAAATAAATAGCTATTATCTTGATTTTGATTTTCAGTATTTTCAAAAAAATATTTAAGCATTGATATATTTAGAGTCTTTCCGAATCTTCTGGGCCGAGTTATTAAACAGACTTTACTTCTTGTATCTAATATATTTTTTATTAAGATCGTCTTGTCTATATAATAATAATTATAATCAAAAAGTTCTTTAAAATCGCTGACCCCAATCGGGATTATTTTTTTATCTGGATCAAAACTCATAAATATCACATCCAAATCAAATATTTTTTAACACACTATATCTATAAAACATACTTTTTGTTTTGATAATAAATCTATTACTTCTTGATTAATAATCTCTCCTGGTGTAACTACCGGAACACACGGCGGACACGTAACAACACTACTCGCCGAAACTTTACCTAAACTTTTTAATAGCGACACTGTTTTAAAATCGCTCATAAGAGCTTCTCTAATAGATAATCTTCTTTGGGGTTTAAAATTTTTAAAAAATTCAAAATTATTTTTTAATTTTATTTTTTCAAAAATATTATTTATATTATTTATAAACTCTTTTAATCTCTCGAAGTCTTTATTATTATTTTGAGGACTAAACATCAAAACTATCCAATATTCACTTACATATTCAGGCTCAATTTTATTTTTTCTCAATATCTCGGCTAGCTCGTTTGCACTACAGTTAAAAATACCCGACCCAAATACAAACTTAGTTGGATCTTTACAGCTTTCTAAAATATCAAGACCGTTAATCTTGGCCAAATCTTTTAACTTTTCTAACTCAACAAATAATAAATCATAATCTTTTTTTAGATTTTTAAATATATAGCTTACCAACCTATCTATCGAAAGCATCGTTAAATAACTAGGACTCGTCGACGAATATATTCTTTGAGATTTTTTTATATATTTAATTAGTCTCTCGTCAAAAACGTGTAACAACGCCCCTCCAGTCAAAACAGGTAACGTCTTGTGAAGCGAATCGCAACAAGCACTACACTCAAATTCCATCGGATGAAGATTTTTTGAAATAAATTTAAAATGAGCTCCATGAGCGTTGTCGACTAATAAAAATTTATTATATTTTTTACAGATCTTAGATATAGACTTAAGATCTTCTACCTGACCAAAATAATTTGGCGACGTAATATAGACTATTTGAGCTTCTGGATTATTTATTATAACTCTCTCGAGATCTTCTAATAGAATTTGCCCCGGAGAAAATCTATCTATAAACTTATTTCTAAAAATCCAAATCGGCTCAAGATCTAAAAGCGCCATCGTGTTGATCGCCGAAATATGAACGTTTCTGTCTATTATTATTTTTTTAGACTTGTTTTTTGTCGCCATTATCGACGCTGTCAACATCATTTGTATCCCCAAAGTAGATCCTTGGGTTGTTATTACAGATAATTTTGAATTATAAATTTTTTTATATATATCTTCTGTTTGTTTTATAACTCCCTGACTATCTAATAGATTATCTAGGTTTTCTATCTCTGTTATGTCGTATTGCCATAAATTATTAATATTATAAACATTCTTACCCTTGTGACCAGGCATATGAAGTCTCGATATATCTTTATTAATATAATCTAATAAAGCTTTATAAATAGGCGTTGTCATAAAATATTAATATGCCTTACCAAAAATAAGCACTCTATTAGCTGGCTTACCACAACAAACACATTTGTCTGTAAATATTTCTTGATCAAACGGCTCACACCGAGATGTGATTCCAAATTTATCTTTGAGCTCTTGCTCACACTTTTCTTCACCACACCACATAGCTTTTATAAAACCAGTATTTTCGCTATTAAGCTTTTCAATTTGTTTTAGATCTTTAGCCACAAAAGTCTTGTTTTTTAAGTTATCCAAAGCCTTTTGCCAAATAGCCTTACTGTATTCTTCTAGTATTTGATTTATTTGTTTTTCAAGCTCATCTAAATTAACAAAATATTTTTGTCTGTTATCTCTTCTGACGATTACACACTGGTTGTTTAAAATATCTTTAGGCCCAATTTCAAGTCTTAGCGGAACCCCTTTCATCTCGTACTCAGCAAACTTCCACCCAGCAGAGCTATCACTTTCATCTAGTTTAACTCTATATTTTTGAGAAAGCCTAAATTTGAGCTCTCTAGCTTTATCTAAAACACCTTCTTTGTGTTGAGCAACCGGAACTATAACTAATTGAATCGGCGCAATCGATGGCGGTAATACTAGACCTTCGTTATCTCCGTGAGTCATTATTATAGCACCTATTATTCTCGTTGAAACTCCCCAAGAAGTTTGATAAGGATAAGCTAATTTATTATTTCTGTCTGTAAATTTAACGTCAAACGCCCTTGAAAAACCGTCACCAAAATAATGACTTGTTCCACCTTGAAGTGCTTTTCCGTCGTGCATCATCGCTTCGACTGTAAAAGTCGCTTTAGCGCCTGCGAACTTTTCTTTATCTGTCTTTTGACCCTTAATAACAGGAATTAATAAATATTTCTCATAAAAATCAGCATATATTTCGAGCATCTTCTTGGTTTCGTCCAGTGCTTCCTTCTCTGTTTCGTGAATAGTATGACCTTCTTGCCACAAAAATTCAGTCGAACGCAAGAACGGTCTGGTCGTCTTTTCCCATCTTACGACGCTACACCATTGATTATATAGCTTCGGTAGATCTCTATAAGACTCGACAACGTGTCTAAAATGTTCACAAAATAGCGTCTCAGAAGTAGGTCTAACACAAAGTCTCTCAGAAAGTTTCTCTTCGCCTCCGTATGTCACCCAAGCAACTTCCGGTGCAAACCCCTCAACGTGATCTTTTTCTTTTTGGAGCAAGCTCTCAGGAATAAACATTGGCATATAAACGTTTTCATGGCCTGTTTGTTTAAAAAGCTTATCAAGTTGACTTTGAATATTTTCCCAAATAGCGTACCCGTAGGGGCGCAAAATCATACAGCCTTTTACGCTCGAATAATCTATTAACTCCGCTTGTTTAACAATATCAGTATACCACTGAGAAAAATCCTCTTCCATCGATGTTATCGCTGTAACAAGTTTTTTGTTTTTTTTATTATTTATTTTATCTGCCACTAAATACTTCTCCTCTTTATTTATAAATTTTTTAAGAGCTCGAGAAAAACAATAAACATTTTTATATTTTTAAAAACAAAAAATTATAATATTATATCTTTCATCTCTATTATTCTTTGATTGCTGCTTCCTCTAAATTTTAGAGTATAATCTTGTTTATCTTTTTCAAATCTTCCGTCTATTAATATATCAATTAATTTTAATAGCTCTCTTGTGTATTTATCTTTTTTTGATTTTTGAATCAGTTGCTCGATCGTAAATCCGCTATAATATACTATTTTATATCCTAAATTTTTAAGTTTTTTAACAAGCTCTAAAACCGACTCTACCTGACAAAAAGGCTCTCCTCCAGAAATCGTTACTCCATCGACTAATTTATTTTTTTTTATTTTTTCAACTATTTCGTCTATTTTGATCTCATAGCCTCCTAAAAAGTCGTGTGTATCGGGGTTGTGGCAATCCGGACAACCGTGTGGGCACCCTTGGGTAAAAACAACAAATCTTACACCAGGACCATCAACAATCGATTCTTCAATTAGGCCCGCTATTCTTAAAACGCCGCTCATAATAACCCTTCTTTAAAATTATTTTATCTTAAAATATTCATAATTTTTTATAATATAATTAACAGCTGAAAAAATCGTAAGAATAGTCGCAATATAAATCAAAAAACTGCCAAAACATTTTATATAACTTAAAATATATTCTAATAAAATATTTTTAAAAGCTTTGTATACTAAAAAAACTATGATCGCTATCATTTGAAAAACTGTCTTGAGCTTCCCCCAAATATCAGCAGCAATAACTTTACCTTGATTGGACGCAAGAAGCCTTATCGAGTCTATTATAAAATCTCTTGAGATTATAATAATAACTAAAATATTATTTATAAATCCTTGTGTTGAAAGAATTATTAGCGCCGAAACAACTAAAATTTTATCGGCTAACGGATCCATTAGCTTTCCAAAATCCGTAATAGTATTATTCTTGCGAGCTAGATACCCGTCGAGACAATCTGAAAGACTAGCAATTGCAAAAACAACTAGACCCCAAATTCCCGAGTTTTTAACAAAATCAAACGCCGCAAAAAATATAAAAAACGGAACTAATATAATTCTAAATAAAGTAATTTTATTAGGTATATTCAAAATAAAATCTCCTCATTTTTTATATTATAATACAATATCTAAAAAGTCCCCAGGCTTCGGCAATTCTTGATCATAATCATAATCTTCACCTAGATCAAATTCAACATACTCATCTATTTCCGGAGCATCCATATAAGTCCGACCATAGTATATATTTGATTTTTCGTCGTAGCCTTCAACTAAAACTTTATATTTTTTATTTTTCTGTTTCTCGTGAAGCTCAAAGACAACCTGATCTTGAGCTTCTAAAATTGCTTCATATCTCTTGTCTTTTATTTCTTGACTAATTTGATTTTCGAAGCTAGCTGCTGGTGTATTTTCTTCTTGAGAATATTTAAAACAACCTAATCTATTAAGTTTAATATCTTTAACAAACTCGAGTAACTCTTCAAACTGTTCTTGAGTTTCTCCAGGAAACCCAACTATAAAAGTAGATCTAATAACAATATCCGGTATTTTTTTTCTTAATTTCGAAATTACGTCTAAAATTACTTTTTTATCGCCTTTTCTTCTCATTTTTTTTAACATCTCGTTATTAACGTGTTGAAACGGGATATCTATATATTTTACGATTTTATTATTACTTGCTATTTCTTCTATCAGTTCGTCTGTAATCTTATCAGGATAGCAATAAAGTAATCTTATCCATTCTATTCCTGATATTTCAGAAAGTTTTTTTAAAAGCTCCGGCAACGCTAATTTTTTATATAAATCAAACCCATAGTAAGTAACATCTTGAGCAACTATATTAAGCTCTTTTACGCCGCGTCCAGCTAGTTCTTGAGCTTCTTTTATTAAGAGCTCCATCGGGACGCTCCTATAATTACCTCTAATCATCGGAATCGCACAATAAGTACACCTGTTGTTACATCCGTCAGCTATTTTTAAATAAGCAAAGTGAGACGGAGTTGTCAAAACCCGCTCTCCGCAAATCATCATTTCGTCTTCCGGCGGAAAAGATAGTCTTTTATCGCCCTCAAGTCCTTTTAAAATTAAATTTGCAATATCTTTGTTGGCTCCTAAACCTACGACTATATCAACTTCAGGAATTAATAATTTAAGTTCTTCTTTATATCTTTGAGCCAAACATCCAGTCACAACAATTAGTTTTAATTTTTTATTTATATTTTTTAAATCACAAACACTCAAAATTTCGTTAATCGACTCTTGTTTAGCCGATTCAATAAAAGCGCAAGTATTTATAATTATTATATCACAATAATCATAACTTGTCGATATCTCAAAATTTTTATTTTTTAATATCGCCAAAATTCTTTCCGCGTCGACCTGGTTTTTAGGACACCCGAGCGAAATTAAACCTACGCTTATTTTATTACTCGCCATAGTTTTTTATCTTCTTTCTAGTTTCTAAATTTTTTTATTTATCTTCAGATTTTTTAGAATCTTTAGAATTTTTAGATTCTTCAGTGTCTTCTATACTTTCTTGATCATCATCTTTTTTTAGTAATTTATCTCTAATTAATTTATCAAGCTCATTCATCAAGTCTTTATCGTTTTTAAGTTGCTCTTTGACGTTATCTCTACCTTGCCATCTTAAATCTTTATAACTAAACCAAGCTCCACTTTTGTTAACAATTCCGAGCTTTACACCCATATCGACAATTTCGCCTTCTCTCGAAATTCCTTGCCCGTACATGATATCAAATTCTGTATCTTTAAACGGAGGCGCAACTTTATTTTTTACGACTTTACATCTAGTTCTGTTACCTACAACGTCAGTTCCACTCTTAAGACTCTCAACACGTCTTATCTCTAGTCTAACAGACGAATAAAACTTGAGCGCTCTACCTCCCGGAGTTGTTTCCGGGTTACCATAGACCATTCCGACTTTTTCTCTTAGTTGATTTATAAATATTACAACGCAGTTTGTTTTAGAAACAATTCCCGTTAGTTTTCTTAAAGCCTGAGACATAAGCCTAGCTTGAAGTCCAACGTGGGCGTCGCCCATCTCACCTTCGATTTCTTGTCTAGGAACCATAGCAGCAACAGAGTCAATAATAATTATATCAATCGCGCCAGATCTAACCAACGCCTCAGCGATCTCTAAAGCTTGCTCGCCTGTATCTGGCTGAGATACAAGAAGCGAATCTATATCAACCCCAAGAGCCTTTGCGTACTTTGGATCTAAAGCGTGTTCAACATCTATAAACGCCGCTTCTCCGCCGTTTTGCTGAGCTTGAGCAACAACATGAAGAGCCACAGTTGTCTTACCTGAACTCTCAGGTCCATAAATTTCAATTATTCGCCCTTTTGGAACTCCGCCAATCCCCAGCGCAACGTCTAAACCTATCGAACCAGTCGAAATCGCTTCGACGTTAAAAGCCGTTTGACCTAATTTCATTATAGCGCCTTTTCCAAATTGACGCTCGATCCTCGATATAGCTGTCTCAAGCGCTTTTTCTCTTTCACTCGTCATTTTAATAATCCTCCAACGTATTTTCTTTATTTATTACACTAATTCTACCAGCATTGTTTTTAATTATAATATTATTATTTTTCAAAACAGAAACTAAAGTTTTATTATTTTTAAAAATATTTTTTTGATATATATATACATGTTCTTTTTCGTTAACAAATTTAAAATTTTTATTTGTATTCGAAATATTTTTATAAATTAAACTAATAGTATTTTTGTCAGCTATAAGTTTTTTAGGCTTACAAACTGATATAATTTTTATTATATCGTCTATTTCGATTTTTGAACTTATAATAACATAATCTAATTGACTTAGTCCTAATAATTTCATCTTGTCGTCAATATTAGGAATCAAATATTTCTCAGACTCTCTCAAAATCGCAACAGAAACTTTTGAATCTGAAATAATATAATTTTTATTATCTAAATTTTTTTTATTCTTACTACTGTCTTCGCTTATATCTTCAAAGTTTATATAGCCAAACATAATAATATCGTTAGATAGCCTTCCAACTAAAAAAATAATCAAGCTAAATAAATATATATATTTATTTAAATTTTTATTTTTTAATATATATTTATTAACTAAAAATAATACTAAAAAAGATATAAAACATATGTATAAATATTTTTGATTAATAGATATAGACGAAAAAGGCAAGCTTGACATTATTTCAGCTATATGTTTAATTATTCCAACTCCGATCGAACTAAACAACGCAAAAATTTTATAAATAACATCTAAAAATTTTATTCCGCCAAAAATAGCAGTCAGCGCAATAAAAATCAAAGTTGGACTAACAACTGGCGTTAAAATTATATTCGTAATCGGAGCAACTAAAGAAAGTCGCCCAAACTCAATAACCGTAACCGGCGAAGTCAAAACTAACGCCGAAATAGATACAGCTAAAGTATCGCAAATAAATTTATCTATCTTGTTTATTTTATTATTTTTTATTTTAACTAATGGTTTGTAAATAAAATTATATACTTTTGGTCTAAATATTATTATACTCAAAGTCGCCAAAAAAGAAAGCTGAAGCCCTAGATCTAAAGCCGAAAACGGATCTTTTATTAAAATAATAATAATAGCGAGCCCTAGGGCACTGAGCGAATCAGATTCTCGACCAATTATTTGACCAACCAAACAAATAATATTCATAATTCCAGCTCTAACCGCCGAGGGCGCAAAGCCCGTAAGAGCCATAAAAAACAATGTAAAAGCAATCGTAGCCAAAATAGATTTTTTTCTTCCAAATTTAATAGAATTTAAAAAACTATAAACTGTTTGTATTAAAATCGTCAAATGAAGTCCTGAAACAGCCAACAGATGAGAGATCCCAGATAAACTAAAACTTCTTTTTGTTAAGTAATCAATCCCTGTTTTGTCTCCTAATAAAAATCCGATCATCAAGTTACCCTGATCGTTTTTATAACACTTGGTTAAATTTTTTTTAAAATATTGCTTAACTTCTAAGACAGCTTTGGGTAAAATTTCTATCTCAGACTTGTTTTTAAGCCATCTGAATCCTTGATCACTGTAGCTAGAAAAAGCTATCGCCTGACTCTTAGACTTGTAATATCTTTTTAATTTATCCGGACTGTTTAAATATGGACTAAAACATTTTACTTTAGCTTTAAACTTAGAATAAGGCTCAAGTGAAACTTCATCTTTTAGATAAAGTTTCGCCTTGAATTTTTTATATACTCCCGCAACAAAAATCTTATCGACTCTAACATCACAAACAACTCCAGTTTCGCTAAAAGCCGGAGCTGATACAACCGTAGCCTCTATTGTAGCTTCTTTCCCGTCTAAAGCTAATAATTTATTAAATTCAAAGCTATCTTTTAGAGCGTAAGAAAATAAACCAAAAGAAACTGTAAGTAATAAAATTAATAAAACTTTAATATTTAGTCTATTTTTAAGCAACCAACAAATTGGCAGTAGCGTTATCATTAAGACCAAACTTGTTAAGATATTTACGTTAAAACTTAAAAATGACGCTACAAAAATAGATATAAATAACGTTATACTAACATAAAATAATATTCTTTTCATCGAATTTTTTTATCTCCCGGCTTTTGATTTATTTCTCTGGCTCTATCTCTATCGGCTTAATTTTTACGATAACTTTTGTAACTCTTTGATCAACAATTTCTTTTATTGTAACCGTCATATTTTTATATTCAAAAGAGTCGCCTTTTTTAGATATTTTGTGAAGCTGAGCCATCACCCAACCTCCAACAGTGTTTCCCTCCGGCTCAAAATGTTTTGTAGAAAAATCCAAATATTCCATCATGCTTTTTATATTCATCGAACCTTCTACTTCGTATGTTTGATCGTCTATTTTTATAATATTTTGTTCTACTTCGTCGTATTCATCCCAAATTTCTCCAACAAGCTCTTCTAACAAATCTTCCATCGTTACTAAGCCCATCGTTCCTCCGTGTTCGTCAGCAACAATTGCCATATGAGTCTTCTTTCTTTGGAGCTCTTTTAAAACATCAGATATTTTCATCCATTGGGGAACAAATAAAGGCTTTTGGATATTTTCTTTTATATTAAAATCATTAGTTAAAACCTTACTCTTAAAAAATTCTCTTTCTAATAAGATACCTACGATATTATCTATTGTTTTGTCGTAAACAGGTATTCTCGAAAACTTTTCTGACATCAATATTTTTTGAATATTTTCTATCGATTCGTTTATTTCGATGGCTATCATATCAACGCGCGGCGTTAAAATTTCTTCGACTGTTATCTCATCAAAATCGAGCGCCATTTGTACTAATTCGCTCTCGTCTTTTTCTAACCCACCTTGATGTTCGATTTCGTCTATCATACACTTGAGCTCAGCTTCAGTCATCCCGTCTTCTGTTTTGTTTTCGTTGTTTAAAAATTTATTCATCAGCTGTCTGAGCCACAAAAATAAAATCGTAATCGGATTTAAAATCATTACGAAAAAAGATAGTACCCCCGAAGCTTTCATAACATAGCTATCAGCTTTTTCTTTTGCGTAGCTTTTAGGTAAAATTTCACCAAAAATCAAAACTACAACACTTATAAAAATCGTAGCTATTAAAGGCCCAACCGAAGAACCAAACATATCTATAAACAAGACAGTTACGATCGACGTTGTCGCTAAATTAACAATAGTATTCCCGATCAAGATACTCGAAATTGTCTTATCAAAATTATTTGCTAACTCTAGCGCTCTTGTTGCTTTTTTATTTCCGTCTTCGGCTTTGTTTTTTAGTCTCATCCTATTAAAACTCGTAATGGCCATTTCAGACGAAGAAAAAAACGCAGATAAGACAATTAATAAAATCATTATTGCCCACTTAAATATATTGGAAGTCAAAAATATAACCCAACCTTTCGTGTCAAAATTTAAATATTTAAGCTAAATATATCTATTTTATTTTCAACAACTTTTTGGACTTTTTCTCGCGCCGACCCACAAAGCTTTCTAGGGTCAAACTCTTCTGGTTTATTTTTCAACACTTCTTCAAAACCTTGTTTAAAAGCTAGTCTTATATCTGTATCTATATTAATTTTGTTAACTCCTAATTTAATAGCTTTTTTTAGATCTTCAGCGCTAATTCCTGAGGCGCCGTGTAGAACTATCGGCATCTTTAACAAAGACTTTATCTCCAAAAGTCTTTCGAAATCTAATTTAGGTTCGCCTTTATAAACTCCGTGAGCCGTACCGATCGCGATCGCTAACGAATCTACACCTGTTTCTTGAACAAAAATTTTTGCTTGATTAGGATCCGTAAACATTACGTCTTTTTCGTCGACAGCGATTTGGTCTTCAACTCCAGAAAGTCTACCAAGCTCAGCTTCAACGCTTACTCCGCAAGCGTGAGCAACTTTCACGATTTCTTTGGTATATTTTATATTATTTTCTAAATCGTAGTGCGAACCGTCAAACATTACTGAAGTCCACCCGCTAACGATACAGTTTATAATTGTTTCGTAAGTCGTTCCGTGATCTAAGTGTAGCGCGATGGGAACGCTGGCTTTTTGAGCAGCAAGCTTCACCATCGAAGCCAAATAATCTAAACCGGCGTATTTTATTGCTCCTTCTGATGTTTGAATTATAACTGCTGATTGTTTTTTTTCTGCTGCCGCGATAACAGCTTGTAAGCATTCCATGTTATTAATATTAAAAGCTCCGACAGCAATGTTTTCTTTATTAGCTTTGTCTAAAATTTCTTTACCTGTAACCAACATTTCATTACTCTCCTAAAACTATCAATAAATTTAATTAGTGCTCTTTGACTACTTATAATTATAACCCAATATTAATATTTTTTCAACTGTTCATACCAAAATTATTATTAAATTTTATTATTAATTCAAATACTGTTTTTTTAATTAAGATTCTATAAAAATTCAAATATTTTTGAAATATTTTTTTGTAATGCCGTGTTAAGATAATATATAACAAAAATAAAATAAATTTTTTGTTTTTTTTACAAATTCTTGACTTTTCCAAAAATACATATTATTATATATTTAGAGCTTATTTTTAACAAATTATATATAATATGTTTTTTTAATCAGTCTTTAATTAATTTATAATTTATAATTTACACTTGTAAGAGTTATCGCAAGAATATTTATTATTCTTTGTTTTTTGATAACACAAATTTTTACAAGTAACTATAAACAAAGGAGTTTTTTAAGTTACGAAAACAAAAAAAGTTATTTTTTCAGGATTAACAGCTGTTTTAGCGACTAATTTATGTTTAATATCTGTCGCAGCAAACGAAAGCAAGATTCCAATACTTGAAGCTGTTGACAACAAAATTTTAGGTGCTGCAGCCGTAGATCAAGAGGGCAAGGCAAATATTCCAAATTCTCCGTATTATAAATGCATTGATTTTTATAATACATCTCCAACAAATACACTTGTTAAATTAGATAAGTTTAAAACATACCAACAAACTTCAGGTTGGTCATGCGGAGCTGCTTGTGCTGTGATGGCTCTTAATCATTTTGGTGTATGTGATGTATCAGAAAACGCCCTAGTAAAAGAAATGGACACAAGAAGTCCAAGAAACCCAAGGGAAGATGGCTCTTGGGGAACGACTACTGAGGCTCTTGTAAATTCGTTTAAAAACAGAGGTTTTAACGTAACATCATCTTTCGATACTCAAAAATCAAACGGCAAGTCGTTTGATTCATCACTAGAACTTTCTAAGTTTATTAAATCTAAACTAAAAGAAAACTCAGTAATATTGGTGGAAAACGTTGAATTTGGAGGACATTGGAGAGTTATCGTCGGTTATGATGATATGGGTATCCCTGATGACACAACTTCTCATGTTTTGGTTTTTGCTGATCCATATGATACTAATTACCACGACCAAAATGGATACACATTCGGAAGTGTTAGAAGGTTTATGGGCGAATGGTTCGATCACGATGTCGTACCTGCTAACCAAAGTATCCAGCAATATGTTTGTATTTCTAAAAAAACAGAAAATTAAAAATAATTAAAGACAGCTAAAAATATCCGGTCTTTAAAAAAGGCCGGATATTTTTATAAAAAATTTTTAAAATTATTTAAATAATATTATTATTAAAATAATTTTCGTATTTATAAGTTATTTTTTATATATATCACTTAAAATTTATTTAAAACTTGTCATTATTTTATAATCGATTACCAAATATTAGCCAGCTATTTTCTTTTATTTTATTTATAATTAAAAATTAGTTGACTTTTTGTTTTTTATCGCTTATAATATCTTATAGCGTAGTTAAAATGATTTTTAAGAATTATTTTCGTGTGCCCTTTGCTCAAGAGAGCGTTGTGTATTCTATTTTAAGATATTTATATTTAGTTTTATATATATTTAATATTATATTCAATATGCGGTTCGTTACCGTAAATGGGCGTAAATATTTAATTTTTAATTTAATTCAGTTAAGCGAGGTAAAGTAGTTATGTACGAAGACAAGACTTTAGTTTGTAAAGATTGCGGAAAGGAATTTGTTTTTACAGCAGGTGAACAAGAATTCTTTGCTGAGAAAGGGTTCACAAACGAACCTCAAAGATGTAAAGAATGCAGAGATGCTAAAAAACAAGCAGCTAGAGCTGGTAGACAAATGTATACAGCAAGTTGCGCTAATTGCGGCAAAGAAGCAAAGGTTCCTTTTAAACCAACTGAAGGTCGCCCAGTCTATTGTAGCGAATGTTTTGCGAATATGCGCGATGAATAATTAATAATTTAAAAAACAATTTAATTTATTAAAACAAACTAAAAAAATTGGCAACTTATTTCGTTATATAAAAATACGTTATAAGTTGTCTATTTTGTTTTATAATTAAAAACATAAAAATAGAGGTCTTTTATGAATATAAAAAAATTCCCGTTGGTAGCAACTGGTTCTAGTAAAAAATTTTTTGATATTAGAAATATTTTTAATTTAGATATATCGTCGCCCATAGTTATTGCTGGACCTTGTAGCGTTGAAAATCAACAGATGTTAGAAAAATCAGCGAAATTCTTGTCTAGTATTGGAATTAAATTTTTAAGAGCTGGTCTATATAAACCACGTTCTTCGCCATATTGTTTTCAAGGCTTAAGAGATCAAGGTTTAGAGTTTAGTAAACACATTTCTAAAAAATATAATCTAATAACCGTCTCAGAAATAACAGATATTCGGGATATAAAAAAACTTTCTGAATATATCGATATATTTCAAGTTGGTTCAAGAAATATGCAAAACTTTGATTTGTTAAAAGAACTCGGAAAATCAAAAAAACCTGTGTTACTCAAACGAGGAATGTGCGCCAGTTTAGAAGAATTTATATTAGCGTCGGAATATTTAGCGCTCGAAGGTAACAGAAATATTTTGATGTGTGAACGCGGAATAAAAACGTTTGAAAATAGCGTCAGAAACATGTTAGATATTTCTTCGATAGCTTTAATAAAAAAATATACAAAATTACCGATTATCGCGGATCTAAGCCACTCTTTAGGACGAAAAGATATAATAAACGAAATTGCTAAATCAGTTATTGTCGCCGGAGCGGACGGTATAATGATAGAAACACATCCTCAGCCTGAAAAAGCGCTTTCTGATTCAAGACAACAATTAAATTTCGACGAAACAAGAAAATTATTAAATTCACTAAATATATAAAATTTTTTTCTTAGCTCAAAAAAAAGCCTATTAGAAATTAATTTAATTTTAAATTTTCTAATAAGCTTTTTTATTTTTATTTTATTAAGACCCAGAATTATAATTTTCGTAGTTTTCTAATATTTGTTTCGGGTCTATATCGTAATCTATAAATAATTTCTTTCCGCCGCCGACATCTTGTTTCATGTATGTCATAAACGCGTTCCCGGCTTTCATTCCGTAGTTAGAACTGTCGTCTTTAACGTTTATATAACTTTTATTAAACCCAAATTGATCAGTATCTTCAGCCTTGAATATATAATAACTAAATATAAAATCTTGGGTTTTAGTTCCGTCGACACCGATCTTTGTCGACACTAAATCAATATCAAATTTATATTCTGTACCTTCAGTCATCGACTCCCAATCCTCAGTCGATTTTCTAAAAAACTCATGTCTTACATGATCCTGAACCCACTTTTCTAAATTATTACTCGGATCGTAGTTTATTTTAACTCTAACCGGGATCTTTAATAATTTTTCATATTCTCCGACCAACAATAAATATTCGTGACTACCCGGCTTTAAATTTATATTTTTTATAAACACTTTTCTCTCGGCGTTTAAAGCGTCTAAAACAGTTGTTTGTTTCCTATCAACAGTTATTTCTATATTTCCTTTGAATTCTCCAATACTCGTCGCTCTTGTTGTAGCTTCATCGTCTGTTTCAGTACCTCCTATTCCATATAAGCTCTCATTAATTCTTTGCTCCGCATCTTTTAAATAATAACAATTACTTATCGTCCCTAAACCACTTCCACATATTCCGCCTTTGTTTGTTCCTGTTAAATCTATATTCGCTCCGTAACAACTCTTTACTTCTCCTCCACTACCACAGATCCCTATAACTCCTCCGACGTTAGAATTATTTCCTGTTCCACTTATTTTGTTATTCGCTCCGTAACAATTTTTTACAATTCTTTTATTTAAACCAGCTCCTGCGCAAAAACCTACTACTCCTCCGACATTAGACGTTGTTCCATTTCCTATTAATGTATTGTTCTCTCCATAGCTACTAGTAACCGTTCCTCCGCAAAAACCTACTACTCCTCCGACATCGCTACTACCATTGCTACCTGTACCATTACCACTGATATACGAATTTTTTATTCCTAAGTTTTTAATCTCTCCACCTTCGCCAACATATCCAAATAATCCCACATAAGCACTTCCTGACGCATTATAAACATTACAGTATATCCCGCTTATCGTATGTCCTGCTCCGTCGAAAGTCCCTGTGTATTGACAATACACACCGCTTGATATTTCATGATTATCGCCGATCGGAACCCAATTTAAATCTTCTAAAGCTGTTTTTTTTGTAGAATCAAGAGTATCAATTGTTTTTGTTCCAGCAAGAAGAGCTTGTAAGCCACTACATGCATAAGTATTCGTCGAATCAATTACTTCGATATCTTTAGTTAATATCGCGTTGGCTGATGTTTCTGCTTTGACCCTATTTATTCCTCCTGTATTGCTTGAGTTCATATACTGCTCATATCCTTTGACTATGTCAGCAAAGCCCCTTAGCTCTTTTTCGTCGTTAATTTCATAAATACCCTGACTATTTTTTATCGGCAACTTTGCCTTCTCGTCCACTCTTTCTACTACTTTACCTTTTTCTGCATACTTATAATTAGCAGGTAGTAGTGTAGAATCCGTATTGCCTTCACTATCCATAGTAACTCCAAAAGACCGAATACTAATGCTTAGTATAAATATAATAAAAATTATTATATATTTATATCTACTAGTACCCCCCCCCGTACCAAATTTTGGTAATTTAATATTTAAATTATTTTTTAAATTATTTAATTTTTTTATAAAATACATAAAAATTTCCTCCTAATAAAACAAAAAATATGTTTTTTATTATATTATAATATATTTTTTATTATATGTCAAGTGTTTTTATAAAAAAATTTTAGTAAATTTTTAGATTTAAAATCCAAAAAAAGAGATAGTATAAAAAACTTATACTATCTATATAAAAACTATATAAAACTATTTACAGGATTTTCCACCCAAACTCTTGACAAAGAACCAAATAATTTTTCTAAAATTTTATTTCAAACTTTATTTTGTTTTTAAAAGCTCTAAGCTTTTTTTTAATTGAGGATCTGTTCTTTCGTTTAATAATTCAAAAGAAGCTTCTTGCTCAGAACTTAGTCTAATTTCAAAATCCGGCTTTACACCTACTCCATCAAAATTAGGACTCTTTAAAGTTTTAAACTTTGCAAATGTTAAATTCAACGCCGATCCATCTCTAAGCTCAAAAATATGTTGCATTGTCCCCTTTCCAAAAGAATTAACTCCAACTATTTTAGTTCTGTTATAATCTTTTAAAGCCTGAGCAAACAACTCTGCTGCACTCGCTGATTTTTGATTGATAATTGTTACCAACGGAATTTTTATTTTATTCGTTCCTCTGTAATTTAATTTTTTTGTCGACCCGTCTTTTAAAGTCATCATAACAAATTGCTCTCTCGGCAACATAGGTTCTAAAATAGCACAAACTGATTTTAAAGTCCCTCCAGGATTGTTTCTTAAATCAAATACTATTCCCTTGACTTTATTTCTTAAAAGCTTTCTAATAGCTTTATTAAACTGAGAAACAGTAGAGTCGTTAAATCCTACTATTTTTATATATCCAATATTTCCAAACTGTCTATATGTAAGCATTTTAATTTCAGAATAGTTTCTAACTATTTCTAACTCAATATCTTCTTTACCATGTCTTACAACTAAATTAACAGTAGTTCCTGGTTCACCAATAATCATCGATTCACACTCTTCATAGTTTTCAGAAGAAACATCTATATCGTTTATTTTTATTATAAGATCCGATTTTTTTATTTTATTTTTTAAGCTTTCGTCATAAATATCAATAATTTTCATATATCCTGAAACGTCTTTTTCAGCAATAACACCAATTCCAACAAGCTTTCCGTTTTCGATATCTCTAATTTCTTTATATTTTTTAGCCGTAATATACTTTCCATTTTTGTCGTCTTTGATTCCAAAGATAAAACCTCTTGCTAGACTGTCCAACAAATAATCGTCGTCAATATCTTCGATATAATTTTTTCTAATCGTCTTGTCTATTTCCGCTATTTTATTATACATTGTTTCTAATTGACTAATATTATGTACTTTTTTGTTAAACATTCTTCGTGACACAATAGTAGTAATACTCATCGTCATTGCGCAAGTAATACATACTATTGCTATTAAAATTCCAACTGAAACCTTTCTGTTCATTAATTAAACAAACCTCCAAAATTTTTATACAACTCAAAAATTTAAAAATCTAATAGCTCTTGAGCACTCTTTAAAGTAATATCTGTTATCTGAGCACCCCCTAAGATCCTAGCGAGCTCATATTTTCTTTCTTCGTAATTAAGATCTTTTATTTCTGTAAACGTTTGAGAATTAAAAATCGATTTTTTTATAAACAAGTGTTTATCAGCAAAAGAAGCGACTTGAGCGGAATGAGTAATCGAAATAACTTGTTTTTTATCCGACAGTTTTTTTAAGTTCTTGCCTATATTATAAGCTGTATTACCGCTGACGCCGATATCGATCTCGTCAAATATAACAGTACCAACAAAATCGTTGTCAGATAAAACGTTTTTTATTGCGAGCATCACTCTCGCAACTTCCCCTCCAGACGCTATTTTTGAAAGCGACTTAAAAGTTTCTCCTATATTTGTTTTTATTAAAAATTCTAATCTATCTTTTCCAAAAATATTAATTTCTGTATTTTTTATATCAACAATAATATCTATATTTTTAAGATCTAATTCTTTTAAATAAACTTTTGTTTCTTCAACAAATTTTTCAGAAGCTTGTTTCCGGCTTTTTGAAATCTTCTCAGCTAGTTTATTTAAAATATTATATTTATCATCTATTTGTTTTTTAAAAATTTCTTTATTTTCGTCTGACATTTTTATTTGTTCGAATTCTAAGCAAATATTATTATAAAAATCTAGTATCTCTTCACAGCTACTTCCGTATTTTTGTTTTAATTTATAAATAATATCTAGCTGTGATTCTATTTCGTTAATGTCGTTTTCGCTAAAATCAATATCAGAAATTAAAGAAGAGAGTTCATACGAAAAATCCGAAATATTATATTTTATATCTTGAACAGTATTTATAATATTTTTTATTTTATCTAAATTTAGATTTTCACATCTTATTAAACACTTTTCTAATTTACTTAGCAATACATTAAGACCTGACGAATTTTCGTTTCCATCAAGAATTAAAATCGCTTCGCTTAAACTATCTTTAATTATTTTATGATTTTTTATATATTGCTTTTTATTAATCAGCTCTTGTTCTTTTTCAAGAATCTGTTTTGAATTTTTAATTTCGTTTATTTGATATTCTAAAATATCAAGCTGTCTCTTCTTAGTTGCCTCATCTTGATTAAATTTTTCAAATTCTTTTTTTAATTTTTGATAACTTAAAAATTCTGTTTTATATAAATCTAAAATTTCGTCGTTATTAGAATACTTGTCTATTAAATATCTTTGAGTATTAATATCAAAAAGCGATTTGTTATCATATTGACCGTGGATATTAATTAAATAATCAGCTATTTCTCTCAAGATTGAAACTGTACACGGCCTAGAATTGATCCGACAAATATTTTTAGAGTCTTCAACAAACTCGCGACTAATTAATAAATCGTCTTGTTGATTAATATTATAATTTAAGTCTCTTAGTTTTTGAACAAGCTCTGCTGAAATATCTTGAAAGATCGCCGAAACAAAACACGATTTTTCTCCTGTTCTTATTAGGCTCTTAGAGCCCCTACTTCCAATTATTAGATTAATCGCGTCGATTATAATAGACTTTCCAGCGCCAGTTTCACCTGTAAAAATCGTCAAATTTTCGTGAAAATCAATCGATAATTTTTTTATAATAGCGATATTTTCGATATAAAGTTCTCTTAACATCTGAATCTCCTAAAATTATATATATCTAATCGGACAGTAAGTTTTAAAATCGTCTGGTAACAGTTCTTTTATTGTCATTATTTTATTTTTTGACACCATAACCTGTGTCTCTGAATTTTTTATATTAACTTGACTAATAAGTTCTCTACAACGACCACAAGGCGGCATAATATTTCCGTCTTCACCGACCGCGATTATTTTAAGTATCTGGCTCTCTCCTGCTGTTATCATCGCAGCTATAGCACTGTGCTCAGCACAAAACCCGATTCCACAAGCAGCATCGATACAAACTCCAATATAAACATTATTTTTGTTTGTTACAAGAGCCGCTCCGACGCTTCCACAAATAGCAAACTCACTAAGTCTTTTCGGACTAACAGAGTTTCTTGCTATTTCATATAATTCTAAAAAATCTTTCATTATTTTATCTCCAAAATTTTTAATTTTTATTAAATTCTATCTAGTCAAAATTAATTTTATAATATATAATAATATTATTATTTATTTTTTTAAGAAAGAAGATGTTAAAATTGTTAATAAAAAGAATTACAGTAGGCGATTTAAAAACAAATTGCTATATAATATCGACTGATAAAAACAATTGTTTAATTTTTGACCCAGGTTCTGATTTTGATAAAATTAATAATTATATTATTCAAAATAAGCTTTCGCCCTCTCATATTTTTTTAACTCACGGTCACTATGATCACATCGGAGCTGTTCCCAAACTAAAAGAATCTTACCCTGAAATAAAAATTTTTATATCTGACGAAGATAAAGACTGTCTTATTGACGGCCAAAAAAGTCTCGCTAGCGTATTTGGAAACTACACTCAAAAGCCAATTCAAAGCGATGTAATTATAAAAGACAATATGATTTTAAAAATAGATGATATAATTATAGAATCTATATCAGCTCCTGGCCACACTCCCGGAAGCGTTTGTTATTTAATAAATAATAATATTTTATTAACAGGCGACACTTTATTTAAAGATAGCGTCGGACGAACTGACTTACCCGGAGGCGACCAAAAAAAACTCGAAGATTCTATAAAAAAAATATATAAATTATTTATTTTTCAAAACAAAGATATAGATATGAATATAGATATGAATATAGATATAGATAAAATTAAAATATATCCTGGCCATTGGATCTCTTCTAATTTAAAAAAAGAATTTTATTCTAATCCTTATATTAAATTTTTGTATAATTATATTTAAAACTAAAATTTAATTTTGAATCTTTTTTATTCCCATCATGCTTAGCGCTTCTTTTGCTGCTAGTTGCTCTGCGTTTTTTTTACTCTTCGCGACGCCCTTACTAATAACATTTTGGTTTATTAAAAGCTGTATCGTAAATTGTTTATCATGGTCTGGACCAGTTTCGCTGACGAGACGATAAGTTATTGTCTCGTCAGGATTTTTTTGTACTATCTCTTGTAATACTGTTTTATAATCAATAAAAAAATTCTGTTCTTTTTGGTTCAAATAATTTTTTATAAATTTAAGTACAAACTCGGACGCTGAATCAAAACTAGAATCAAGATAGATAGCTGCGATTAGAGCTTCGAACGCGTCAGCTAAAATAGACGGCTTGTTTTTTCCTCCCGCACCGCTTTCGCCGTTACCTAAAACTAAAAAATTTCCCAAAGAAATCTCGCTAGCGAATTTACTCAAAGTATTTTCACAAACAAGCGACGCCCGAAGCTTTGTTAACTTACCTTCTGGTAAGTGGGAATAATTTTTAAATAAATAATCCGAAACGATTAGAGACAAAACTGAATCACCCAAAAATTCTTGTCTTTCATTACTTTGTAATTTGAATTTTTTATTTTCGTTAACAAAAGAAGTGTGAGCTAAAGCCGTTTTTAAATAATTAATATTTTTAAATTTATAATTTATATTATCTTGTAACTGATCTATATTTTTAAAACAATTTATATTACTTAAATTTTTATTCACTTGTATTTTCGCCTCTTTATCTAATTATTTTTCTAAATTATTTTTTAAATTATATTGATCTAAACCCTGGCTAATTTCTTGAACAGTTTTGTTTTGAACTATTTTAATTGCCTGCTTGATGGCGTTTTTAATAGCTTTATCGTTAGAACTTCCGTGAGCTTTTATAACAGGTTTTTTGATTCCGAGCAAGATTGCTCCGCCGTACTCTGTATAATCTAATTTATTTTTAAAACTCTTAAGACCGCCATAAATAACCGAACCAGCTAATTTAGTCAAAATATTTTTATTAATAATATTTTTTATTTCTGACATAAAAAATTTAGCGATTCCCTCTGTATATTTCAAAACTATATTACCAACAAAGCCGTCTGAAACGACAACATCAGCAATATTAAACGGAATTTCTCTAGCTTCGATATTTCCAACAAAATTAAGACTAGAGTCTTTTAAAATATTATAAGCCTCTCGTTGAGTCTGAGTTCCTTTATTTTCTTCAGTTCCGATATTAAGTAACCCGACTCTTGGGTTATTAATATTTAAAACTTTATTCATATATACAGATCCCATCAAAGCGAATTGCGCCAACATCTCTGGTCTACAATCGTGATTAGCTCCGGAATCTATTAACATATAAGCGTTTTTATTCGTAGGAATTATAGTTGCTAAAGCTGCTCGTTTTATATTTTTTATTCTCTTGACGATTAAAGACGAGCCAACGATAAGGCCTCCGGTACTACCAGCGCTAATAAAAGCGTCACCTTCGCCTTTTGAAAGCAACGAAAGTCCAACAGCCATACTCGAATCAGAATATTTTTTTAAAATCTGAGTCGGATCTTCGCAAACCGGTAAGATAGACGGCGCATTTATAATTTTTATATGATCTAAATTTATATTATTTTTTTTTGCTTCTTCTTGAATAATTTTCTCGTTACCGGTAACAATAATATCAACGTGATATTTATTATAATATTCTTCAACCGCTTTTGCACAGCCTTTTAAAATATCAATTGGAGCTCTATCTCCTCCAAAACCATCAACAATTATCTTCAAACTTTAGCTCGCCTCCAAATAAAAATATTTTTGTTTATATTTCTTGATTTAAAAAATTAAAAATTTAATTTTTTAAATCAAGATTTTTTATTTTAATTTTTAGTTTTCAAAATCTTTTAAAAATTTTTTTAAATCTTCGATAGATCTTTTTGAGTATTCAAAATATTTTTTTTGTTTATCTTTTAGAATATTTTTATAAATATTTTTATCAAGATTTAATTCTGGTAAGATTCCCATATTAGCTCCCATAGGCTGAAAATCTTTAATATCAGGATTCGATATATAATTATATAGCGACCCCATCATTGTAGTCTCGGGCAACTCTAACAAAGACTTGTTTTTTATTACTCGAAATAAATTTAAGGCCGTAAAGATCCCACAAGAAGCCGACTCTGTATAGCCTTCTACTCCTGTTATTTGTCCAGCAAAAAAAATTTTATTATCTGATCTTAATCTCAAATATTTATCTAAAACTCTCGGACTATCAATAAAAGTATTAAGATGCATCACTCCGTATCTAATAAACTCAGCTCTTTCAAGACCTGGAATCAGCGAAAACACTCTTTTTTGTTCGCTAAATTTTAAATTCGTTTGGAATCCTACTAGATTATATAAAACCTGACCAATATTTTCACATCTTAGTTGAACAACAGCAAACGGTCTTTTTTTAGTAACTGGATCTATTAATCCAACCGGCTTAAGAGGCCCAAATCTTAGTGTATCATATCCTCTTTTGGCCATAACTTCGACTGGCATACACCCCTCATAGACCTTTTGTTTTTCAAAATCTTTTAAAACAACAGTTTGAGCCGAAACAAGTTCGTTATAAAAATTTTTATACTGATTTTCGTCCATCGGACAGTTTATATAATCTGGTTCTCCCCTGTCATATCTAGCTGCCATAAAAACTTTTGACATATCGATCGATTCGGATAAAACTATAGGCGCCACGGCGTCGACAAAATTTAAATAATTTTTATTTAATTTTTTTGAAATTTCGTCAGACAACGCTTTAGAAGTTAGCGGCCCAGAAGCAATAATTACATACCCATCAGGAATCTTTTTTACTTCTTGATTTATAATATTTATGTTCGGATGAGACTTTATTTTATTTGTTATATAATCAGAAAACTTTTCTCTATCAACAGCTAAAGCCCCGCCAGCAGCAACACGAGTTTTATTTGCTGCTTCAATAACTATCGAATCAAATAATTTCATCTCTTCTTTTAAGAGACCCGCCGCCGACTCGAGCCTCGACGCCTTTAGAGAGTTAGAACAAATAAGCTCGGCTAACCCTGGGTAACTGTGGGCTGGCGAATATTTTTTAGGCTTCATCTCGTAAAGATCTACTTTTATTTCTTTATTAGCTAAACTCCAAGCCGCCTCACAGCCCGCTAACCCAGCTCCAATAACTGAAACTTTTTCTTGACTAATTTTTATCATTCCTATCTTAACTTAAATTAATATTATTTAAAAATTAATATTAATTTTTTTATTTTGAATATCCGCAACCTTCTTTTAGGCAATATATTTTTTCTTTCTTGCCTTTTTTCTTAAACAATGTGTTTCCACACTTAGGACAAATATCACTCACTGGCAAATCCCAAGTCATAAAATTACATTCTGGTAAGTTTTCACAACCATAGTAAGTTTTTTTGTTTTTTGAAGTCTTAACTAATATTCTTCCTCCACAAATCGGACATTTTCCGTTTGTTTCTTTTTCGATTTTTTTTGTATTTCGACATTCAGGAAAGTTTGTACAAGCTAAAAATTTTCCAAATCTTCCAACTTTGATTGCCATCGGACTTCCACAAAGTTCACATTTTATATCAGTCTGTTCACTAGGTACTAAAATTTTCTTACCGTCGTCGTTTTGATTCGCTTTATCTAAAGTCTTTAAAAAATCGTCATAAAATACTCTAAGAGCCTGCTTCCAATTTAGACTTCCGTCCGCTATCATATCTAGTTCATCTTCCATTTTGGCCGTAAACTTAATATTAATTATATTATTAAAATTAACATCGATTAAATCGCTAACAATTTCTCCTAAATCAGTCGGAACAAGTTGTTTGCTTTCTCTTACTATATATTCACGTTGCATAATAGTCGAAATAGTTGGTGCGTACGTACTAGGACGGCCAATTCCGTTTTCTTCTAGACTTTTAATTAAGCTAGCTTCTGTAAACCTAGCCGGAGGCTGAGTAAAATGTTGATTCCCTACGACTTCTTTTGTTTTTAATATCTCGCCTTCTTCGATCTTCGGAAGTAAATTTTTATCTGTATCTTCTGAAGATTTATAAACTACAGTGTATCCAGCGAACTTAAGAACTCTTCCTGTTGATCTAAAATTATATTTATTCTTGACTTTTATATCAACAGACATCGTATCATATAAAGCTTCTGACATTTGACTAGCCATAAATCTTGTCCAAATAAGATTATAAATTTTGTATTGATCAGAAGTTAAACTAGATTTCGCGATTTCCGGCGTAATCGATGGGACTGTAGGTCTAATCGCTTCGTGAGCGTCTTGAGCTGAAGACTTTGATTTATAAACATTATTTTTTTCTGGAATATATTCCGGCCCAAACTTATCTTTTATGAAGTCTCTAGCTTGATTTTGAGCTTCGATCGAGACTCTTAGAGAGTCTGTTCTCATATAAGTAATCAATCCTATTGCTCCGATTCCGTCGACTTCTCGACCTTCATAAAGCTCTTGAGCAGCTTTCATCGTTTTTGCCGCTCTAAAACCTAATTTATTCGAAGCGTCTTGTTGAAGTGTCGAAGTTGTAAACGGAGGCAACGGTCGACTTTTTCTAACACCGGTTTTAATTTTTTCAACAATAAAGTCACTATCTTTAATATCATTTAAAATTTGATCAGCCTGATCTTTATTTAAAATTTCCGGTTTTTTATTATCGATTGAGTTTAAAACAGCTTCAAAAGCTTTTTTAGATTTTTTAGAAATCAATAAAGCGTTTATACTCCAATATTCAACAGGAATAAAGCTTTTAATTTCTCGCTCTCTCTCGACTATCATCTTAACAGCAACAGACTGTACTCTTCCAGCAGAAAGTCCTTTTCTTATTTTTTTCCAAAGAAACGGACTTAATTTATATCCGACGATTCTATCAAATATTCTTCTTGTTTGTTGCGCTTCGACTAAATTTATATCTATTTTTCTTGGGTTGCTCATCCCAGACTTTACACCAAACTCTGTAATTTCGTTAAAAGAAACTCTAATTGGCTCAGAAATATCGAGCTTTAAAAGATTAGCAATGTGCCAAGAAATCGCTTCACCTTCTCTATCAGGGTCAGTTGCTAAATAAATTTTAGTACTTTTCTTTTGTTTATCTTTAAGTTTTTTTACTATTTCAGCCTTGCCTCTAATCGTAATATATTTAGGCTCAAAGTCGTTCTCAACATCAACTCCCAAAGTCGACTTAGGTAAGTCCCTAATATGTCCATTTGACGCAATAACCTGATAATTCTTACCTAAATATTTTTTTATTGTCTTAGCTTTAACAGGCGACTCAACAATAATAAGTGTCGACATCATATCCCTCCTTCTATAATAAATATACAAATTATTTAAAATTATATTATCTTATATTTCATTCCTGTAAAATTTTTTATTAGTCCAAGTATTTCGAGTTCTGTGATACTTACTAAAATTTCGTTAATACTAATGTTTAACTTATCTGATATATAATCTGCACTTTGAGGTCCTTCACTCCCTAATAATTCATATATATCTTTTAGAACTCCTGTTAAATTATTATTCTGTTTATTTAGATTATAATCTTTTTTATCAAATTTGTCTATAGCTTGTTTTAATTTATCTGAATTTAAATTATAATTCAAATTATAATCTTTAAGATCGCTATTATATATATTATTATTTTTTTTATTTTTAATATTATTTAATTTATAATTATTATATTTATAATTTTCTAAAATATCTCTTGGTTCTGTAACTAAAATGGCTCCTTCTTTTAGTAAGTTCATCGTTCCAAAATTATTTTCTAAAAAAATATTATTAGGAACGCCGTAAACATCTTTACCTTGTTCTGTTGCGATCTTAGCTGTAATTAAAGAACCACTTCGCTCTCCAGCTTCGACAACTAAAACTCCGCTACTAAGACCAGCCATAATTCTATTTCTAACTGGAAAGTGAGCAGAAAACGGCCTTACTCCCGGAGGATATTCACTAATAACACATCCGTTTGGCGAACTTTCTATTTGTTTTTTTAGATCTAAATTTTGAATCGGATAGTTAACATCCAAACCGCAACCTAGAACTCCAATTACACCAGATTTATTTTTTAAAGCTTCTCTTAAAGCTATTCCGTCAATTCCAACAGCCATCCCGCTAATAATCATAACTTTATTTTTAGAAAGTTCGCTTGAAAATAATTTAGTAACTTCGCTAGCGTACTCCGAACACTTTCTCGAACCAACTATCGCTATAGATAAAATATTATCTATATTATATAAACTATCTAAGCTTCCGCTGATATATAAAACTAACGGCGAAGAATAAATATTTTTTAATCTATTCGGATAAATTTCATCTCTTATCGTAATAATCTCGTATCTTTTTTCTTTGCATTTTTTTATTATCTTAGCAGCGTCATCTAATTTAACTGTCTTAGCTTTATTAATCAAATACTTTGACAAAAATTTTATATTTTCAAATCGATTTTTTAAACATAAATTATATAAGTCTTTTGGTGAATCAATATTAGATAAAACATATTCAACGTCTGGGTTACCAGCTCCAAGAAGTTGGCTTAGCCAAACCCAATATATAATATCTTCATCTTTTATCATATTATTTTCCTTGTTGTTATATAACTTATTTTAAATATAATTTATTTGTTTTAGAAACGAGCTCCCAAATTAAGATCCCCGAAGCAACTGCAACGTTTAGCGAATCGGCTTCTTTTATCATCGGTATTTTAACAGACTCATCACAAATTTTTATAATTTCTCTATCAAGCCCGTTCCCTTCGTTTCCAACTATAATTAAATTTTTATTTAAAAAACTAATTTGATTTATATTCTTACAATCGTCAGCTACAGCCGAAGCAACAGCCATAAAATTCTTGTCTTTAAAGCTCTTTATAATTTTTTTTATGTCATCTGTATTATTATTTATTTTAATAATATTAATATTAAATATAGCTCCCATCGTCGCTCTTAAAACTTTTGGACTATAAATATCAGGACAATCAGAGCTAATCAAGATACAATCTATTCCCAAGGCGTTAGCAGTTCTAATAATAGTTCCAAAATTTCCAATATCTTGTAAATTTAATATCATTAAAATATTATTAATATTATTAATATTTTTTTTATCTAAAACATGATCTAATAATTTCGTTTCCGGAATCTGACAAACCGCAAAAACTTCTTGTGGCGTAACGTTACTAGAAATTTTTTTAGAAATATTTTCAGTTATTATAATAATTTCTAAAGTATTATCTAAAATATTTTTTAATCTAGATTTATTTTTTTTAAAAAATTTCTCTGTTAACAAAATAGTTTTTATTTTTATATTTGTCTTTTTCGCTTCTAAAATTATTTTAAGACCTTCAATAACAAATAAACCTTGTTTTTGTCTAGTTTTTTTATCTTTAACTAAGTTTACAATATTTTTTATTCGCTCGTTCGAATTACCAGTAATAAATTCCAAAAATATCACTCCACACAAAAAACGCTCAAAGCTAGTTAGCCCCGAGCGCACTAAACATAATATCACGAGTTTTAAAATCAACACCCGCAATTAATAATATATTATTAATTAATAATTACAACGCCGCTTTCGCTTTTTCTGTTAAATCTTTAAAAGCCTCTGGGTCGTTTATTGCGATCTCTGAAAGCATCTTCCTGTTAAGATCTATATTAGCTTTTTTAAGTCCGTTAATAAACGTAGAATAGTTCATACCGTTTATCTTACAAGCTGCTGAAATTCTTGTTATCCAAAGTGATCTAAAATTACGTTTTCTTTGTTTTCTTCCAATATAGGCGTATTGCCCTGATTTCATAACAGCTTCTTTAGCCGTTTTAAATAATTTACTCTTAGCTCCAAAATAACCTTTAGCTAATTTTAAAACTTTCTTTCTTCTCTTCCGAGTCATCATCGCGCCTTTAACACGAGCCATAATTACATAACCTCCAAATATTAAATTTTATTAATCTTATCTTGCGTAAGGCAACATAGACTTTACAGCATTCATATTAGTTTTATCTGCATAGTCAGTCTTTCTTAATCTTCTCTTACGTTTAGTCGATTTTTTATTCAAAATATGAGACTTGTTAGAACAAGCTTTTTTTATCTTCCCGTTTTTAGTAAACTTAAAACGTTTTTTTGCTCCGCTATGAGATTTAAGTTTTGGCATCTTAATATACCTCCGTATTAATTTATAAATTAAAAAATTAAAAAATAATTAAAATATGACTTAGTTTAAATAGTTAAATCTTTAATATAATTAATATAAAACGAATCAACTAAACACAATAAAAACACACTAAACTAAGAATTAATAAATTATATTATTTTTATTTTGATTGCTTAGGTGCAACAAAACAAATTAAATTTCTTCCTTCTATTTTTGGTGGCTTATCAACAGAACCATATTCACTACAAGAATCTACAAATTTTTTAATAAGATCTTCACCTAAATTTTGGTGCATCATTTCACGACCTTTAAACTTAACCGCTATTTTGATCCTGTGTCCGCTCGTTAAAAATTTTTGAGCGTGGTTAAGCTTTGTATTAAAATCATGAGCACCAATATTAACAGATAATCTAATCTCTTTAATTTCAACAACCCTTTGATTCTTTCTAGCTTCTTTTTCTTTTTTAGCTAACTCAAAACAGTACTTACCATAGTCCATAATTTTACACACCGGAGGCGTTGCTTTCGGAGAAATATTAACTAAATCTAACTCTTTAGAAAAAGCGATCTCCCTAGCTTGTTTAACCGGCATAATACCAAGTTGACTACCATCTGAATCAATTACTCTAACTTCTTTGACTCTTATTCCTTCATTGACCATTATGTTTTTATTGCTAATAACAGTTCACTCCTTTTATAAAAATATATTTTTATAATATTAAAAACAAAAAGCGCAAGACAAAACAATCTCGCACTCAAAATCTAATTATAATAAAATTATTATCTTTATATTTATCACAATTAATATTTATTATAACCCGCAACAATCACTCAAGTCATTACAGGTGAGAACGAAAAACTGCTCCGCTTTTTTTATAAAATTTAATTACTAATTAACTTTATTTTAATTATATAATATTTTTATTTGTTTGTCAATAACTAAATTAAAAAAAATTTTATTTTTTGAAATATGCGTCTATTATATCTTTTGCAACAGGCGCTCCAGTATAACCATGCCAGCCTTTTTCGATAACAACAGCAATAGCAATTTCCGAATCTTTATCTGGTGCGAAGCAAATAAAAGTTGAATTACACAGATTCGCTGTCTCTGGTGTTCCAGTTTTGGACGGAACTGTTATCGGATAGTTTCCAAAATATCTTCTAGCCGTTCCAATCCTAGACGCTCTCGTCATCCCTTCTATTACGGTCTCAAAAACTTGCGGGGTTGCTTTAACGTTACAAACAACTTTGGGGTTGTGTTCATAAATAACAGTTTTATTATCATAAGATTTTATTTGTTTTATAATACTAACTTTCATTCGTTTTCCTCGGTTAGCTATCGTCGCCGTGTAGTTAGCTAATTGAAGTGGCGACATCAAATTATCAGATTGTCCAACCGCTGCCTGTAAAACGTCGCCCGGATACCAACTTCCTCCGTTTTTTTTTCTTAGCTCCGGAGAAGCTAATTGACCAATATTTTCTGGAAGCTCGATTCCTGTTTCGCAACCTAAACCTAGTTGCTGACTATAAAAATTTATTCTGTCTATTCCTAAAATTCTTCCTACATCGTAAAAATATATATTACAAGAAAGCTTTAAAGCGTCCATAACGTTAATATTTCCGTGGTGTCCTAGACATCTTGGTTTATAACCAGAAAAAAAGTTATAAACATGCCCACAACGAACACAGCTAGTCGCACTAGCGACATTTTCTTCTAAAGCAGCAACAGCGACGGCAGGTTTATAACATGACCCTGGAGCGTACGCCCCTAAAAGCGCTCTATTAAACAACGGCTTTTTCTCGTTGTTTATTAACTCCGAAAAATTTTTATTATATTCGTTAATATTATAAGACGGAAAGGTTGCCATCGCTAACACTTCACCAGTTTTTATATTAAGTACAACAACTGCTCCCGAATCTGCTTCTTTTCCTTTACCAGCAGGTGCAGTATTATTTAAATTTATAATCTGTTTTTCAAGCGACTTTTGAGCAACATATTGAAGATCAGAATCGATAGTAAGAACAACTGTATTTCCAGGTATTGGTTCATTTTTTATATAAAGCTTCGAAACGTTTCCTTGGTTATCTAAATTTACGATTTTTTCGCCATCAGAACCTCTTAAATATTTTTCACAATATTTTTCTATCCCGTTCTTGCCTATTATGTCATTAATTTTATAGTCCTGTTCTTTTAGAACTTCATATTCTTCAGCAAAGATAGGTCCAACGTTTCCAATAAGATGAGGCGCAAGATCGCTCAAAATATATTCTCTAGATGGTGTTTCAATAATTTCTACACCTTGGAAATCATAGCTAGATTCTTTAAATTTAATAAGCGACTCTATAGGAATATTTCTCGCTATAACATACGGATTAGAATAAGAATATCCACAAATTTCCATTGAATATTTAACGCCAGCTATAGTAAGCGCTTCAAAAACCGTATATTTTTGAAGTTTATATTTTTTGATAATTTTTTCTAAAAGCTCTTTAGGCGAAACTTTTTCGTTGCATTCAAAATAACTTTTTAATAATTTAACTTCTCTTTTTTTATTTTTATCAAAATATATTTTATTATTTTTAAATACAAACGGTAACTCATCTGTTTGATTAATATTATATTTATATAATAAATTTTTAATATCTAATATTAATTTATTTTCGCTATTTTTATCTATTAAGGCCTTATTTAAAGCGATATTAAAGCCGTTCTTATTAGAAACAATAATTTTTGAATTTCTATCTGTAATTTCTCCTCTAGATGCTTTTATAACTTGTATTTTACTACTACTTGAATTTGCTAAAAAAACGTATTTATTATTATCTATAATTTGTATTTTAAATAACTGAAGTGCAAAGATCAAAAAAAACATAATTGACAATCCAAATAATATATATATTCTCTTGTCTATTTTAAAATCAATCAATATTTTCGAACCTCATCTTATTTTTTAATTATTTTATTAATCAAAATTTTCTAGCTTAAATAAAAAGTTTTTAAAATAATCTGGTAATTCACTGTCGAATTCCATATAAATATTCTTAATCGGATGTATAAATCCAATTTTTTTAGCGTGTAAACACTGGCCCCCAAGTTCCGAAATAACTTTTTTAGGACCGTAAACATCGTCCCCAGCAACCGGATGACCAATATGCGCCATATGAACTCTTATTTGATGAGTTCGACCAGTTTTAAGTTCTAATTCAATATAAGAAAACTTATCAAATTTTTTTATAATTTTATATTTTGTTATAGCTTCTTTTGAATTTTGATATTTAACACTCATTTTTTTTCTGTCTAAATCAGACCGCCCAATCGGCAAGTTTATTATCCCGTTATTATTTTTTAAAATACCGTAAACAACAGAATGATAAATTCTTTTAAAACTATGATTTTTAATCTGATCTGATAACCCAAGATGCGCTCTATCGTTTTTAGCGACAATAAGAAGTCCGCTTGTATTTTTATCAATTCTGTGAACTATTCCAGGTCTGGCGACGCCGTTGATTCCTGAAAGATTATCTTTACAATGATATAAAAGCGCGTTAACGAGAGTCGATTTATAATTTCCGCTAGCTGGGTGGACAACCATATTTTTAGGTTTATTTACAACCAACAAATCTTCGTCTTCATAAATAATATCTAATAAAATATTTTCTGGTTCTAAACTATATTCTCGTGGCCTTGGAACAAAAACTTCGATCTTATCGCCCAAGTTTACTTTATAGCTTTTAGGCTGTATTTTGTTATTAACTATAATATTATTGTTTTTTATTAAATCAACAACACGAGACCGAGATAAATCTTTAAGCTCTAAGCTTATAAATTTATCTAGTCTCATATTTTTTAGATTTATATCATCTATTTCGAATAAATATTTTTTTTCAAATTCACTCGTCATAATTTTGTTTTGGTTCGATAAAAATCATATATATAAAAAACAAAAATACACCAATACAAACAAAGCTATCAGCTAAATTAAAAACCGCAAAATTAATTAATCTAAAGTCAATATAGTCAACAACATAGCCTTTTATAATTCTATCTATTAGATTTCCAACTCCTCCGGAAATTATTAAAGATAGCGACCACAAAAAAACGCTGTTATTTATTTTATTAAAAATCAAAAAAACAATCGTTCCAACTAAAATAATAGACGTTATTATTATTAAAAAAATTTTTTTATTTTGTAAGATTCCAAACGCTGCACCGTAATTTTTAACATAAGTCAAGTGAAACACAGACGAAACAATCGCCACTGTATCGTATCTTGATAATATATTTTCAGCTAAAAACTTTATAATCTGATCCAATAAAATTAAAACTGGCATCAGTAAAAACAAAATATATTTTTTAGAATTATTAATTATATTTTTCATATTGTATTCTTATATTCTTCTTTCTAGTTTTGTAATATATTCTGATTTAAAATTTTCAAAATTATCGTTATCTATCTCTTGTCTTATTCGTTTTAATAAATTATTATAAAAATATAAATTATGTAAAACACAAAGACGCATCCCGAGCATCTCACTAGATTTTAACAAATGTCTAATATAAGCTCTAGAAAAATTTTTACAAACTTCGCAATTACATTCTGGATCTATCGGAGAAGTATCGAGAATATATTTAGAATTATTTAAATTTATTCTTCCTGACCAAGTAAAAAGCTGACCGTGTCGGGCGTTTCTCGTCGGCATCACACAATCAAACAAATCTACCCCAAGATCAATAGCTTCGATTATGTTTGCCGGAGTTCCAACTCCCATCAAATATCTAGGCTTGTTTTTAGGCATCAAAGGCTCAACAACAGAAATTATTCTGTACATTTCGGAGGCTGTCTCTCCAACAGCTAGACCTCCGATTGCGTATCCGTCCAAATCAAAATCTGCAATATCTTTCATATGCTGTTTTCTAATATCTTCAAAAGTACTGCCCTGATTAATTCCAAATAACAATTGATTTTTATTAATAGTATCTGAGCTTGAATTTAGCCTATCTAGCTTTTCTTTACACCTGAGAAGCCATCTTGTGGTTCTTTGAGCCGAAAACAAAGCGTACTCTCGCGAACACGGATTTCCAATACATTCATCAAACGCCATTGCGATTGTCGAACCTAAATTAGATTGAATTTGCATACTTTCTTCGGGACCCATAAAAATTTTTTTCCCGTCTATGTGAGAAGAAAAATAAACTCCTTCTTCTTTGATCTTTCTTAAATTCCCTAGAGAAAAAACTTGAAATCCGCCGCTATCTGTTAAAATTGGTCCGTCCCAATTCATAAATTTATGTAACCCCCCAAGAGATTTTATGACTTCGTCTCCTGGTCTTATATGTAAATGATATGTATTACAAAGCTCGACTTGACAGTCAATATTTTTAAGATCCAAACTAGAAACACCGCCCTTAATCGCGGCGCTCGTTCCTACGTTCATAAACGCTGGTGTTTGAACCTTTCCGTGAACTGTTTTTAAAACCCCTCTTCGAACCCTCTTAGATTGTTTTATTAATTCAAACAATTAAAAACACTCCTGTTAATTTAAAATACTATTCTTCTGATATTATTTTTATTTCGTCTTTGTGATAAACTTTCGGAAATTCGTTTTCTCTATTATCAAGTAAAACTTTTACAAATCCAGTTAATACGTTTACGTCAACTATCTTTCCTTCGCCATCTGAAGTTTTTACTTTACTCCAAACTTTAGGCGAATTCTTGATCAAGTCTTCGTACGCTTCCTGTTCATATTGTAAACAACACATAAGCCTTCCACATGTACCAGACAACTTCACCGGATTAAGCGACAAAGCCTGATCTTTCGCCATCTTGATCGAAACGTTTCCAAAATCAGGCAAAAAAGTAGAACAACAAAACGGTCTTCCACAGCTACCAAGACCTCCTAAAATTTTAGACTGATCTCTAACACCAATTTGCCTAAGCTCTATTCTAGTTTTTAAAACAGACGCTAAATCTCTAACTAAAGCTCTAAAATCAATCTTTCCGTCAGCCGAAAAATAAAACAAATATTTTTTTCTATCAAAAGTACATTCGACATCTATTAATCTCATTTTTAGATAATTTTTTTTTATTTTTTCTAAACAAATTTTTTTAGCCAGCTCCGCTTTTTGTTGATTAATTTTATGCTGCTCTATATCGTTTTTAGTTGCTAATCTAATTATTGGCTCTATTTCGTTTTCACTATCTCTTAATTTCTTAAAATCTTTTGTATTTTTTTTAAAATAATCTAAAATTTCTTCGTCTATTATTTTTATTACCTCTCCGAAACAAACTCCTTTCGGGGTATTCGCAATAACAAAATCTCCAAGCTCACAATTAAAACTACCCGGTAGAAAATAACGAATTTTTGTATTCGGTCTAAATCTAACTCCTAATATTTTCGCCATAACTATCTTGACTCCGATTTTATTTTTTAATAATTTATAATTTTTTTAATACATATTATTTAGTTTATTAATTCTATCTTCTATCGGAGGATGTGTTGAAAAAAGATTATTAAGAGACTTCATCGGATTAAAAATATATAATCCTATCAAATTTTCTCCTCCTAGTTGATCTATATCTTTTTTTGAATATTTATTTTGATTGCTAAGACTCGCTAACTTTGATAGCGCCGAAGCTAAACCTCCGGGATAACCACAAAGTCTAACAGCGCTCGCGTCAGCAGCGTACTCTCTTTTTCTTGAAATCGATAAATTAACTAAATTTCCAACTAGCCTAATAAACCAAGAAAGAATAATCGCCAAAATAGATATAGCTAAAATAATCACACCCAAGCTTTTATCGCTATCAGAATCTGATTTTCTCGATGATCTTCTACTTCCAGATCCGTACCAAGATATTCTATATAAAAAATCTCCTAAAATAATAGCGACACTAAATAAACTAACCGAAACTGTCGAAATTAATACATCATATTGAGCGATGTGAGACATCTCATGGGCAATAACTCCTTCGAGCTCTGAGTCACTCATAATATCTAAGAGCCCTTGAGTAACTCCAATATAAGCTGTCTTCGGAGAAAATCCTCCAGCGAACGCGTTCGGTATCTTTGTTGGCATAATATAAATGTCCGGGGTTCTTTCAAGTCCTGCTGAAATTGCAAGGCCTTCAACAAGATTTTTAACTCTTAGATGCTCAAGATTATTTATATCAATCGGCTTTCCCTTAGTTGACGAAACAATAAAAAATTTCGAAGTTAAAATATTAATCGGTAACACTATTACAACAACTGATAATCCTATAAATAAACCTTGCTCAATACTTCCTATATAATTACCTATAGCGATAGACAAAACTAAAATAATAATAACATATAAAAAAACTAATAAACTAGTTTTTATCTTATTTTTTCTGATCTCTTGATAAGAAAAAAGCGCTTTTTGATATTTCATTACAAGTCACCTATTCTTAAATTATCAGAATATTCTCTTTCGACATCTGATATTTCATAAGATTGCTCTGGCTTGAATCTTAATAACTTAGCAAAAAGATTCGTCGGAAAAATTTGAAGTGAAGAATTAAAATTCATAACCGCAATATTATATCTGTTTCTCGCATAAGCAATTTTTTCTTCGACATCTTTAATATGATCCATCAATTTTAAAAAACCTGTGTTAGCCTGAAGTTGAGGATAGTTTTCAGCTAACCCAAAAAGCGGCGTCATCATCTTAGAAATTTTATCGTTCGCTAAGATCGCTTCGTTTTTGTCCCCAGAAAGCATCTTATCTCTCATATTCATAATCTGAGATAAAGTCTCTCTTTCGTAGCTAGTTTGCATCTTAAGAGTATCAACAACATTCGTAAGAACATTAGCTTTTTTCTTTAACTGAACATCAATAGATGCCCAAGCTTCTGTAATATAATTTTTCTTTCTAATCAAAGAATTATAACAAACTATAATTACTAAAATTAAAATCAAAATAATTATAATTAATAATCTCATAATTTCACTCATCTCTCTATTATTTTTAATTTATATTATAAAATCTTCTATTTGTTTTTTGTGATTTAAAACAAAAGCAACTAAAAAATTAGTTTCTAGATCACTATAGTGATTTAACTTAGAGTGAAGAAATTTTAAAGAATATAACTTATTATTATAATCGATTTTAAGATCTGATTCTCTTTTTAATTTTGTTTTATTATAAGTCAAAACAACTTTAAAACCGTCAATAACGCCTGTTTTTGTATCTAACTTCAGCGCTAAAGATTCTAAAAGCATCTTTATAAAATAATAAGCTTCGTCTCTGTCGCTATCGCTAATATATTCAGGTAACGACACAAGTCTATTATCATCACTCATAATTTACTCACCATCTTTTTTTGAGCTTTGGCCAAAAACTTCTGATTTAAGAGCTTCTAAATCGTCGTCAACAGATTCCTTGTCGTATTTTTCAAATCTAGACTCTATATCGTTTTTTTCAAGCTCTCTTAGCGACTCTATCTTTCGTTTAGAAGTTTGAACTTTCTCTTCCATTCTGTTTAGACTCTCATAAATATTAGTTTTGGAAGCATTCGATAAAACTTTGGAAACTTTTTCGTTCGCTTTATTTACCTTGTCTTGAGCAACTATATTTTCTTTCTTTCGCTTTGCGTCCGAAATTCTTGTTTCGATCTCTTCTAGATTTGATTTTAAAATTTTTACTTGCTCTTGTTGGGACTCAAAATTTTTTAATAAAGACTGATGCTGGCTTTGATATTTATTCTCTTGAGCCAGCGCGTCCTTAGCGTCCTGTTCGTTCCCAGCTTTAAGAGCGTTAACTGCTCTTGAGTGCCAGATTTCTGATTGTTTTTTAGATTCATCAGAAAGATCTTTAAGTCTTCTAGATTCTGCCATACAATCTGCAACAGCACTTGTTGTTTCTTTTCTAACGTTTTCTAAGTCTCTTAGTAATTGCTCTAAAACGATTTTAGGATCTTCAAGTGATTCAACTGCTGAGTTGGCGTAGCCTTTTAAAATATTCGAAATCTTTGAAAAAATACCCATATTAATACACCTCTATTATTTGAATTATTATAATATAATTATATATTAAATACAAAAAAATTGCAAGAGCTATATTATAATTTATTATTTTTCTAGTTTTTTAAACAAATTTATAGTATCCTCAACGGAATTATCTGGAATAAACTCGAGTTCTGGAATCTTTCTAATATCGAGGCGATGGGCGATCTCTCGTTTTATAAGACCCTTAGCTGATTTAAGACCTTCAACAGCCCGCTCAGCTCCTTTTTGACCGTCCATCGAACTGATATATATTTTAGCGAAAGACATATCTCGAGTTAAATTTAAATTAACAACAGTTAAAATTTGGTTTCTAACCCTCGGGTCTTTTATTTGGCGCAATATATCTGTTATCTCTCGTTTTAAATCTTCACAAACCCTGTCTATTTTATAACTTGGCATCTTATCAACACTTCTCTTATTTTTATAATTTTAAAAATTTTTAATTTTTAATCTTTAATCTCTATATTCTTCGATAATATAGCTTTCTAATATGTCGCCTTCTTTTATGTCCGCAAATTTTTCAAGCGCGATTCCGCACTCAAAACCAGTAGCAACTTCTTTAACGTCGTCTTTTACACGTCTTAAAGACCTAATTTCGTCGTCTGAAATAATTATTCCGTCTCTAACAACTCTTATCTTGCTATTTCTTAAAATTTTTCCGTCTAAGACGTAGCACCCAGCAACTGTTCCGATATTAGATATTTTATAAACTTTTCTAATTTCGGCTCTACCTAAATCAACTTCTCTTGTTTTAGGAGCAAGCATCCCCTTCATTGCAGATTTTATTTCTTCGATAGCGTCGTATATAACTCTATATAATCTTATATCAGTTTGATTAATTTCTGCTAATTGCTTAGCGACTGCGTCTGGTCTGACGTTAAATCCAACTATAATTGCGTTAGAAGCTGTAGCTAACCCAACGTCTGATTTATTAATAGCTCCAACACCGCCATGAATTACTTTAACTCTAACTTCTTGATTAGATAATTTTTCGAGCGATTGTTTTATAGCTTCAACTGAACCGTTAACATCAGCTTTAACTATAATTAATAATTCTTTCATCTCACCTTGAGAAATTTGAGAAAATAAATTATCCAACGTAACTTTTTGATAAGAATTAAATTTTTCTTGTTTGATGTCATGTTTACGCTTATCAACAAGCTCTTTAGCTAGCTTTTCGTTCTCAACTGCGTTAAATACGTCTCCGGCCGAAGGTACTTCCGACAAACCTGTTATTTCAACCGGAACAGACGGACCAGCCGTTTCTATTCTATTGCTGTGTTCATCTCTCATAACTCTAACTTTTCCGATAGAAGTTCCCGCTATTATTATATCTCCGCGCTTTAGAGTTCCGTTTTGAACCAAAACAGTAGCAACAGGTCCACGACCTTTATCAAGCCTTGCTTCTATAACAGTTCCTTTCGCTAGTCTATTAGGATTAGCTTTTAAATCCTTAACTTCAGCAACAAGAGAAACCATTTCTAAAAGAGTATTTATATTTTCTCGTTTTTTAGCCGAAATAGGAACACATATAACGTCTCCACCCCACTCTTCAGGGATTAACTCGTGATCCATTAACGCTTGTTTTACTTTATCGACATTAGCTCCTGGTTTATCTATCTTATTAATAGCTACAATAATCGAAACTCCTGCAGCCTTAGCGTGGTTTATTGCTTCGATAGTTTGAGGCATAATCCCGTCGTCGGCCGCAACAACTAAAATCGCAATATCTGTTATTTGGGCACCTCTGGCTCTCATCGACGTAAAAGCTTCGTGGCCAGGCGTATCTAAAAACGTAATATAACTATCGTTTATACAAACTCTGTAAGCACCTATGTGCTGAGTAATTCCGCCGGCTTCTGTCGAAATAACGTCGGCGTCTCTTATCGCGTCTAGAAGCGATGTCTTTCCGTGGTCAACGTGGCCCATAACAACAACAACTGGACTTCTGGGCAACAAATCTTCTTTTTTATCTTCAGTCTCGTCAAACAAGCGCTCCTCAATCGTTATAACAACTTCTTTTTCACATTCAACATCAAATTCTTGAGCAATCAAGCTAGCCGTATTATAATCTATTGTCTGACTAACATTAGCAATAACGCCTAAAATTAATAATTTTTTAATAACTTGAGCTGCTGGAACTTTTAGTTTCGAAGCAAGCTCTCCAACAACAAGTTCTTCAGGAATTACTATCTTAGATGGTCTTGTTTTCTTTCTTTGTTCTTCTAATCTTTTTAGTTTTTCAGCTTCAGACTCTTTTTTATTAAATTGCTGTTTATTTCTTTGATTAGACTTTTGATTTATTTTTTGTTTTTTAGAATATTCAACAGAAGATTTTTGAGAAGCCATCTGTTCATACTTTTCATTATATTTATCTAAGTTAACATCAGAAGTCCTCATATCAACAGTCTTAGCGGTAACTTGTTTTTTTTGTAATTTTTTATTATTATTTTTTTCCGGCTGTTTTTTATTTTGATCCCAAGACTTAACTTCAAGATTAATAATATTTTTTTTGTCTTGTATAACCTCTAACTTTTTATTATTATCTAACTTTCTATTAAAATTCTTTCTATCGAAATTATTTTTATTCTCGTTTTTATTATTAAACTTATTATTATTTTTTATGTCTAGAGATTCGTTTTTATTATTTCTAAAATTATGTTCTTTTTTATTTTGATTATTATTTTTATTATTAAATTTATTTACTTGATTTTCTTGTGTATTATTTTTGTTATTAAATTTATTTACTTGATTTTCTCGTGTATTATTTTTGTTATTAAATTTATTTACTTGATTTTCTTGTATATTATTTTTATTATTAAATTTATTTACTTGATTTTCTTGTGTATTATTTTTATTATTAAATTTATTTACTTGATTTTCTTGTGTATTATTTTTATTATTTTTTTGATTATTTATTTTATCATCTTTTTTATTATTTTTAGATTTCTCTGTCTCTAAATTTTTTGATTTAGAATCTAATTTTTCTTTATTTTTTTCTTCTGTATTATTTATATTATTCTTAACTAAATAATCTTGAATATTATCTACTTTGTCGTCTTTAGAAAAATACTCTAAAACAAGATTAATTTCGTTTTCAAAAATCGAACTATTGTGCTTTCTATTAGTTTCAGAAGGCGAAAATTCATTTAAAAAATTAATTATCTCTTTACTAGTTTTATTTATGTCTTTAGCTACCTCATATATCTTACGTTTTATCAATATATATCTATCTCCTTAGTTATTATTTTTTTTAAAAATTATTATTTATTAAATTAAATATAGCTGACGATAAATTTTTATCGTCAATAGAAATTACAACAACTTTTTTATAAAAAAATTTTATTAGATCTTGTGAACTTAAATTCAAATTTAGACAATTAATATTATTAATATCAGCCAGTCTTTTTATTTGTTTTTTTGTCTTTTCTGAGGCGTCGCTAAGAAACAAAACTAAATTAGATTTTCTTGACAAGATAGAAAACTTAACAGAATCAAAGCCCAAATTTAACGAACCTGATTTTTTAGCAAACGATATGTATGTTATTAATTTATTAGTTATCATAAAAAACTGTCTCTTTTAGTTTATCATATCTATTGTCAGTAACATTAAATCTAAGAGCTCTATTTAAAGACTTTTGTTTTTTAGCTTTTTCAAGCAACAAACATCTTTACATATATATGCTCCTCGCCCGAATTCTTTATAAAACTTATCAAAAATAATATCATTGTCTTTAATTACAAATTTGTTTAGCTCATTTTTTTGTTTGTGTTTCCGACAAACACAACACATTCTAATTGGCAATATTTTATTTTGTTTTTTATCTTTATCTTTCATAACTTAATAAAAATCTTTCTTGATTTTTTTATTTTAATCTTGTATTTCTTGAGTCTCTTTATCAAAATCAAATACCAGCTCTTCTGAATTATCTATATTATCTCCTTGTGTCTCTTTATCAAAATCAAATACTAGCTCTTCTGAATTATCTATATTATCTTCTTGTATTTTGTCTTGATTTTGTTTCTCTAACTCTAGTCTTTTTTTCTCTATTTTTTCTCTGATTTTCTCTAGAGCCTCTTCAGGTTTTATATCAATTTTCCAACCTGTTAGCTTAGCTGACAGTCTAACGTTTTGGCCTCTGTTTCCGATAGCTAAAGAAAGTTGATTATTATCAACAATAACATAGCAAGATTTTTCAACACAAGGATCAGCAATAACACATTTGATTGTCGCCGGAGCCAGCGCGTTAGAAATATATTCAACAAAGTCATCACTATATTTTATTACGTCTATTTTTTCGCCACCGAGTTCGCTAACAATTTTATTAATTCTTATTCCCTTAGCTCCAACACAAGACCCAACTGGATCTATATCTGGGTTACTACTATAAACTGCTACTTTCGTTCTCGAACCCTCTTCTCTAGCTATCGACTTTATTTCTATAATATTATTTTTTATCTCAGGTATTTCCATCTCAAATAATTTTTTTACTAAGTCGGGATGTATTCTCGATATTAAAATCTTAGGTCCTCTTTCGGTTTTTGTTACTTGCGCGATATAAACTTTGATTACATCTCCTTCGACAAATACTTCCCCCGGAATTTGTTCCGATCTCGGTAAGATAACTTCTGAAGAACCTATCATCAAAGAAACATTATTTTTTTGAGGATCTATCTTAGTAACAATAGCTGACACAACAAGATCTTCTTTATCTTTTAAGCTATCATAAACTCTATTTCTCTCGCCGTCTCTTATTCCCTGTTTAATTACGTGCTTCGCTGATAAAGCTGCTATCCTTCCAAATTGTTTTGGGTTAAGCTTTATCATAACAGGATACCCAACCCTAGCGTTAACATCATATTTTTTAGCTTCTTCGATAGAAATTTCGTTAATATCATCTTCAACTTTTTCAACAACGTTTTTTATAATAAAAACAGCAAAAATATTTTTTTCTATATCGAGCTCAATAGAAACGTTAGCTACATTTCCGTAGTCTTTTTTTATAGCAACAGCTATTGCATTTTTTATTCTTTCGACTAGCTCTGTTAAATTAATCTTTTTTTCTTGCTCTAATAATCTTAGCGCATCGAAAAATTCGTTATTCATTTTTTTTAGTCCACCTCATAAATATTTTTATTTATTAAAATCAAAGTTTAATTTTATAATAGCAGCTTCTTTTTTATCAAAAGATAGCTGAGAACCGTCTTTTAAAATAATCGTTATAATATTATCTTCAAAACTAACAAGCCGAGCAACTATTTCTTTAATATTATTTATAGGCCTGATAAATTTTATATTTACATCTTGCCCAATATATTTTTTTATATGCCAATCTTTTATAAGTTCTCTTTCAACGCCCGGCGAGGAAACTTCTAAATAATAGCTTTGTTCAATTGGGTCAACTTCGTCTAAGATAGGGTCAATTTTTCTACTGAAATTTTCACAGTCGTTAATATCAACACCTTTTTCTTTGTCTATAAATATTTTTAAAAACCAATTTGGACCTTCTTTTTCAAATCTAACGTCCCAAATTTTTAAATTCATCTCGTCAGCAACGGGTTTTATAATATCTAAAACAATCTCAACCGTATTTTTTTTATTAGCCAAAATAAAGCTCCTCCGTTTTATATTTATTTTATATTTATTTTATATTTAAAATAATAATAATAATAAACGAAAGAGTGAGATTTCCCCACTCTTCCGAAAAAATACAAACTTTATTATAATAATAACATAATAATAAATATTTGTCAACTAATATTTCAAAAAATTTACTCAAAGACAATTAAAAATTATTTTATATATTTATCTCTTATCTCTTATATATACATCTTGGCTTGGACCGTTTGAAAAACTCTCATCATCATCTTCTTCGCCGTAAATCTCAATACCAGATTCATCTTTGAACGCCGCTTTATTTCCTGGAAGTTCGATTTTTATCTTAGAACAAGCACTAAAAGCTCCTTTGGATATCGTTCCATCTGATTTTAAATAAACTTCTGTTAGTTCTGTACAATAATAAAATGCGTCTTTACTTATTTGTCCAACCACACCGTCAAATGATACTGTCTTTAATTTCATACATTGCTCAAATGTCCTTGGTTTTATAACTTCAATATCACCTGAAACAATTATGTCTATTACTCCGTTACAGTTTAAGAACGCCTTTTCCCCTATCTCTCTTACTGTCTTTGGAATTACAATCTTTTTTAGATTCTGACAACCTTCAAAGGCCTTTGTTGAAATAGTAGTAACAGTAAAATTATTACCTACTAACTCAGGTATTTCTAATACTTCTACGAGCTGTTCTCTATCTTCAACTCCAACAATTACGGCCGTCTTATTGTCATATAATTTATATTTTATATTATTTTCAGTATATGGCGTTCCGTTTTTAAAACTAACTCTCATCTCTACGTCTGTCTTCGGTCCTCTTAAAAACTCCTCTCTTGTAATTTCTATCGCTGTTTCGCTATTTAACATCTTTACATCTTCGTACTCATATTCTGTCAAAAGCTCTATTTTTGGAGAATCAAAAAACGCATGTTTTAATACTTTTTTAGTTCCTAGACCTTTTATTGTCAATTTTTCTAAACTCGGACAGCTTGCAAACGCCATGCTGTGAATAATTACATCGTCAGATTCAATAACTACTTCTTTTAGATCTTTACATCCTGAAAAAGCTTTTCTATCAATAATTTTTACACTATTTGGTATTTTTATTGTCTCTAACCCTGAATAATAATTAAACACTAATTCTCCTATTTCTGTTATATTAAGATCAATTCCCTCTTCTTCTTCGAATATTTTTATAACTTTTGGGATCTCTAAATTTTTAATACCTGTTTTGTCTTTATCAATTACTCTCGCAGTATCTTTACCTGTTCTTACATATCGTATACCATCTTGTACATACGTTTTAAATCCAGAATTATAAATCCCGCTTACTTCATATCTATTAATATTATCGAACACTTCTTCTGTAAATTCGTTATCTTTTTTTAGATATAGTAATTCAGTCCCTAAGTTATAATTTTTTGAAGAATATACTTCTCCATTTTTTTTATATAATTTTTATTTTCTGGTAACTCTATTTCTACGGCCATAAAAGCATCTTCATCTATTTTCTTTACACTATTAGGTATTGTTATCTTTTTTATATTACATCCTCTAAATACTGACTTACCTATTGTCTTTACACCATCTTTTATAGTGACTGTTTTTAGATTAGCGCATCCATAAAACGCCAAATCATTCACTCTTGCAGCTCCAATTTCTAGAGTTTCCAATTTGCTGCAATCTTTAAACGCCGAAGCCAATACAGTTTCTACATTACTTTCGACAACTAAGTTCTTTAATACTTTACATCCCTCGAATGCTGACAAACTGATTGTTCTAACACTATACTCTACCCCATTAACATTTACTGTTCCTATTGTTAGTTCTGCTGGTGCTACATCTTTATCTATAACTTTAACAAGTGTCGCTGTTTTATCTTCGTGATTCAACTTATATTCTATCCCATTTTGATCTACATACGTTGCTAACGAAGAATTAATGCTCGTTTTCTCTCCGCCTAACGCCGTATTAGAGTATGGATCACTAAACGACAAACTTGGCTCTGTTTCCGTTATCGCTCCCGAACCGTTTTGTTTTAACTTTGATAAGTTTTCATCACTATATGGTACTAATATAAAATATGCCCTGTGATCTGTTACAAATATTATTTCTCCTTCTTTTCCGGTCTTTATTTTTTCTTCTACTATTTTGAGCTCACTTTCTTTTACTTTTTCACCTGTAATATAACATACTATGTACTCTTTACTTGCCTTATCTTCTCCAAGATTTACTTTTACGTTAGTTTTTTCTTTATATTCTTCACTTAACTCTACTACCTGTATTCCTTCGATAGTTAAACTATTTTTCAAGTTTTCTTTTAGAGTTGACTCGGTTAACCCAGTAAGCCTAAAATTGTTCCCAGTTTCTGTCAATTCTAAATTTGATTTTGTATTATTTAATTCCGTCGCTAAAACAAAATTTACAGAAAATATCGACGCTAGCGCCGCACTTGACATAACAGCCAATGGTAATTTTTTTGAATTATTCATTTTTAATCACTCCTATATTTTTTATTTTCTAGAATATTTTAACACAAAATTATTTTATATGTATTATTTTTTATTCTAATTATTTATATAATATCATATTATTTTAGATATGTCAAGTTTTTTTAAACAAAAATACTAACAGGATCTTATATTATATAAAAACCCTGTTAGTATTTTGTTTTTTATATTAAATTTTTTATTTATTCATATAATTTAGAAAGTCTTAATAAATAATTGTATCTATCAATTGAAGACTGATGAGCTTTTTCGAATAATATATCAGCTCTTTCAGGATAAAAGCGTTTTAAAGAATTATATCTAGATTCGTTGTTAATAAATTCTTTATAGTCTCCAGTCGGTTCTTTGCTATCCAACTGGAACGGATTTTTTCCGTCTAATTTTAATCTAGGATCAAATCTAAATAGATGCCAATATCCAGATAAAACTGCTTTTTTAGCTTCGTTTTGAGAATTAACAAGTCCGCCTTTTATTCCGTGATTAATACAAGGCGCGTAGGCAATTATAATCGAAGGCCCTTTATAACTCTCAGCTTCGTTAAACGCTTTGATACACTGAGCGTAGTCAGCACCCATAGCTATTTGAGCAACATAAACATATCCATAACTCATCGCGATCGAAGCAAGGTCTTTTTTCTTTACTTCTTTTCCCGCCGCTGCGAACTGAGCAATAGCACCAGTTGGAGTCGATTTTGAAGACTGACCACCTGTATTAGAATATACTTCTGTATCAAATACTAAAATATTTACGTCTTCTCCTGAAGCTATAACATGATCAAGGCCTCCGAATCCGATATCATAAGCCCAACCATCTCCTCCAAAGATCCAAACAGATTTTTTAGCTAAAAATTCTTTATTATTTAAAATCTCTTTACAAGTCTCGCAACAGTTACCTGAGCAACTTTCTAAAGCTTTTACTAATTTCTCAGTAGCTATTTTATTAGCTTTTGAGTCATCTAAAGTCGAAAGATACTCTTCGATAGCTTGTTTTTTGTCTTCTGGAGCAACTTCTTTTAGATTTCTAACTTTTTCGATTAGATTCTCTCTTAAAGTTTGAGATGCTAAATACATTCCGTAACCAAATTCAGCGTTATCTTCAAATAGCGAATTAGCCCAAGCTGGTCCTTGCCCTTTTGAATTAGTCGTATAAGGCGTCGACGGTGCTGAACCTGCCCAAATTGATGAACACCCAGTTGCGTTCGCTATATACATCCTATCACCAAATAACTGTGTAGCAAGCTTCGCATAAGGAGGCTCTCCACAACCAGCACATGCACCAGAGAACTCTAATAAAGGCTGTTTGAACTGACTGCCTTTTATAGTTGTTTCACTAAATTTATTTAAAACTTCTTCTTTTGGAGGTAACTTTACACAATAATCAAATATTGCTTGTTGTTTTAGTTGCTCTGATAAATTTTTCATCTCAAGAGCTTTTTCGCCTTTCTTTCCAGGACAAATATTAACACAAACACCGCAACCAGTACAATCTAAAGCCGAAATCGCAACGGTAAATTTATAACCAGGCATTCCCATCATATCAACCAGCTTGATTCCTTCTGGAGCATTCTTAGCCTCTTCTTCTGTTAAAACAAATGGCCTAATTACTGCGTGAGGACAAACGTACGAACATAAATTACATTGGATACAATTTTCGCTTAGCCAACAAGGAACATCAATAGCTATTCCGCGTTTTTCAAAAGCAGCTGACCCTTGAGGAACTGTTCCGTCTGAAATATCTAAGAAAGCCGAAACTGGTAATTTATCTCCTTCTTGATTATTAACTGGAATTTGGATATTATTAACAAAATCAACAAGAGCTTTATTTTCGCCGTTAACAACTTTTTTATCTAAATTATCTTTTGCGCTAGCCCAACTTTGAGGAATTTTTATTTCTCTAGATCCGCTTACGCCTTTTTCTATCGCAGCGTGGTTCATCTCAACGATAGCTGGACCCTTTTTCATATAAGAAGCCGTAGCAGCATCTTTCATATATTTAACAGCGTCGTCTATATTAATAACATCTGAAAGATTAAAGAAAGCTGATTGTAAAATCGTATTAATTCTTCCTCCAAGGCCAATTTCTTTAGCGATCTTAAGACCGTCTATAACATAAAACTTAATATTATTTTTTGCTATATAATTCTTAACTTTAGCTGGTAACTTATTTTCGATCTCCTCGTCACTCCAACTACAATTTAATAAAAAAGTTCCGCCTGGTTTTAGATCTTGAACCATATCATATTTATTAATATAAGAAGCGTTGTGACAAGCAACAAAGTCAGCTTTATTTACAAAATAAGTCGACTTAATAGGACTGCTTCCAAATCTAAGATGAGAAATAGTTACCCCACCAGATTTTTTAGAGTCATAAGCAAAGTAAGCTTGAACATACATATCTGTATGATCACCAATAATATTGATAGAATTTTTGTTAGCTCCAACGGTTCCGTCTGAACCAAGACCCCAAAACTTACAACTAGTCGTTCCCGACGGAGTTGTATCTATATCTTGTTTTATTTCGAGCGACAAATTAGTAACGTCGTCATTGATTCCAACAGTAAATCTAGTTTTTGGACTAGAAGAAACAGCATTCTCATAAACAGCAACAATTTGAGCTGGAGCTGTATCTTTTGAACCTAGACCGTATCTTCCTGAAAAAACTGGAACATTTTCGAATCTTGTTTGTTTTAAAGCTAAAACAACGTCTAGATACAAAGGCTCACCAATTGAACCTGGCTCTTTAGTTCTATCAAGAACAGTTATATACTTAACAGTCTGAGGAATAGCGTCTATTAAGTGCTTAATCGAAAATGGTCTATAAAGTCTAACTTTAATTAAACCAACTTTTTGGCCGTTATTATTAAGATAATCAATCGTCTCTTCGATTGTGTCGCAAACACTTCCCATCGCAATAATAATATTATCAGCTTCTGGGTGACCGTAATAATTAAATAATTTATAATCAGTATTTATTTTTTTATTAATTTCGTTCATATAGTGCTCAACAATAGACGGCATCTCATCATAATATTTATTACAAGCTTCCCTTACTTGGAAGAAAATATCAGGATTTTGAGCTGTTCCGCGAAGAGCTGGTCTCTCAGGGTTAAGAGCTCTCTTTCTAAAATTCTCAACAGCTTCTCTATCTATCATCGAAGCTAAATCTTCGTCTGACCACATTTGAATTTTTTGAATTTCATGTGAAGTTCTAAAACCATCAAAAAAATGCAAAAACGGCAAGCTACCTTTGATTGCTGCTAGATGAGCAACAGCAGCTAGATCCATACATTCTTGAACGTTACTAGAACAAAGCATCGAAAAACCTGTCTGGCGACAAGCGTAAATATCAGAATGATCTCCAAAGATAGATAAAGCGTGTGAAGCTATCGCTCTAGCTGAAACGTTAATAACAGCTGGCAATCTCTCTCCTGCTATTTTATACATATTTGGAATCATTAATAATAATCCTTGAGATGCCGTAAAAGTTGTTGTTAGCGCTCCAGCAGTTAAAGAACCATGTACTGCGCCTGCTGCACCAGCTTCAGATTGCATCTCAACAACCTTAACTTTTTGACCAAACAAATTTTTTCGACCTTCAGCAGCCCACTTATCAGTTGCCTCAGCCATAGTAGACGACGGAGTAATCGGATAAATGGCCGCAACATCAGTAAAAGCATACGAAACGTGCGCCGCCGCCGTATTACCGTCCATAGTCTTCATTTTTCTTGACATAAATTTACACCCTTTCAAATCAAAATAATTTCTAATAATAAAAATCTATTTATTTAATTCATATCTAAACAACTATCAGCTGTTATTATAAACTTAATAAAAAACTTTTCCAATAATAAGTATATCTTAAAATTAATAATCTGTCTATATTTTTTAAGTATTTTTTTTAATTTTATTAATCATCAAATTTAAACATCAAAACCGAAAGCGCAAAAATCGGTGCAGTTTCACATCTTAAAATTCTTTTTCCCATCGAGACTATATTAATTTTTGCTAATTTCGCGATTTCGATCTCGAAGTCTTCAAATCCGCCTTCTGGGCCAATCATAATATTAATAGTTTTTGGCTTTATATTAGATATTACAGGCTCTAATTTTATATCGCTTTTTTCGTAAAATAATAAATTTAGATCTGACTCAGAATTTTTAATTTTATTTATCGCTTCAACAAAAGAAACAAAATTATTAACAACAGGCAATTTTGATCTATTTGATTGCTTTGCTGCTTCGAAAGCGATCCTATTATATCTTTCAAGCTTTTTTTTCTTATTTTTTTCGTCAATAACAGAAATACATCTGTTCATTATAACAGGTGTTATTTGGCTAACTCCGAGTTCAACAGCCTTTTGAGTAATAAACTCAAATTTATCACTTTTTGGGACGCCTTGAAATAAATTTATTTTTATTTTCGGTTCAGTTGTCGACAAAAACTTTTTTTTAATTTTTAATATTACTTTATCGCTGCTGATCGATTTTATCTCGCAATCATAATCATAGTTTTTTAGATCACAAACAACTAAAGACTCCCCAACAGACATTCTTAAAACTTTATAAATATGTCTGGCGTCGTTTCCTGTTATTTCGATAATATCGTTGAATATCAAATCTGAAAAAAATCTCGGCATCATAACCTCTCTTAATTTATAAAAAATTAAATAAAATTTAGATGAAAATTAAAAAATTTTATCGATATCTAGATCATAGTTTATTTCGTTATCTTCAAAGTCTTCCTGATATCCGAGCTTTTTGAGTAATTGTTCCGGCGCGCTATAGCCCATCTTGTTTTGTCGATGGTTCATTGCAGCAACTTCGATTATTCCAGCTATCGTTCTTCCGGCTCTAATCGGAAGCGTTATAGTCGGAATTTTTATATTTAAGATTCTGGTGTAAGTCTTTTTAGTCCCGATACGATCATAATTTTTGTTTTGATCCCATTTTTCTAGCTTAATTAAAAGATCAATACTTTTTTTAATTTTAACAGACCCTAAACCGAAAATTTGTCTTGTATTAATAATTCCAATTCCTCGGATCTCTAAAAAATGTCTTATATTTTCTGGCGAGGTTCCAATAAGAGTATTATGAGAAATTTTTGTAATTTTAACAACGTCGTCAGCGACAAGCCTGTGGCCTCTTTTCATCAACTCAACAGATGTTTCGCTTTTTCCGATTCCGCTTTCTCCTAAGATAAGAATCCCTTCACCGTAAACTTCCATCAAACCGCCAGGAATAGATATTGTTGGAGCCATTTCAAGATTAAGCAACGACATGAGCTCCGATAAAAAATCGCTCGTCTTTTCTTCGATACTAAGTAGCGGTACTTGATGTTTTTTTGCTGCTTCGATTATGTCTTCACAAAGCCCTATACTTTTCGTCATCATAACAACACAAGGCTGTTGACTAAAAAATTTATCTAAAGCTTCTTTTTTCTTTGAAACTCCAAACGTATTTAAATAACTATATTCTATTCTTCCGATTATTTGAATTCTTCTTGGATCAAAATAATCAAAATATCCAATAAGATGAAGACCTGGCCTACTAATTTCTTTACTTCTAACGACAACTTCGCTAGAAAACTCAGGCAAATAAATCGGTTTCACACTAAGATCCGAAATAATTTTATTAAGACTTACTGATTTTGAAGTATTATTTTCGATATTGTTAACATCCACCAAACAACCACTCCTGACTTTTAAAATAAAATTTTATTAAAATCAAATATATTAATTTATAATATCGCCTATTTTAATTTTGTTGCCCACTAAAAAATCTTTAGATATTAGTCTTTTTTTACCTTCGGCTTGAATCTCTAAAAATTCAATCGAACCCCTAGCACAAGCAACAATAAATCTTTTATCGTCGATAATTTCTCCTGGTTTTCCTAATAAATTATTTTCGTCAATAATTTTAGATCTATATATTTTTATGTTTTTATTATTATAATTAATTTTAGCAACAGGCCAAGGGTTAAGACCTCTTATAATATTATGTAACTCTCTCGCTGGTTTATTAAAATCTATATTCGAAAGAGACTTGTCTAAAGTAGGTGCAAAGCTGACTTGACTTTCGTCTTGAGCCTTTCTTGTTACAGTATTGTTTTTTATTATCTCTAAAGTCTTAATAAGAGTCTTCGCCGAAACACTCGCCAAACGTTCCATCAGTTCACCAGATGTTTCGTTGGGATCTATTAAAATTTTATCTTGAATTATTATATCTCCGGTATCAAGCCCCTCGTCAATATACATCGAAGTAACGCCAGCGTACTCATCTCCGTTGATTACGCTCCATTGAACTGGCGCCGCACCTCTATATTTGGGAAGCAATGATCCGTGCATATTAATACAACCCAAGCTCGGAATATCAAGTATTTCACGAGTTAAAATCTTGCCGTAGGCGATAACTACTATTAGATCTGGATTTAAATTTTTTATAAACTCAACAACTTTGTCGTCTCTTAAAGTTTCTGGTTGCTGGATATCTAAATTATTTTCTAAAGCGAGCTTCTTTACCGGCGACGCTTCTAATTTATAGCCTCTACCTTTTGGTTTATCTGGCTGAGTAAATACAGATAAAACTTGATATTCGCGACAAGAGCTATCTAAAATTTTTTTCAAGTTTACAGCCGCAAAATCAGAAGTACCCATAAAAATTATTTTCAAAAAACACCACTCTTTTCTAGTTTTTTATAATTATAAAAATATTATTCTTGAGTTTTTGATTTTATTTTTGCTTGAATATCTTCTCTTGAGATTATTTCTTTAGCGTGATCTTTAAATAAAATTCCGTCAAGATGATCAAGCTCGTGGCAAATCGCCCTAGCTAAAAGCCCTTGAGCTGTTATTTCTATCTTGTTTTTATTTCTGTCGTAACCGACAGCTGTGACTTTATATGGTCTCTTTACAACCCCCAAAATATCAGGACAAGACAAACATCCTTCTTTACCAACTTGTCTTTTTGATTTTTCAATAATTTCAGGGTTAACAAGCTCAATTGGACCTTCTCCGATATCAATTACAACAATTCGTTTTAAAATCCCGATTTGAGGAGCAGCCATGCCAACACCGTTGTTTTTATACATCGTATCTTTCATATCGTCGATTAGTTGCGCCAGTTTTTCGTCGAAAACTTCTACGATCTTTGATTTTTTTCTAAGTACTTCGTCTCCGTCGAATCTTAAATTTCTTATAGCCATTTTTTACCTCTTATTAATTATATTTATCTAAATCTTGTCAAAAAATATATTAATTCCTAATTTTTGTTTTTCTTTTAGAATTTTTATTAATATTAAATCTATCATTTGTTTAAATCTAATATTGTTTTTATATTTTAAAAATATTTTATATCTAAATTTATTATTAACACGAGAAATAGTTTCTGAAATTGGCCCAAACATCTTAAGTTTTATATCTTTATATTGACTAGAAACTAAATATTTTATTATCTCAAAAATCTCGTTTCCGGTTTCTATAACAACTCTTTCGTCTGAACCAACAAGACCAATTATAGCCATATCACAAAACGGCGGATATAAAAGATTTTTTCTCATCAATATTTCTTGATTATAAAAATTTTCGTAGTTTTGGTTTATTATTAAATCAAAAATTTCGTTATCGGCTGAATTAGTTTGGATAATTGCTTTTCCTTCTTGTTCGCCTCTACCGCTTCGACCAATAACTTGAGTTATAATATTATAAGTTTGCTCGACAGCTCTATAGTCACTAATATAAAGCGAACTGTCTGCGTCAATTACTCCAACTAACGTAACGCCGGGAAAGTTAAGACCTTTAGCTATCATCTGAGTTCCGATTAGAATATCATATTTTTTATTTAAAAACTCTGTAAAATATTTATCATAAGAATATCTAGTTACGATTGTATCTGAATCGAGCCTCAAGATTCTCGCTTTTGGGAATATATCTTCTAATTGAGATTCTATTTTTTGTGTACCAACCCCGTCGTATTTTAGATATACACTTCCGCAATTATCGCACTTTTTTATAATGTTTTTTGTAAATCCACAGTAATGACAAATTAATTTATTATTAGTTCTATGATAAGTTAGCGCAATACTACAGTTTGGACAGTTTTGAGTACTACCGCACTCTTCACATTTTATCACAGTATTATAGCCCCGTCTATTAATAAAAATAATCGACTGATTTTTTTTATTTAAATTATCTTCTAGCGATAATATAAGCTTTTCGCTAAAAAACGAAAGATTACCGTTTTGTTTTTCTTTTTTCATATCGATAACAGATATATCTGGTAATCTTGAATTATTATATCTTTTGTTTAAATAAAAAATATTAAATTTATTTTTTTTGATTTTATAATAAGTCTCAACACAAGGAGTAGCGGAAGCCATCAAAAACAAAGCGTTATTATAGCTTGCCCGAAGGCTTGCTATATCTCTTGCGTGATATCTCGGCGAATTTTCAGATTTATAGCTAGATTCCTGTTCTTCGTCCATAATAATTAAGCCTATATTTTCAACAGGAGCGAAAATTGCTGATCTTGTCCCCACAACTATCTTTGCTTCTCCGTTTTTGATTCTTTTCCACTCGCTAAGTCTACTAGAGAGAGTAAGACCGCTATGTAAAACAGCAATAAAATTCCCGAAATATTTTCTTAAAGTTTCTATCATCTGGGGAGTCAAAGAAATTTCCGGAACAAGTAATATAACGTTTTTGTTTTTGTTTATAACATATTTTATTAAACTAATAAATATTACAGTCTTTCCGCTACCTGTTATCCCGCGAAGCAAGGCAAATTCAGGTTGTTTTTTGTCGATTAAATTAATTAATTTATCAAAAACATTTTTTTGTTCCAAGTTTAATTTTATATTATAATTAAACTCTTGATCAGGATTTATAAAATCTTTATTAATATTATTTTTATAGACATCAACTTCAAAATATCCTAAAATATTTTTTTTGTTTAAGTTATCTAAAACAGACCTAGTAACACCGCAAAGATACAAAACTTCTTTGACAGATGCTGCTTCAGACTCGTTGATAAAATTTATAACTTTTCTTTGTTTTTGAGTAAGTTTATAATTATTATCGATATTATCTATAAAATTATTAAACTTATCGTCGATCTTAACCATTAAAGCTTTATTATCTTGGATCTTTCTTTTAAAAATATCGTTTTCTGATATTATATTTTTAGATATTAAATTATTTAAAATCTTTTGCTGCGTCTTTGTTAAACTTCCGACCGTAAGTTCAGTAAGTTGATCTTTTTTATTTTTTTCTGTTTCTAAAATATTAATTAATATTTTTTCTTCTTCGCTAAGATAATCAAAAAATTTTTTAATAATATCTTTATTTATTTTATATTTTTTTATTAAAGATATATTATATCCTGACGGTAAGACGACTTTAAGCGCATCAAAATACTTACAAAAAGTATTTTTTTTAAGCCAAAAAATTATTTTTATCATCTCTTTGCTTAAAACTTTTTGCTTATCTATTATATCAGAAATTGGTTTTATTGCCAGGCCTGTTGGAGTAAAATATAAACTTTTATCGTCTCTATTAAAATCAGACTTTTTAAATTCTAATATTTTTAAAATTAAACCTATCTTTTTTTTATTTCCCTTACCAAACGGTACAGCGACTCTTTGGCCAACAAAAACGTCGTCTTTAATTTCTATCGGAACGATATAATCATATAATTTATCAAAATAATAAGCTGCTCCGTCGATAGCAACTTTAGCTATCTTAATAAAACTCAAATCATCTATATTATTCAAATCCATAAATTAAAATTTTATTTAGAGTTTTCAATAAAAGTAACATCTTTTTTAGCGAATTCTTTAACAGCTATATCTACTGATTTTTCTTCTAAGATTTCTCCTCGCTCCATATATTCGTCAACAATTTCTCTCGCTCTTTTAGCGACAGCTATAACAAAAGAATAATAACACTGATCTTTATTAAGAATATCATACATTGCTGGTCTCAACATAATAAAAAACCTCCAAAATCCTATTATTTTTCATTTTTTTATTAACCTAGATCTATTATTAAATATACCCCGTTAAAAAATTTCCTATAATTTAAATTATATCATATATTTATAATCTTTCAATATTTATTACAAAATATTTTTTTATTTTTTAGGCTCTAAATCTTAAAAAACACTCTTGATCTAGATTTTTATTTCTAAATCAAAAGTGTTTTTAGTTTTAATTATTTTTTGGTTCTTTGTCAAGAGTTGGGGTGGAAAATCCTGTAAATAGTTTTTGGTGAGGTAGTATTATGTTATGCTACCTCTTTTTCATTGTTATTTCGGCTTCGGTAGGAAAATATATGTAGTATTCTTTTTCTGAATCGATTAAAGTTGCGATAACCGTATACTGTTCGTTTTAAGACTTTTATTTGATTAT
>JAGAUG010000084.1 GCA_017828935.1 Oscillospiraceae bacterium | reverse complement strand
TTTAAATTATTTAATTTTTTTATAAAATACATAAAAATTTCCTCCTGATAAAACAAAAAATATGTTTTTTATTATATTATAATATATTTTTTGCTGCAAGTCAAGTGTTTTTATAAAATTTTTTTAGTAAAATTTTAGATAATTTGATCTTGAAAAATATTTGTTGGTTTTAAACAAAAAAAAAACAAATATTTTTTTGTTTTTTTTGTTGACAAATAATATTATTCATGATATAATGGAAATATAAGATTTTTGGTCCGTTGGTCAAGTGGTTAAGACACCGCCCTTTCACGGCGGTAACACGGGTTCAACTCCCGTACAGATCACCATTTGTTTGTATTTAAGTGTCATGGTTATATTTTGGTAATTTAAATTTTTTTACATATCTCCATAAATTTGTGAATTCGTGAAAAATCAGGTAGGCCTCCGTTTTCCTACTTTGTCAGTGACACTTGAATAATTAAATCGAATCCTCAGAGATCAGCCCCCCTGATTTCTGAGTTTTTTTATTTTAAACTTATTTTTAAAAAAAGAAACGAGCTGATTAATAATAAAAACTCTAATTCTAAACGGTTCACCAAAAAAAAATGGTAATACAATTTATCTAATTAATTTATTAGCTAATAAATTATTAGGCGAAAAAAAAATTATTGATACATACTACGAAAATATATCTGCTTGCCTGGATTGCGGATTTTGTAAAAAAAATCAAAGTTGTTCTATAAACGACGAGATGTTTAAAATATATAAATATATCGAAAACTCCGATAATATATTAATAGCTTCGCCGATCTATTTTAATCAACTTACAGGTAAGCTTCTCGACTTGTGTTCTAGATTCCAAAAATATTTTTTTAATATAAAACCAAAACAAAAAAAGGGCGCTATTATATTGGTTTCCGGCGGAAAAAGCGACCCTCAAAAAATTTATTCTTTATCAACTTGTATCTTAAAACAAATTGGCGCTAGTAATATATTCCCTCTTGTTGGTAGCTTTAATACAGATATAATACCAGCCAACCAAGATAGTCTAGCGCTTAAAAATATCGAAAAACTAGCCAATTTTTTTAATAATAAATACTAATTTTATTTATTTATTTGATCCATAACGTCTGGATAAATATAAAAACTCCCTACACAAAAATAGACTTTTTCTAATTTATTTTTTATTATATTTTTTATCACCTGTGATAAATCGCCCCAAGATAAAATTTGATTTTTTTTATATTTTAAAGCCGTATTATATAGCTCTTCCCCGGTAACATAAAGTTTTTTTTCTCTAGCCGACCCCGAAGTAAAAATAAACTCCGCATCCTGATCTTTCATCAGTATTTCTATAATTTTTTTATAATCTTTAGTTCTCAAAATCGAAACGATATATACTCTTTTATTGTTTTTATAATACATATCTATCGTATTTAAAAAATTCTTAATCGCCGGTTCGTTGTGGGCGCCGTCGTATATTATAAGCGGTTCTTTATTTATGATTTCAAATCTGGCTTTGTGATATGTATTTTTTATCCCGTCTCTAATATTTTTCTCTGATATGTTATATCCTGATTTGTTTAAAATCTCAGAACACTTGATGGCAATCGCAGCGTTTTTTATTTGAGCCTTACCTTTTAAGCCAACAGCTATTTCTTTTAAGTTTTCAAAATCAAAATACTGGTAATCAAGATCAAATCTATAGTTTAATATTTGGTCTTGTTTTATTAAATTAAATTTATTATTTTTTTTCTTAGCTTGATTAATAAAAATATTATTAACTTCTTGTTCTTGTTCAATAAATATTGACTGGGAATCTTTTTTTATTATTCCAGCTTTTTGAAAAGCTATCTCTGTTAGCGTCGACCCCAAAAGATTAGTGTGGTCTAGACCAACAGAAGTTACAATCGAAACAATCGGGCGTGTTATTATATTAGTACAGTCATAAAGTCCACCTAGACCTGTTTCTAAAATAATAATATCAGCATTTTTCCGATAAAAATATAATAGCGCCATTATCGTTTCTAACTCAAATAAAGTTATTTTTGTCTTGTTTTTTAAACTATATTTTTTTATTTTAGGCTCTAATTCTTTTATAAACTCTTCTATTTCTCTATCAAAAATTTCGTTATTGTTTATAGTTATCCTTTCGTTATAATTTATTAAGTGAGGTGAAATAAACTTTCCAACATTAAGGCCACTATTAATTAATATATTATTCAAAATCTGAGCGCAACTACCCTTTCCGTTAGTTCCCGCTATATGAATAAAATTCATATCTTTTTCGAAATTGTTATATTCAAACATAAAATATTCCATCGCGTCTAGCGACGGATCTTTTGTTTCGTTATTAAAGCCATCAAAATATTTTTTTATATTATTATTCACAAAATATTATCCTTAAATTATAATATATTTTTTTAAAATTACGATCCTAAAAGCTCGTCCAGCTCTATCACTTCTACTCGTTCGTTTTGGGACTTTTTTTCTTTAATTGTTTTTGCGTATTTTTTTACCCAAATTACACAAGTATTTTTGCTAATTCCCAATATTCTTCCAACTGCTCTACCGCTGTTACCTTCCATGTATAGTTTTATCGCCTGTTTTCTTATTTCTTCACTGTAACTTCTTATTTTGGGATTTGGCGTATATTTTTTTCCGCAGTATTTACATTGGTAACGCTGACTTCCTGATTTTGTTTTTCCTACTTTTATTTGTCTATCTGTTTTGTTACATCTTTCACATTTCATATTTATATTATAGCACATATTCTATATTTTTCAAGCAAATCGACCCTAAAAATCTAAAATTTTTATTATTTTAAAAAAGCCTATTAGAATTAATTTTAATTTTTCTAATAAGCTTTTTAATTTTTATTTTATTAAGACGCAGAATTATAATTTTCGTAGTTTTCTAATATTTGTTTCGGATCTATATCGTAATCTATAAATAATTTCTTTCCGCCGCCGACGTCTTGTTTCATGTACGTCATAAACGCGTTCCCAGCTTTCATTCCATAGTTAGAGCTGTCGTCTTTAACGTCTTTATATTCTTTATCGAACCCGAATTTATATAAACTTTTTTTATTTCTGTCTTGTTCGTCTTTAACTGTATAACTAAATATAAAATCTTGGGTTTTAGTTCCGTCGACGCCGATCTTTGTCGACACTAAACTAATACTCGGCGTAGGCTGAGAAGCTTTTTCTATTACAGTCCAAGAATTCTCACCTAATTTTCTATAAAATTTATGTCTTACATGAGCCCTAACCCAACTCTCTAAATTATTACTCGGATCATAATTTATTTTAACTCTAACCGGAATCTTAAGATCTTGATTTACAGTAATTACGTTAGCATACACCGATTTTCCTTCTAGTGGTACCTGAACCATTGAAATACATTTTTTATCTTCTAGATTTTCCTTCCAATCGAAACTATATTCTTCACCATACATCTCAACTGTTTCTTTTAATTTAACCTCACCAATATCCACTTCTTCTTTCCATATTACATTACTTTCATACATATATTTTATAGTCGCTTTCTTATAACAATATATTGTCATCCCCTCTTCAGGTACTGTTATATGTGTACCTCTAACGTCACTATCGCAGTAATAGGTTACATCATCCTTATTTACCGTAACTTTCACTGTGTAGCTACTTCCCACAGGTAATGTTTCTTCACATATTACACTACCTTCATACATATATTTTATAGTCGAAATGCGTATTCCAAAAGACCGAATACTAATACTTAGTATAAATATAATAAAAATTATTATATTTTTATATCTACTAGTACCCCCCCCCGTACCAAATTTTGGTAATTTAATATTTAAATTATTTTTTAAATTATTTAATTTTTTTTATAAAATACATAAAAATTTCCTCCAGATATAACAAAAAATATATTTTTTGTTATATGTCAAGCGTTTTTATAAAAATTAAAAACTTAGGCTTGAATTCGCCTAAGTTTTTAAAAAATATTTTTTATTATTTTATTTATTGAATATCTGAATTGCCACTTGCTTTTTCATATACCTGATTTAATAACATCATCGATTTTTCCATCGATTGCTTACACATCGCTAAGCTGCTAAGCGTTCCCGGATCAAAATTTGGTACACCACCTAAAAACTTTGACGTCATCCCTGACATCATCGAACTAAATCCAGAACCAGAACCCGCTTCTTTAACTCTGTTAAGCGCGCTAGTTCCCATATCTCTAGCTTGGTTATAAGCGCCATACCCCATATCTCTAGCCTGGTTATAAGCGCTATATCCCATATCTCTAGCCTGGTTATAAGCGCCATACCCCATATCTCTAGCCTGGTTATAAGCGTTATACCCTGCTCCTCTAGCCTGGTTATAAGTGTCATTACCCAGATCTCTGGCCTGGTTATAAGCGTTATACCCTGTTTCTTCGGCCTGATTATAAGCGTCCATTCCAGCACCGGCCATATCATCCCCCATATCACAAACGCTTTCAAAAACTTCTCTACCAATAGTTTTAACGCCATTAACAAGTCCTCTTGCCATACTACTAAAAAATCCCATTTTAACTCACCTCCTTTCTTAATAATTTTAGCCCTGAACAAAACACCACAAACACAGAAAAAAATAAATAATTTTAAAAACTAATATTTTTCTCTTTCTTTTTCGAGTAATCTAACATAATCACTATTAGGAAAATTTGGATATTTTGATTTTATATATGCCATCTTTCTAGCAAATTTATATTGAGCAACTATCTCTTTATTATAATCTAAATTATAATCTAAATTATTTTTATTTTTTTTAAAAGCTAATAAAAAATTCTTAAAATTAAACAAGTAGTTAATCTCTCGCTTTCTTTTTATTTTATATTATTTTTAAAATTCGTCGCCGTAAACTCCAAAGTCTTTTTTAGAAACTATCTTTCCAGTTTTTTGAGATTCATATTTAAGCGCCAATAATATATGTTTCATCTTAATTTCAGACCTTTCAGCAACAGCCAAATAAGAAGCTAATATCGCTATCGATTTTATATTACTTCCCGATAATTCAAAATTTTCAGCCAAAAATAAATCATCAAAATCTTTTGATAGTGGCGCTTGTTTTGGAAACACTTTTTTCCAAAGTTCTCGTCTCATCTTTATATCTGGCATCGGGAAACTAACTATAAATCTTATTCGCCTTCTAAAAGCGTCATCAAAATTATTAAATTTATTTGTCGTCAAAATCGAAACTCCGTCATACTCTTCCATCTTTTGAAGCAAAAAAGAAGTTTCGTTATTAGAATTTTTATCATTAGAGTCTTTAACGTCTGTTCTCTTACCAAATAGCGAATCCGCTTCATCAAATAATAAAATAGCGTTACTCTTCTTAGCTTCTAAAAAAATATTGCTTAGATTTTTTTCTGTCTCTCCGATATATTTATTTATAATCTGAGATAAATCAATTTTATAAAGCAACAAACCAAGTTCGTTAGCGATAACTTGAGCCCCCATCGTCTTACCAGTTCCCGGCGGACCATATAATAAAACACTAAGACCCTTTCCGTAAGGGACTTTTGAATTAAACCCCCAATCTTCAAAGACAATATCTTTAAATTTAATATAATTACAAGCGCTCATCAAAATATTTTTTTGTTCTTGGTCTAAAACTAGATCATCAAAACTAAAATTACTTTTAATTAAGCTAGCTCTCTTGTCTAAATTATGAAAAGCCGATTCCCTACAATTTTTCACTAAAATATTTTCTAAAATACTTTTTTGTTCTTGATCTTGATCTATATTTATATTTATTTCTATTTGGGATTTTAATAAAATATCTTTTATTTGACCGGCTGTATATCTAAATTTATTGCTAATCTGTTTAAAATTAATTCCAGAGTCTATATTAATTTTTTTAGAATAATATTCCCAAATTATCGTCGACTCACTAGCACTCGGATAGTCTAATTTAATATCAACTCTAGGCAAGAACTCATACGACGATTCCCCTAAATACTTAGGACTTTGGTTTAACAAGAATATTAAATCAAAATATCTAAAAACGTCGTGTAATATAAACTCTAAATTAATCTGTCGATTGCTATTAAAATCGCTGTTATAAAAACATATTAAACCGTCGTTTAAAAACGCGCTAATATAAACATTAGATAATAAATTAAAAACTCTTGAATCAAACATCGAAATATATTTTAAATCTACAAATAAAATTATTTTATTTAGTTTTTTAGCAATATGTTTTATATGTAATTTCTTACCCGAACCCGGCGGCCCATACAGATGAATAATATTATTTTTTAAATTACTATCTAAAATTTTTTGTGTTTCTAAAAATAATTTTTCTTGAAGATCTTGATGAATAATAATATCGTCTAAATCTTTATCTAAATCTTTATCTATAAAAAAAGTTTGACAAATCGTCGATTGAACAAAACTATCATACGACACGTCCATAAAAAAATCTACCGGTAGCTTTCTTATTTTTAGACCCTTAGATAAAAAACAAGGTAGCTCATAAGAATTTATATCATCAAAAATCAAACTTGTAATTTTATTATCTAATAGCTCTAAAGCCTGATCTAAACTTATATCGTTAGTAATTAAGACCGCTGTAAAAATTAACCCTAATGTAGGTTTTTTTACAGTATTATCGTCTTGAAGATATCCAAATAATCTTTCGTATTTTCTGTCTAGCTCCGAAACTAAAGAAAATATAATAGCAAGTCTAGTAACAAAATTACAATCGTGTTTTTTAAAAAAGCTTTCTAATCTTATATTAAAATTACTAAGACTTACTCGATTGTTTATGTGTTTAAAACTAAAAATTATACTTTGTTTAATATCTTCGTCGACTTTTATATTTTTTTTATCGACCATCGAAGAGCAAACAGCGCTATCAACTTCGGCGTCTGTAATAACAATTCCTCTTAGACCTAAATAATTTGTATTTTCTTTAAAATTAGCTTGTCTTATCTTAAAAATCGAATTTATATACAGATCAACTAAACACCTAAGATCTTCTAAATATTCGTTATTATTATTATAAGCTAAATCAAAATCTGTTTCGTTAAAATAACGATTATATAAATCTAGTTTTTTATTATTTATTTTCATAAAATTAACCTCACAAAATAACAAAAACAAAATATTAATTAAAAAAAGTTATTTTTTGCCAAAAATATAGTTATAAATTCACTAGTTATCTTATATATTTTATTATATTTAAAAAAAAAAAAAAATCAATAGTTTTATAATAATTTTATAGTATTATAATAAAAAAATATTTATTTATATAATTAATATTAAGAAAAATAACAAAAAAGCGATTGAATTTCTGTTAAAATAAATTATAAAATAAAAAATTAACAGAAATTATTTCAATCACTAAAAATATAAAATAAAAAAATTATTTATTGGCGCTTTTTATTTGATCTAAAGCGCCTTTTTCTAGTCTAGAAACTTGCGCTTGAGAGATCCCTATCTCTTGAGCAACTTCCATTTGAGTCTTGCCTTTAAAGAATCTCAGCGATAATATAGTTTTCTCTCGCTCACCGAGTTTTTCAATCGCTTCTTTTATTGCGATTTCAGCTAACCAATTTTTGTCGTCGTTTTTATCTCCAACTTGATCCATTACATATATTGTATCGCCACCGTCAGAAAAAATAGGATCATATAAAGAAACTGGATCAACGATTGATTCTAGCGCTAAAACAACGTCTTCTTTGTTTACACCCATCTCTTTCGCGATTTCTTCGATTGTCGGTTCTTTTGAATTATTATTTATTAAATTTTCTTTTACTTGCATCGCCTTATAAGCAATATCTTTCATAGAGCGACTAACTCTAACAGAGTTATTATCTCTTAGATATCTTCTTATCTCTCCGATAATCATCGGAACAGCGTACGTCGAAAACCTTACGTTTTGGTTTATATCAAAATTATCGATTGATTTTATTAGGCCAATACAACCAACTTGAAATAAATCATCTAAGTTTTCTCCGCGATTATTAAATTTTTGAACTATACTTAAAACCAATCTTAAATTTCCGTTTACTAATTTTTCTCGAGCTTCTTTACTTCCGTTTTTAGCTTCGCGTAGTAGTTTCTCTTTTTCTTTTTCTTTTAAGACTGTCAACTGGGTCGTATTAACACCACATATTTCAACTTTATTTATAAACATCCCAACAAAGTTCTCCTTCTTTAGCTCTATCAAATCTTTATCTTATATTATAAGTATTAACAAAAAAAAGGAGTCAATTCATCAGATTACTTTTTCTAGATCTTTTTTTAATTTTTTTATTACTCGTTTTTCGATTCTTGAAATATAAGACTGAGAAATCCCGATCATATCAGCGACTTCTTTTTGAGTATGTTCGTTATTATTTTGGAGCCCAAATCGAAGATTCATAATATTTCGCTCTCTTTGGTCTAAACGATTAATCGCCGAAATAAGTATATTTTTCTCCACGTCGAGTTCTATATTATAATTAACAATATTTTCGTCTGTTCCTAGAATATCAGATAATAATAGCTCGTTTCCGTCCCAATCAACGTTAAGAGGTTCATCGATAGAAATATCGTTCTTACTAGACTGAACTTTTCTCAAGTGCATTAAAATTTCGTTTTCGATACATCTAGAAGCGTACGTCGCAAGTTTAATATTTTTACTCGGACAAAAAGTATTAACAGCTTTAATTAAACCAATAGTTCCGATTGAAATTAAATCGTCGATACAAATACCTGTAGATTCAAACTTTTTCGCGATATAAACAACTAATCTTAAATTATGAACTATTAATTTTTGCTTCGCTCTTTCGTCGTTTTTTTCTAATCTTAAAAAAATTTCTGTCTCTTCTTCTTTTGATAGAGGCGCTGGTAAAACGTCTGGAGAGTTAATATAATATATTCCGTTTAGTTTTTTTAATTTTTTTATTATAAAATTTATAAGTTTTAAAAAAATTTTTTTCAAGATAAAACCTCCTATATTTTTTAATTATATTTTTATTTTATGAGCCTAGGATTTAAGATAATATCATAGTTTTTATTTAATAAATCTGTATCTAAAACTAGACCGATATAGACATCGTTTATATTTATATATTTATTATTATTAATTAAAACAAACTTTTCTGGTCTTAGAGCTATAATAAATTCTTGATTAGATATTGTCTTATAAGGTATTAATCTTAGATTATATTTAGATATAAAATTTATATTATTTATATTATTATTTAAAATAATTTTTTTTATATCTGTCGGTAAGATACTAGAAATCGAATCAAACTTACAAATTACAACTGGCGTCGCCGAAAAAATATCACATAGAAAGTTTCCGGTATCGACAAAGCCTTTTAATTTTATTTTTTGATTATTAATATAAACTTCGACTAAATAATCTTTTATTTCTATTGGAACTTTTTTTGTTATTAATACAAAAATATTTATTATTATATAGGCTATCAATATCGATATAATTAAAGTAATCGTCGAAATATTAAAATAAACAACACCGTTATTTATATTCATCCCAACTGGCGAAATAAAAAACCAAAAAGTCATCATAAGACCAGAAAATATAAAATTAATTATAAAAAAAATATAGTAATTTTTTAATAAATTTTTATTTTTAAATTCAAATAAAATTAATGTCATAATAAAACACGATATTAATTTTAATAAAAAAATAAAAATAAACGAAAGTTCAGGTAATAAATTAACTAAAGAATATATTCCTCCAACTATAGAAGCTAGTAAAATATTTTTTCGTTTTGGTTTATATAAACAAAATTTTGTTGTTAGTAATAATAAAAAATAATTTATTATTATATTAGTTATTATTAATATATCTATATATATCGTCACATTGCTTTCACATCCTAATTTTAAATTTATTATTTATTAATTTTATTTAATTATAATGCTAGGCTAATTATTAATTCTGGAGCCCTCGCTCCAGAGAACTTCTTATTTAATTATAATGCTAGGCTATAAAATATTATGTCGAAATAAAAAACAAATATAAAAAACAAATAACATAATCAAAATATTTGAGTCATAGATATATATAGTATGAGTTAATAAAAAAATGGCTATTAATAAATTAGGAGGTTTTTATATGTCAACATATTACCCAGAAGGCTGGATAATAGACACTCCATCAAATAAATATTATTTAAAGAACTTACAAACTTTATATGACGCTTTTCAAACTAAAAAAACTTTAGAAGCTCACGCAATTGTTTGTGATAGTACACATAATCTAATCGTAGACTTGGGTTGTATCAAAGGTATTATCCCGAGAGAAGAAGTCGCGATTGGAATCTTAGAAGGAACAACAAAAGATATAGCGATAATATCGAAAGTTAATAAACCTGTTTTGTTTAAAATAACAAATATTGTTTCACCGGTAAACGAAGAGCCTTACGCTATATTATCTAGAAAAATATTACAAGAAGAATGTATATCTAATTATATATCTGGCTTAAAACCTGGCGATATTATTGACGCTAAGATCACCCATATCGAAGCTTTTGGATGCTTTGTTGATATAGGATGTGGAGTTGCTTCGCTATTACCAATAGACGCTATCTCAGTTTCTAGAATAAGTCACCCAACAGATCGGTTTCGCGTTGGAGATAATATAAAAGCTGTTGTTAAATCAATAGATAATTTGGGTCGGGTTTGTTTATCTCACAAAGAATTACTTGGGACTTGGGAAGAGAACGCTAATTTATTTGAAGTCGGAGAAACTGTCGCTGGCGTTATTAGATCAATTGAAAATTACGGAATTTTTGTAGAGCTTACTCCGAATCTAGCTGGACTCGCAGAACCAAAAGATAACGTCTTTCCTGGTCAACAAGCAAGTGTTTTTATAAAAAATTTGATTCCCGACAAAATGAAAGTTAAGTTGATTATCGTAGATTCTTTTGATGAAATATATAAAAATTCACCACCAGAATATTTTGTTAGAGACAAACATATAGATTATTGGTGTTATTCTCCGTTCAATAGCGAAAAACTAATTGAGACTGATTTTTCAAATCAAAATATTAATTTATCTTTTGTTTAGTATATATTTTAAAATTCAAAAAAAGCTTACTAGAATTTTTATTTAGTTCTAGTAAGCTTAAAATATTTGCTCTTGCTTTTCGGCGCTCCCATGCCAGAAGCTTCTAACTTTTGAATTTAGGCTCTATAATAAATGGCTCTATAATAAATGTTGGGATGTAAAAGAATAGAGCTCAAATACAGACAACAAAAAAAGGCAGTATAGATTTACATACTACCTCACAAAAAACTATTTACAGAATTTTCCACCTGAGCTCTTGACAAAGAACCAATTTATAAAACTAACGATGGTGCTGAATATAATCTTGAAGCTAACTCTTGATCAAGTAAATACAAACTCTTTGCGTCATCTCCAAACATTTCCATCTTTTTTACTAGGTTATCAGCGTTAGTTTCTTCTTCGCCCTGTTCTTTAACAAACCAATCTAAAAACTGCATCGTCCTAAAATCTTTAATTTCATAAGCTACTAAATATATATTATTAATAAGTTCAGTTACATACTTCTCGTGATCTAATCCCGCCTTTAAAGCGTCTATATTTTTTTTAAGTTCTATCTTGGGCTCGTCAATTTGCTTTAAAATTACTTTCTCTGAGTTGTTTAACAAATATTGTCTCATCAACATCGCGTGATCTCTTTCTTCTTGAGCTTGAATTCGATACCAGTTAGCAAATCCACTTAAACCCTGTTCTTCATAGTAATTAGAAAAATACAAATAAAGATAAGCCGAATATAACTCTTTATTTATTTGATCGTTTAATAAATTCGAAATTTTTATATCTAACATAGTAAATCTTTCTCCTAAAAATATATTTAAAATATTTTAAATTAAAACTTCGTTTAAAATACTTTCGATTTTGTCTACTGCAATAAATTTAACAGACTCTCTAACAACCGGATCTATCTCGTATAAATCAGGCTCGTTTTCTTTCGGAATAAAAACAGTTTTTACACCTGTATTATACGCCGCCATTGTTTTTTCTTTTAGACCTCCAATAGGTAACACACGCCCTCTTAGTGTAATCTCTCCTGTCATTGCGATATCTTTTTTTACCGGCTTTTTAGTAAGTTCCGAAACAAGTGCTGTACAGATCGTTACTCCTGCCGACGGTCCATCTTTGGGAATTCCTCCCTCAGGAGCATGTATGTGTATATCTTTATTTTTATAAAAATCTTCGTCGATTCCGAAATCTTTTGATCGACTTCTAACGTAGCTTATAGCAGTCCTTGCCGATTCTTTCATAACATCGCCTAAGTTTCCAGTAAGTTCTATTTTTCCGCTACCGCTAAGCGCCGAAACTTCTATATGCATCACTTCTCCACCGACACTTGTCCACGCAAGCCCAGTGGCGATTCCTATTTCGTTTTTGTCTAAAAGCTTATTTGCTTTAAACTTCCTAGGTCCCAGATATTCAATCAAATTTTTGTCTGTAATTATTGTTTTTTTATTAGAATCTAAACTAGAATCTAATTTTTTCTTGGCGATTTTTCTTAAAATTCTAGCAATCTTTCTTTCGAGCTCTCTAACACCTGATTCAGCTGTATAATAATTTATTATTTCTAAAATAGCTTGATCGCTAATTTTTACGTCTTGAGAAGAAAGTGCATTTAATTTAATTTGCTTAGAAACAAGATGATTTTTAGCGATGTTAAACTTTTCGTTTTCTGTATAGCTTGTTATATCTATAATTTCCATCCTGTCTAAAAGCGGCGCCGGTATCGAATATTTATCGTTAGCTGTCGCAATAAACAAAACATTACTTTAATCAAACGGTATCTCTAAATAATGATCAACAAAATTTTTATTTTGTTCGATGTCTAAAACTTCTAACATCGCCGACGCTGGGTCGCCTCTAAAATCGCTAGACATCTTATCTATTTCGTCTAATAAAATCAACGGATTTTTAACTCCCGCTGTTTTAATAGCGTTAATAATTCTACCAGGCATCGACCCTATATAAGTTTTTCTGTGACCTCTAATATCGCTTTCGTCTTTAACGCCACCTAAAGATATTTGAGCGAACTTTCGATTTACAGTTTTAGCTATAGATTTAGCAATAGACGTCTTTCCAACTCCTGGAGGTCCACACAAACACAAAACTAATCCATTAACCTCTTTTTTGAGCTGAACAACAGATAAAAATTCTAATATTCTTTCTTTAACGTCTTCTAAACCGTAGTGGTCTTTATCTAAAATCTTTTTTGATTTTTCGATATCTATTCTGTCTTTCGAAACTTTATTCCAGGGTAAACCCAAGCAAGTATCTAAATAAGTTTTTATAATCGACGATTCTGGAGAATTATAAGGCAGTCTAGAGAGTTTATCAACTTCGTCAAGTAATTTATTTTTTATCTCTTTGTCTTTAATCTTTAATTTATCGATTTTATCCTGATATTTATATTTTTCTTCTAATGGTATATCTTCTCCGAGTTCCTGAGAAATAATTTTCATCTGTTCTCTTAGATAATATTCTCTTTGGCTTTGGTCTATTTTACTGTGAAGCTTATCTAAAACGTCTTTTTCGATCAACATCAAATCAAATTCATAGCTAAGTTCCTCAACTAATAATTCTATTTTTTCAACAACGTCACAACTAACTAAAATTTCCTGTTTAACGTCGATATTGATCATCGTGTTAGAAGCTATACTTTCGACAACAAAAATAGGATCATCAGAGTTCATTATCGACATAACAACTTCTTCTGGCATATTTTTAATTAAACCACAATACCTGCCAAAAAGATCTTTTGCTGTCTTAATGAGTCCTTCTAAAAAAATATCTGATTTATATTTATTATTTTTTATTATCTCGACGCTTGCTTCAAAAAAACCATTTGTTTTTTGAATATCAATAATTTTTGCTTTTTCTTGTATTTCTATTAAAATTTTAATTTCTTCGCTGTCAATTCTAGTCATCTGTAATATATTAGCTATAACACCAACGTCATATATTTCGTCAACATCTGGCTCTTCAACAGTGAAATCTTTTTGAGTAACAAAAAAAACTTTTTGATCTTGTTTAATAGCCTTCTCAAGTGCCAAAATAGATTGTCGTCTTATAATATCAAAGTGCATTTTGCTACCTGGAAAGATTACAGCGCCTCTCAAAGTTATAACAGGAATTTTATCGTATGTATTTTTTGTATTTTTTTTCATCTAATTGCACCTATATTTTAGACTTTAATTAAATTTTATTTTTATATAATAAACACAAATTATATACCCTATATTATATAAATTTTATATAATATCAAGGTACATAATTCATAATAAAAATTTTATTTAGATTTAATAACTTATTTCTAAGTCTGTCTTATCTTTGGTTTCTATATATTTTTTAGAAATAACTATTTTTTTTATT
>JAGAUG010000083.1 GCA_017828935.1 Oscillospiraceae bacterium | reverse complement strand
TAAAAAATAATATAAAAAATAATATATATTTTAATTTTAAAATTCGAAAGGATGTTGTTTTATGATGTTAGAAAGAGCAATAGTATTAGCAGCTTCAGCTGTTGGAGCAGGAATAGCTATGATAGCGGGTGTTGGCCCAGGAATTGGTCAAGGGTACGCAGCTGGAAAGGCGGTCGAAGCAGTAGCTCGCCAGCCAGAAGCTTCTTCGTTGATTACAAAAAACTTACTTTTAGGTGCGGCTATAGCTGAGACAACAGGAATCTATGGCCTAGTTGTTGCTATGATATTATTATATTTAAATCCGCTAGTTAACATGTTGGGCTAATTTTTATAACTTTATATTTTTTAATTTTATTAAGGAGTTTTTTAATATATGGTATCACCGGGAGAGTATTTAAGTTTTTTGTCTATTGACAAATGGACTATAATTTTTAATTTAATTAATACGTTGATACTTTATAAGATAATAAAAAAATTTTTATTCGGTCCTGTTAATAAAATAATAAACGACAGAAAGTCGGAAATAAAACAAGATTATGATAGAGCTAATAAGACTTTAGAAGAAGCGACTGATCTTAAAAAAGACTACGAAAACAAAATTAATAATTCTAATCAAGAGGCTTTAGAAATTATCGATAGCGCTAAAGTTAGAGCAACTGAAAAATATAACGAGATTATAAACGAAGCAAGAGATAAAGCGAGCAATTTAATTAATAAAGCTAATAAACAAATTGAGCTAGAGTCTAAAAAAGCGATTAATAATATTAAGGACGAAGTTGCTGATATAGCTGTTTTGATGGCGGCTGAAGTTCTCAAAAAAGAAATTAGTCTAGACGATCACAAAAAAATTATAGATAAGTTTTTTGACGAGGCGAGCGAAAGATGAGTAGTTACGAAAAAATAATAAAAACTTATGTAAATAGTCTTTATCAAGTCTCTCAAGAAGAAAATTTAGAAAAAATTTTGTTTGACCAAATTTGTTTTGTTCAGGATATATTTAATAAAAATTTAGATTTAGTAAATATCTTAAAAGTTCCGACGATAAATAAGTTAGAAAAAACAAAAATAATTGACGAGATTTTTAAAAATAAATTAAATATATATATAATTAATTTTATAAAAATATTAATTAATAATAATAGAATTTCGCTTATATTTAAAATAATTGATAAATATAAAAAATTATATTATAAAAAAAATAATATAAAATTAATAAAAATAATTTCTGCGATTGATTTAGATGATCTAGAAAAAAAAGATATTATTTTAAAATCTGAAAAATTATTTAATAAAAAAATTATTGCTGATTTTATTGTTGATAAAAAAATAATCGGAGGCGTTATTATCGAATCTGACGATAAATTATATAATATGAGTGTTAGCAATAAATTAGCAAATATAAAAAAATTAATAGTCGAAAAAATTATTTAATATAAAAATATTAATTATAACGGGGTGAAAATAGAGCTTGGAAATAAGATCTGATGAAATAATAAGTGTTATTAAACAACAAATAAAAAAATATGAAAACAAAGCTAAGATGACAGATATTGGGACTATAACAAGCGTTGGGGACGGGATTGCTACTATATATGGTCTAGATGATTGTATGACAGGTGAACTTCTAGAAGCTCCGGGCGGAGTTTTGGCGATGGCGATGAATCTCGAAGAAAACGCTGTTGGAGCTGTTTTGTTTGGATATAACGAAAATATCAAAGAAGGTTGTTTAATCAAGAGAACCAATAAGATCGTCTCAGTTCCGGTTGGAGAGGCTTTACTTGGTCGAGTTGTAAACGGTCTTGGGGTTCCGATCGACGGAAAAGGTAAGATAGAAGCTTCTGAATATAGAAATATTGAGTCAGTTGCCCCTGGAATTATAGATAGACAGCCGGTTCGTCAACCACTTCAAACAGGTATCAAAGCAGTCGATGTTATGATCCCAATCGGGAAAGGCCAAAGAGAATTAATTATCGGAGATAGACAAACTGGAAAGAGTTCGATTGCGATAGATACGATTATAAATCAAAAAGACAAAAACGTAATTTGTATCTATGTTGCTATAGGCCAAAAACAGTCTACTATTGCTGAAATCGTAAAAACTTTAGAAGATAACGACGCTATGAAGTATACTATTATTGTTGCTTCGACAGCTTCTGATTTGACGCCACTTCAATATATTGCGCCTTATACAGGATGTTCGATGGGGGAATATTTTATGTATCAGGGTAAAGACGTTCTTTGTGTTTACGACGACTTGTCTAAGCACGCAGTTGCTTATAGGGCTTTGTCGTTGCTTTTAAAAAGACCACCTGGTCGAGAAGCTTACCCCGGAGATATTTTTTATTTACATTCAAGACTATTAGAAAGAGCAACGAAACTTAGCGATAAATTAGGAGCCGGTTCGCTAACGGCCTTACCTATTGTCGAAACTCAAGCCGGAGACGTTTCAGATTATATTCCGACGAATATTATTTCTATAACTGATGGTCAGATTTTTTTAGAATCAGAGTTGTTTTATTCTGGAGTAAGACCAGCTATTAACCCAGGAATTTCAGTTTCTCGTGTTGGAGGAAACGCTCAAATAAAAGCTATAAAAAAAATGGCGGGGAGCTTAAAGCTAGCTTATTCTCAATATATGGAACTTCAAGCGTTCGCTCAGTTTAGCTCTGACTTAGATAAAGATACGAAATTACAACTCGAGAAAGGCAAGAGGATAGTAGAAATTTTAAAGCAACCTAAGAATTCTCCGATGAAGATCGAACATCAGGTTGTTATTATATATTTAGCCGTTAATAATTTTTTATTAGATATCGATATTAATAAAATCTGTGATTTTCAATATGATTTTATAAATTATATTAATAATAATTATAAACAAATATTTGAGTCTATTTCGAATACAGGCGATTTAACAAAAGAAACTGAGAACTTACTTATTGAATCAATAGAAAAATTCAAAAAATTATTTTTATAATCAAAATAGGAGCGAAATTTTTAGATTATGGTGGGAGTAAAAGATATAAAAAGGCGAAAGAAAACAATAGAAAATACGATGAAAATAACAAAGGCGATGGAACTTGTTGCTTTCTCAAAATTAAGAAAAAGCAAGGAGCAAGTTAGTAAAACTGCGCCTTTTTTTGATGAAATTTATAATACTATAAAAAATATTTCTTGTCTTGATAAAAACTTAAATAATATATTTTTAAAAAATAATATTATAAAAAAAAGATGTTATGTTATTATCGCTGGAGATAAAGGTCTAGCTGGAAGTTACAACGGGAATATTTTAAGAACGGCTCAAAGCGAGCTACTAAAATATAATAAAAATAATATTTTGATAGCTTCGATTTCTAAAAAGTCTACTGATTTTTTTAAGAAAACAGATTATGATTTATATTATAAACACGAAGGTCTGTTAGAAAATTTTAATATAGATTTAGCTTTTGAGATTTCAAAAAAACTTATAGACGGATTTTTAAATAATCAGTTTCAAGAACTTAGTATTATATTTACTGATTTTGTTTCTGTGTTGGCTCAAAAGCCAGTTATAAAAAAAATACTTCCACTTGATTTTAGTGATTTTAGTGATTTTAATAATATAAAAAACAAGAATGTTATTTATGATCCGTCGCCAGGAGCTGTATTAGATATGATTGTGCCTCAGTATATTACAGGAATTTTGTACGGTGCTGTAGTTAAATCTTTCGCGTCAGAACAGGGTTCGCGAAGGATGGCGATGGAATCAGCGAGTAAGAACGCAAAAGAGATGTTAAAAGATCTTGATGTTATGTTTAATAAAGCGCGTCAATCTAGTATTACTCAAGAAATTACAGAAATTTCAGCGGGTGCAAGAGCGATTTAATATAATTTTAATTATTTTTATAAATTAATAAATTTTAGGAGATATTTATGAAACAAGAAAATAATATAGGTAAGGTTGTTCAAATAATTGGACCAGTTATAGATATTAGATTCGAAAATAATAAGTTGCCACAATTATTAAACGCTATTAAAATAAATAATAACGGTAAAACTATTGTAGCTGAAGTTGCTCAGCACATAGGAGAAGACGTTGTTAGATGTATATCGATGCATTCAACTGACGGGTTAATTAGGGGATTAGAAGCTGTCGATACGGGCTCGCCAATTAGTGTTCCGGTTGGGCGCGAAACTTTAGGAAGAATTTTTAATGTTTTAGGTGAGCCAATAGACGGAATCGACGAAATTAGTAGGCCGTTGCCAGAAAAAAGATTGTCAATTCACCAAAAAGCGCCATCTTTTCAAGAACAGGAAGCAACAACAGAAATTTTAGAAACAGGAATCAAAGTTATAGATTTAATAGCGCCTTACGCTAAGGGTGGAAAGATAGGTTTATTTGGTGGCGCTGGAGTTGGAAAGACAGTATTAATAATGGAATTAATTAATAATATAGCTAAGCAACAGGGAGGAATTTCTGTTTTTACCGGCGTTGGAGAGAGAACAAGAGAAGGAAACGATCTTTATAACGAGATGAAAGAGTCGGGAGTTATCGAAAAGACAGCGCTTGTTTACGGTCAAATGAACGAGCCTCCAGGAGCTAGGATGAGAGTTGCTCTTTCAGGTTTGACGATGGCAGAATATTTTAGAGACGAAGAAAAACAAGATGTTTTATTATTTATAGACAATATTTTTAGATTTACTCAAGCGGGCTCAGAAGTTTCTGCCCTTTTAGGGCGGATGCCTTCTGCTGTTGGGTATCAGCCGACTTTGGCGACAGAGATGGGAGAACTTCAAGAGAGAATTACTTCGACTAAAAAAGGCTCTATAACGTCGGTTCAGGCTATTTATGTTCCAGCTGACGATTTAACAGATCCAGCTCCGGCGACAACTTTTACACATCTTGACGCGACAACTGTTTTATCTAGAAATATATCGTCGCTTGGGATCTATCCAGCTGTTGATCCGCTTGATTCGACTTCTAGAGTTCTAACAGAAGAAATAGTAGGTAAAGAACACTACGAAGTTGCTAGAAAAGTTCAGGCGATGCTTCAAAAATATAAAGAATTACAAGATATAATCGCGATCTTAGGAATCGACGAACTTTCAGACGAAGATAAGACAATTGTTTATAGAGCAAGAAAAATACAAAAGTTTTTATCTCAGCCTTTTTCTGTTGCTCAAGAGTTTACAGGAATGGAAGGCAAGTTTGTTTCTATCAAAGAAACAGTTAGAGGCTTTAAAGAAATTATAGAAGGCAAGCATGACGAGATACCGGAATCTTTGTTTTTATTTGTTGGGACTATAGACGAAGTATTAGAAAAATATAAAGCAAGTCAACAATAAAATTTTATATTATAAAATATTCAGAAAGAGTGATTAGTTTGACTGGGTTTATCTTAAAAATATTGACTCCTGACGAAATTGTAATAGACCAAGAAGTAAAGAAAATTATTGTTAGGACTACAGAAGGAGATGTCGGGATATTAAAAAATCATGTTAATTATATCGCTGCGATAAAAAACGGGCCAATTAAAATTTTTTTTCTTGACGACTCAATTTTGGAAGCAACTCTAAAAGACGGATTTATTTCTGTAATTAATAACAAAGCAGTTATTATGATTTTAAGTTATAATAAAATATTAAACTAGGAGCTTATAACTGAGATGACAGATAATAAGAATATAGATAATACGGTTCAAGAAAATTTAAAACAAGATAATTATTATTATAAAATAAAAAATATAAAATTTAATAAAATATTTAATAAAAAAAGAGCAGTAACGTTACTTGGGTTAGCGATTATGTTTTTTTCGTTTGTTGGCGTAATTGTTAGTTTTAAAACTTTATACACTAGTACTGTTAGAATAATAACTCGAGCTAGCGAAAAAGAAAAATTTGAAAAATATATATTACCGGTTTTGATGTTTGATCCGGTTCCGTTTGATAATATTAAGACAGTTGATAAAATTTCGATTCTAAGATCGGCTATTTGGGCGGCTTTTATAAACAACGGAAAAGAAAAATATCTAAACGAAAGATATAATACTCTTATTGTTCCTGTTAGCGACGTTGACGTAAGTTTAGCGTCTCTTTTTGGAAGTAAAATAAAAATAAAACACCAAACGTTTGGTGACGGATTTATGAATAATTATATTTACGACAAAAAAAGTCAAACATACACAGTTCCTATGTATGATCAATTTGGTGTTTATAGTCCATATGTAAAAAAAATAAATAAAAACAAAAAAATATATATATTAACCGTAGGATATATTAGACCAGCTGATGTTTGGCAAACTTATGTTGATGAAAAAAATAACGAGATGAGGCCTGTAAAATATATGAAATATATTTTAAAAAAAATAGACGACGGATATAATATTATAGCGATAAAAGACTTGCGTTCGAGTTAAAATATATATAATATATAATAGGTGAAATTAGATGCAAAAAAAGCAAGATTTTAAAAAATATAATATATATAATAATAATACAGATATAAATATAAATATTGGTCTAACTAAAGATCAGGTTAAGACAAGAAAAGAAAAAGGCTTATTTAATTATAACGTAAAACCGAAGTTTAAGACTACAGGGCAAATTTTAGTCAGTAATATATTTACTTATTTTAATATTTTAAATTTTGTTTTAGCTATATTTGTTTTAGCTGTCGGAGAGATAAAAAACGTTTTTTTTATAGGGGTAGTTATTTGTAATATTTTTATCGGGATTGCTCAAGAAATTAAAGTTAGAAGTATTATAAAAAAGCTTTCTATTGTTTCTCAGCCGAAAGCGATAGTTATTAGAGACGGAAATCAAGAAGAGATAGATATATCTGAGATTGTCTTAGATGATATTATTATTTTAAATTCTGGAAATCAAATCGTTGCGGACGCGATTGTTAAAGACGGTTTTGTCGAAGTTAACGAATCTTTAATAACGGGCGAGTCAGACTTAGTTTTAAAAAAACAGGGTGATAAATTAATTTCAGGTAGCTTTGTTGTTTCGGGAAGTTGTAAAGCTTGTGTTCAAAGCGTTGGCGAAAAAACTTATGTATCAAAAATATTAACTGACGTTGGTCAATATAAAAATACAAAAAACAAATCTGAAATTATGAAATATATTAATACAGTAGTTAAGATAGTTGCTGTAGTAATTATTCCAGTTGGGGTTTTAAGATTTTATAAAGAATATTTTTGGTTACATAATAATATAAAGGATTCGGTTGTTTTTACCGTTGCTTCTGTTATTGGAATGATCCCTGAGGGGATAATTTTATTAACAAGTGTAACGCTGATGATTGGAGTTATTAGGCTTATAAAATTAAACACTTTAACCCAGGATTTATTTTGTTTAGAGACGCTCGCTAAAGTAGATGTTCTTTGTTTAGATAAAACAGGAACATTGACTCAAGGAGAGATAGAAGTCGACGAAATAATTAAGATTAATAATAATAATTTAATAAATATAGAGCTTATGTTATATAATTTTTGTCTCTCAACAAAAGATATTGGGTCAACGGTTGAAGGATTAAAAAAATATATAAATAAAAATATAGATAATAAAAAAAACTGGGATGTTCAAGATTTAGTTTGTTTTTCTTCAGATAGAAAGTGGAGTGGGATTAATTTTAAAAATAATATAAATTTGGTTTTAGGTGCTCCCGAGATATTATTAAATAATAATATTAATAAAT
>JAGAUG010000082.1 GCA_017828935.1 Oscillospiraceae bacterium | reverse complement strand
GCTCTATTCTTGCTACACCCCAACATTTATTATAGAACCAAAAATAAAAACTATAAATAAAAACTACAAAAAAAGTTATATTCGATCTGTTTTAGAGACACTTTTACTTTCTTTGTAGTTTTTTGTTTTTATAAATTATTTTCTTAATTTAATTTTTTATTAATTTTTGAGTTGTTTTTATTTTTCTTGTTCTTAAACCTGACATAACTAAAGTTAAAACCAAACACATAAAAGCTGATATTAATAAATTATTATTAACTGATCTAAACGATAAACATAAAAATCCAACAAACGATAAAATAAATAATATAATATCTGTATTAAATTTATTATTATTAAAACATATTAATTTTGGCAACAAAAACGATGATATTATATACGCTAAAAAAATTGATCCCGTCGCTGGAATTATATTATTTAAAACTCCTGATAAACCATAAGCTACTCCTAATATATTATAGCTATTATAAGTAATATAAGATACCGCACTGAAAGCTATAAAATATATAAAAATTATTATTTGATTTTGTATTATATTATTTCTAAAAAACATCGAAGAAAAAATCATACACAAAAACACAAATATAAAATTTATATAAGAATAAGAAAAATATTGAGATCCAAATAAATAAACTGCAACTGTTAATATTATTAAACCAACCGTTGATATTATCTTATAAAATTTATAATTTTTAAAATCTCTAGGATTTAAAGTCTTAGTCGCAAGACTAACAAATAATAAACACTGTACACATCTAACTATAACTCTTGATATAATATGAACATAACTATCAACCGGAATATTAAATAAAACTTTAAACATACAATCAACTCCTAATATTTTATAATAAATTAAAAACTAAATTATCCCTACTTAAAAACAACTCTTTAATATATTATATATTAAAATTTATATTTTGTAAAGATAATTTTGATATTTTTTGTCAAAAATATTTTTATATAACAATATTTAGCTTGATTTATCTCGATTTTATTTTAATTATATACAACAAAAATAGCGCCTCTTTAAGCGCTTTTTTATTTTATTAATTAATTAAATTTATTATCAAATTCTAAAAAAATCTTATCTATTGATTGTTTATCTAAACAAGAAATTAAAGTTGTTTGACCCGGCGAAAAAAATATTACTGACTTAACTTTAAAAATCTTTTGAAACCATGTTTGATATATATTAATCTTTGTTATCGAGCTTATTTTTAATAATATTTTTTTATAAAATATTACTCCTGAAAAAATAATTATATAGTCTTCTGTTAATAAATAACTAAAAGATTTATAATAACTCGGAATATAAAATACAAATATTATTATAAAAAATATTGACAAGATTAAAATATAAATCAACCAATATATCGAGTTTTTTTCTAAAATTAAAGTTCCTAATAATATTAAAATAAACATAAAAAAAATTAATCTGATTTTATTAATTATAATAAAATTTTTATTTAATTTATTTAATTTTTCTTGACAGCTTTTCACTATATTTCACCCATCAAAGCTAATTTTGATATTTTTATTTTAATGACATTCAAGCCAATTACTCCCAACTCCGATATCGACTTTTAACTGAACTTTTAAATTAGCGGCTTGTTGCATCTCGTTTTTTAATATTTCTTTTACTTCATCAACTTCGTCTAAAGGCGACTCTATCAAAAGTTCATCGTGTATTTGAAGAATTATTTTTGATTTTAAATTTTTTTGTTTTAGTTTATTATAAACTCTAACCATTGCTATTTTTATTATATCTGCAGCTGTTCCTTGAACTGGAGTATTTCTAGCTATTCTTTCACCAGCAGCTTTAATATTTTTATTACTAGATAAAAGCTCAGGGATATATCTCTTTCTACCAAACAAAGTCGTTACAAAATTTTTTTCTGTCGCACTCTCAATTGTTTTTGTTAAATATTCTTTTACTTGATCAAATTTTTCAAAATAAGAGTCCATATATTTTTTAGATTCTGACACGCTCACCCCAATTTCTTTAGACAGTGCAAAGCCTGATATTCCGTAAATAATTCCAAAATTTATTGACTTCGCAAACGATCTCATTTGAGGTGAAACATCTTTTAACTCAACACCAAAAACTTCCGACGCTGTTATCGAGTGTATATCCTGATTATTTTTAAACGCGTTGATTAAATTTTGGTCGTTTGAAAGCTCAGCCAAAATTCTTAGCTCAACTTGAGAGTAATCACTATCTATTAATTTATAATTCTCTTGAGCAACAAAATAACTTCTTAGTTTACTACCGACCTGTGTCCTAACCGGAATACTTTGTAAATTGGGACGCTCTGAACTAATTCTTCCTGTTTTTGTTTCAGTTTGATTAAAACATGAATGAACTCGGTCATCTGATTTTACTTCTTTTAAGAGACCGTCTATATATGTATTTTTTAATTTTATTAAAGACCTATAATCTAAAATTTTATCTATTATTGGATGTTGATCTTTTAAAGCTACCAAAACATCAGCGTTTGTAGAATACCCTGTTTTTGTTTTTTTACTAGAAAATAATTTAAGATCTTCAAATAAAATCTTAGACAGTTGTTTCGGAGAATTAATATTAAATTCGCAACCCGCTAACAAATATATTTGATTTTGGAGTTTCTCGATATTTTCGCTAAGCTCCTCGCCAAATAAAATCAATCCTCGTTGATCTATCTTTACGCCCGTTACTTCCATCTCGGCTAAAATACTACACAAAGGCATCTCGACTTGATTAAACAAAAAAGACAAATTATTTTGATTTATTTGACTTTTCATAATATCACATAAATTTTTAAATAAAATTATTTTATCTTCTGGCCTATCAGGCAAGCTTGTCTTACAAAATAAATTAATCAATTTATCAAATTCGTAGCTTGGAAAATCTGGATTCAAAAGATATCCTGCTATTTCAGAATCAAATATAATATTAAAATTATTATTTTTAAAATTATTTAATATATCTATATATACTTGCTTAGCTTTATTAGTATATATTTCAAAATTATTATCTTTATCAAAAAAATTAATTAGTATTTCAAATATTTTTATTTTATCTAGATCAAAAAAAACATTATCGTCTATCATTATAATAATATTATTTTCTTCTAGTAATATATATATTTTTTTATTTTTTGAATTTTCTAAGCTTTTTTTTATATTATTTATATTATCAAAACTAACTTGAGAAATTATACTTGATTTAGATAATTCTTGTTTTGGATATTTATCGCTATGCCCCAGTCTTTTTATTATCGAAAATATTTCTAACTCAGATAAAATTTCAAATAATTTTTTATTATCTGGCGCTGAAATTTTATATGTCTTAAGTTCTAAATCAATAGGAACACAAGTACATATCGTTGCCAAATCCTTACTTAAAAAAGCCATCTCTCTTGAAGCTAATAATTTATTTTTCAAAGAAACTTTCTCTTCTAGAGTTTCTAAATTATTATAAATTGTCTCTAGATTATTATATTTATTAATAAGCGAAAGAGCTGTTTTCTCGCCAACTCCTAATACCCCAGGAATATTATCAGATCTATCGCCCATCAAGGCTTTAACGTCTATTAGTTGCTCAGGTTTAATATTATATTTTTTTATAATATCGTCTACGTTATAATCCGTTGTTACTGGAGCCCCAGATTTTGTTGACATCATCTTTACTGTTATATTTTTTTTAATTAATTGAAAAATATCTTTGTCTCCAGTTACGATAATATATTCTAAATCTTTATTAGTTTGTGTTAAATTCCCTAAAGTTCCTAATATATCGTCAGCTTCAAAACCTGGTTTTTCGATTACTGTGTAACCCATTAATTTTAATATTTCTTTTATTTTTATTAATTGACTTAAAAGCTCACTCGGAGTTGGAGTTCTATTGGCTTTATATTTATCATATTGTTTTGATCTAAACGTTGGCGCTTTAACGTCGAACGCAACCGCAACAAACTCCGGATTTATTTCGCTTACTAATTTTAATAATATATTTAAAAATCCGTAAATAGCGTTAGTAGGCTGACCCAGGCTATTTGTTAAAGATCTAACACCATAAAATGCTCGATTTGCTATACTGTTTCCGTCTATTGCTAATAATTTCAATATACTTGCACTCCTAATAATTAACTTGTTAAACAGCTTGTCTTATTTTTAATTTTAAAAATTAAAAATCTAAAAAATCTTTTAATTTTTTACTGCGACTCGGGTGCCGAAGCTTTCTAAGCGCTTTCGACTCAATTTGTCTAATTCTTTCTCGAGTAACATCGAATTCTTTCCCAACTTCTTCTAATGTTTTTGGCTTTCCGTCGTCGAATCCAAATCTCATTTTTAAGACCCTAGCTTCTCTGTCTGTTAAAGTATCCATAATATTACCTAGTTGCTCTCTTAACATCGTGTGGAAAGCTTTATCAGCAGGCGCCGGAGCGTTATTATCCGGAATAAAATCACCTAAATGGCTATCTTCTTCTTCTCCAATTGGCGTTTCCAACGAATATGGATCTAAACTTACTCTCATAATTTCTTTTATACGATCTTGTGAGATATTAAGCTTTTTAGATAAAGTTTCGATCGAAGCTTCTTTTCCTGTTTCGTGTAATATATTTCCGCTAGTTCTCTTAACTTTATTTATTGTCTCAACCATATGAACCGGAATTCTTATAGTCCGAGCTTGATCAGCAATAGATCTAGAAATCGATTGTCTGATCCACCAAGTTGCGTAAGTCGAAAATTTAAAGCCTTTTTTATAATCAAATTTCTCAACAGCCTTAATTAAACCTAAATTTCCTTCTTGGATCAAATCTAAAAATGGCATCCCTCTCCCAACATACTTTTTAGCTATACTTATTACGAGCCTCAAATTAGCCTCTGTAAGTCTCATCCTAGCGGCCATATCTCCTTTTGACATTTTTTTCGCTAACTCTAGCTCTTGTTTAGCGCTCAAAAGCTCAATCTTCCCAATATCTTTTAAATAAGTCTTAACGGGGTCTTCAACAACACCGGAAGTTTCGTTTAATAAATCTTTTTCTTTGCTAATTATTATTCCAAGCTCGTCAACATCAACATCTTCGTCGTCAAAATCAGAAAAATCGTCAATAATTTCTATATTATTAGACTCGATTGTCTCATAAAGACTGTCAACGTGTTGCGCATCGAAATCCAACTCTTCTAAGACATCATTTATTTCTTTTGTTGTTAACTTACCAGTTGTCTTCCCAGCACTAATTAAATCTTTTATCAATAAATCTTTATCTTGGCTATTCAATTAATATTCTCCTTCTTATTTAAAAAATGATATTATTTTTTTTGTTTTTTTATTTCTAAAAAAAAATTTTTTAATTGATCTTCGTTCATTTGAGAAAAATTAGTATTTAATTTATTATTTTCAAGTACTTTTATATAATCAATAAAATCTTGTTTACTAAAATTAATATCCAAATCCGTTGCCAGCAAATACGCTATTTTTTTTATAGACTCCTCGTCGATTATATTAGATAAACATGTAATATCAATCGAAAGATTTTCTTCTAATCGTTTTATAATTATATTATATAT
>JAGAUG010000081.1 GCA_017828935.1 Oscillospiraceae bacterium | reverse complement strand
TAAAAAATTAAAAAATTAAAAAATTTAGGAAAATAAACTATGATCAAAAGCAAGATTTTTAAAATTTCTTTTATATCAACAATAATTTTTATAATTACTATTTTATTATTTTTAATAACAGATCACAATACAAAAAACAATAATTTTAGAAACTCTCCGTCTATCTTTAAGATTCAAAATATTGATTTTGAATATTTTGACTTAGAGCTCGCCGGAAATAAATTTAAAATTTCGCCCTTAAAATCTAACATAAATAAAAATCATAAATTAATTATTAGAGCATTGTTGCCCAAAAAAACCAAAATAATAGAAGGCGTCGTATACTTAACATACGTCGCCTTCAACGAATTGATTCAAAAACAAAAAAATCTAGACTATATAAAAAACACTCAAATCAAATAAATTAATTTATTATTAATTATTTTTAGAAAAAATGCAACCACAATAATCTTGTCTATATAAATTATATTTTTTTGATAATTCTATAGATTTTTTATAACCTTCTTTTTTTTTGAAATCTGAATATAAATATTTTATATTATATTTTTTTTCGAGTTGCTCTCCTAAATTATTTATAACTTGAGCGTCTTTGTGAGGACTTATAGTTAAAGTTGTTGTAAAATAATTATAATTATATTCTCGAGCTAAACAAGCTGTTTTTAAAAGTCTTTGGTAATAACAAACTAAACATCTTCGCCCTCTTTCAGGTTCGCTCTCTAAACCTTTGTAATATTCATAAAAATCTTTATCATAAGATCCTTCGATTAAATTTATTTTATTTTTTAAATCTAAATTTAAATTAAAATTTTTAATAAATAATTTTTGTTCTTCTAATCGTCTTATATATTCTTCAAATGGTCGTATATTTGGATTATAATAAAAAACCGTTATTTTAAAATATTTAGATAAATAAAATAAAACATAGCTACTACAAGGTGCACAGCAACTGTGTAGCAACAACGACGGCGGCGACCCAACTTTATCTTTTTTGATCATATTATTAATAATTTCATCTAACTTTTTTTGATAATTAACTCTAACTTGAGCTTTCATATTATATAATAAAATATTTAATTATTTAATTATTTATATATTCCATTTCCATCATAGAACAGTATTCGTTATCAGCTATAATAATATGATCAAGAACCGTAACACCTATTTCGTTCATTATTTCTATTATCTTTTTTGTCGCTACTATATCGTCGTGAGATGGTAACGAAATCCCAGACGGGTGATTGTGGCAAAGAACAATATTAGAAGCATTGTTACTTATTACGTTTTCAACGATCTTTCGTTGATCTATATTAACTCTATTAACAACTCCGTTTAAGACAATATCCGAAGATATTAATTTTTGTTTGTTGTCCAACGATAATACATATAAAACTTCGTGAGAAACGTTATAAAACTTCGGCGTCATATATTGCGCAACCTGAGAAATATTACTGAAATTAAGGTGTTTTTTATTAACTTTTATATTTTCTATATATTTAAATAATTTCGGAATAAGCGTTATTAAATTTGCTACGTTGTCTCCTAAACCTTTGTTTTCTTTTAGTGAATCATACGAAGCTTCTAAGACGCCGATTATAGAACCATATTTATTAATAAGCTTGTGTGCTAATTCATTCGTATCTCTTTGAGGGATCCCAAAAAATAATAAATATTCTAAAACTTGATGTTCTGGCCAATTATCAATCCCGTGTAAAACCGCTTGTTTTTTAAGTCTTTCTCTATGTCCGACGTGTAACCCTTTATCTTTTTTATCTTCTGTCATAAAAATTTAATATCTCTTTCTTAATATTAATAATTATAATAAACTTATATTTTGTTTATATTTATTTTTTTTATATAAAAATCTAATAATAAAATAATATAAAACAAAACAAATTAGCGCTACTAAAGAAATTATTATACCGTCTTTGAGACCAGGCGTTGTATATTCAAATCTTATTTGATTATAGCCTTTTAGACACTTTACCGCCATAAATCCTATATTTGCTTTAACAATTTCAACAGGCTTTTCGTTTACAAAGGCCTTCCAGCCTTTATCAAACGGAACAGAAAAAAAGACTAAGTTATCTTTATACAAATCTATTTCTCCACAAAAAATATTTTTGTTTATCTTAAAATTTTTAACAGTATTAAGATTTCTATCTTCGATATCATTTATAAAATCATTTTCGTCTAAAGTATCTACTTCGATCTCAAAAGCTTCTGGTAAAATATCTTGGTATTTTTCTATATCTTGATCGCTTAAATACATATATTTGAGTAAAACTTTTCTTCTTTGGTCGTAATTTAAAGTTTTAAAACCAAACTCCCCAACAGAATTATCATAGCAAAAACCCATTGGTATAAAATATTGATTTTGATAAACATCAAAACCGTTTTGTGTGTTTAAATACTTCGCGCCAGGAACTAACCCTGTAATATCTTCAGGTGATTTTTTACCGTGTCTAACAAATAAATATTTCGAAGAAAATAGCGAACGAAATTCATAAAAACCTGGTGATAATCTCGAAGCAACGTCTCTTCTGATCCCCATTTCTAAATAAAAATTTTGGATTGAACCCGGTATAATACTATGAAACCCTAAAACTGAGGGGCGTTGCCAAAACATCCCAATATTATCTATATCTTTATAAGTATCTATTCTAAAAAATTCGTTATCAGGCAACTTTATTTTATCTGAAGCATTAATAATATTTTCTCTAATAAATTTTGTATCATGATCTGGCGAAGTCTTTTTAAATAATTGCTTTCCAAAATAAATAAACATAAACGGATAAATCGCAGAAATTATAACCGTAAAAGCTAACAATAAAGACGGTAAGCTTTTATCATTTCTAAATTTTTTAATTAAAATAAACAAAATAACTAAACTAGCCAAAGCAATAAAATAATCATTATAAAATTTATATTTATCATAAACTAAATTTATTAAGCCCGGCAACAAAAACAAAGCAATTATTAAGCTAGACCACTTGATTCCAAAATAAAGATTAACTCGTTTGTTTTCAAAAGCAATAACCGTCGCAACACACATAATTAAAATCGGCATATAAAACCATCTGCAATAATAATTAAAATTACAAAGCGTAAATAAACTATTTAAAAACGGAAACAGAGCCATAACTAAACATGTTATCAATAAAGTTTTTATCCAACTCTTTCGCCTTGTTGTTACATAGGAAATTACCCCAACCATCCCAACAAAAGGTAACCACGCCGCCATCGACGACCATTTCGCTGTATGATATGGCAAGAACGTCGGCTTCGAAGGAAGTTCCGGCGGAAAAAATAAACTTTGTAATATTGCAGGGATCCTGTGAGCATCGCTATATAATAACAAATTCCAACCGTGAAGCAAACTATTCGATCCAACTCTTGTATTATCAGAGATCGCTAACAAAGACGGATATAAAACAAAAAAAGCCAGCGCTACTCCCAAAATAGCTTCAAATAAAATTCCTAAAAATTTATTAATATTTATATTAATTTTATTATCAGAAATCCTACACAAAAAATATATTATTACAAAAACTGCTTGCCCAATAAACATCCAATAATTTATAAAACAGTTTAAAAAAACAGCTAAACAAAAATATATTTTTTTATTATTAACTAAATACTCTTCTAAGCTTATCAAAATCAACGGAAAGAATATTATTGCCTCATGAAACTGATTGTAAAATATATTATAGACAATAAAACCTGAAAAAGCATACAGTAACGAACCTAAAATTGCAAATCTAAAATCTTTAACAAATCTTTTTATATAAATATAAGCAAATATAACTGCAACGGTATGTTTTAAAATCAATAGTGGCCCCATCAAATACGGAACCATCCAATTTGGAAACGGCAACGTTAGCCAAAAAAACGGACTAGTTAATAAATAATAAGTATAAGATCCTATAAAATTAACTCCCAATTCTGTATTCCAATCCCAAAATATATTTCCGTCTCTAACACACTTGTGCGCCAGTTGATAAAACGGTATCTGTTGAACATTAAAATCTCCTAAAAACAAAAAACAACCCTTATCAATTATAATAAACGGCAAGAAAATTATTAAAGAAATAACAAAAGCTAATACAATAGCCACTCTCAAACCTGTTTTAGAATCTATTTCTCTATTTATTAATTTTGATTTTAAATCTATATTCAACTTCATCAATGCTCCTTGTTTAATATATTAATATTATTACAATAAGTTTATTATAATAAACTATGTTTATCAAATTTTATTTTAGACTAACTATCGTAACTCCGCTTTCTCCTTCTCCGTAAGTCCCCAATCTAAAATCAGCAACGCTTTTATTAGATCTCAAATAATCGCTAACCGCCTGTCTTAAAACTCCTGTTCCCTTCCCATGGACAACTCTAACAACACAAAGCCCAGCAACAACAGCGTCATCAATAAATTTATCTAACTCAAGAATCGCTTCCTCAACCGTCTTCCCCCTAAGATGTATCTCCGATTCTATCTTCCCGCTAAACTTACTTTTTATATTTTTAGTAACAACAACTCGTTGTTTATTTTTGCTTGATTTTACAGCCACTAAATTAGAAAAATGCTCTTTTTTCTTTATGATTCCAATTTGAACAAAATAACAACCATCCTTGTCTTTATCGCTTATAACAACTCCAACTTGATTTATATCTAAAACTTTAACTTCGTCGCCATTTTCTATTTTTTTGTCGCTCAAAATTTTATCAAAATTATTATTTCTTAAACTAACAGGATCCGCAATATCTTCTAAGTTTTTAAACTTAGATTTTATTTTAGATTTTATATCAACCGCCATTTTATAAAAATTTTCGCTATCTTTTTGTTTTAATATATTATCTAATTCTTCTAAAATCAACTGCGACTTTGTTCTTACGTCTAAAATAATTTTTTGAGCTTCTTGTTTAGCTTTTTCAATCTCTGAGTTTTTATTCTTTTCGAGTTGAGATTTAATTTTTGATATATTATCTCTTTCTATTTTTATTTGTTTTTCAAGTTTATCTAATTCGTCTCTCTTGTTTTCTGATTGTATTTTTAAGCTCTCTAAGTTCGACACAACATCTTCGAATTTATTTTTTTCGTCGGTCATCAAAGATTTAGCTTTATTTAAAATATTTTCACTAAGACCTAATTTTTTTGAGATCAAAAACGCGTTTGATTTTCCCGGGATCCCAATAGACAATTTGTATGTCGGCCTGAGAGTATTTATATCAAATTCACAAGACGCATTTTCGACCCGATTTGTATTTAAAGCATATAATTTAATCTCTGGATAGTGTGTTGTCGCTATAACTTTTGATTTTTTTAAATCAAATTCTTCTAATATAGCAACCGCTAAACTTGCACCTTCAACAGGATCTGTCCCCGAACCTAGCTCATCTATTAAAACCAAAGTATCTTGATCAGATTTTTTTAATATATCTATTATATTAGTCATATGAGCTGAAAAAGTCGAAAGATTATGTTCGATACTTTGTTCGTCTCCGATATCAACTAGAATTTTATTAAAAATCGATATTTCGCTACTATCTTCAGCCGGAATCATCAACCCGCTCATCCCCATCACCGTCAAGAGCCCAACTGTTTTTAGCGCTACTGTCTTTCCCCCAGTATTTGGCCCCGTTATAATTAATTTATCAAAATCATAACCTAAATTAATATCTATCGGAACTACTTTTTGGCTTTCTATAAGCGGATGTCTCGCTTTTATTAAATTAATTTTTTTTTGATTATTAATTTTGGGGATCGTCCCCGCCATCTTTTGACCCAATCTAGCCTTCGCAAGATATAAATCTATTTTTATTAATAAATTATAATTTTTAATAATTTCTGTTATATTTAAATTAACCTGACCAGAAAGCTCATCTAGTATTTTATTTATTTCTTCTAGTTCTTGTCTCTCTAATATTTTTATTTGATTATTAGCTTCGACAACTGAGATCGGTTCGATAAATAAAGTAGACCCGCTAGCTGAACTATCGTGAACTAAGCCTTTTATTTCTGACCTGTATTCAGACTTAACCGGAACTACAAATCGACCATCTCTAATCGTTATTATCTGTTCTTGTAAGTATTTTTGATAAACCGAAGATTTTATTAATTTTTCAAGAGAATCTCTAGCTTTTGAAGAAACGTTTTTTATTTTTTTTCTAATAATAAATAAATTTTCGCTGGCGTCGTCAACGATCTCGTCTTCAGATAAAACTACTTTATCTATCCGAGATTTTAAATCTTTTATAAAAATTAAATTTTCAAAAAGATAATCTATCTCTGTAACTTTATTTTCTGTAGTTCTCTTCCAACTGAGAAGCTCTTTAATTTGAGACAAAAAACTCGAAACTAATAATAATTCTTTTAGAGTCAATTGGGCTTTTATTTTTATTTTATTTATAATACTATCTAAACTCGACGAAAAATTTAGCTTCGGAAGCCCAAAACTTGTTATTAACTTAAACATATCGTCTGTTTTATTGAGCTCTTGTTTGATTTTTTTATAGTCCCAAAAAGGCGTTATATTATCTATATATTTTTTTGTCTCTTGACAAGTAGCTTCAGATTTTAATAAATTTAATATCTTATCGAATTCCAGCGTCAAAATATTTTTTTTCATATTTGAACTAAACTCCAGTATTATATATATTATAATCTCAAAAACAAAATTATTATATTAAAAAATTTATTTTTTAATATAGCATATCTAATATATTTTTTTTATTATCATGAGTAATTATAACATAAATATTAATTATTGTCTACTGTTAATTTTTTATCTCTGTTATATTTAAAAAATATGTTTAAATATATTTTTAAACTTAAATACAGGATAGACATAAAAACTTATTTGTGTTATAATTACTGTATAAAATTATATAATTTAATTTTTAGGGTGTGATATTTTTGGATTTTGAGGATCTATCAAACTTAAAAAAATATTGTCAAAGCTATAATATAAATATTAACGACAAAAATTTAAAATATTTTGATATTTATAAAAAATTTCTTAAAGAATATAATAAAAAAATAAATTTAACAGCGATTGTTGAAGACGAAGCGATAATTAAAAAACATTTTTTAGATAGTTTAATACTAGATAAATATTTAGATTTTAAAAATAAAAAATTAATAGATATCGGAACAGGAGCAGGGTTTCCTGGGGTTCCACTTAAAATTATAAATAATAATTTAGATTTGACGCTTGTCGATAGCGTAGCTAAAAAAACAAATTTTTTGGAGCTTTTAAAAAACAAGTTGAATCTAGATTATTTAGTTATTAATCAACGAGCTGAAATACTCGGCAAAGATAAAAAATATAGAGAAACTTACGATATCGCCGTTGCTAGAGCTGTAAAAAATCTTAAAGAACTCAGCGAATATTGCTTACCGTTAGTTAAGCTAGATGGCTTTTTATTAGCAATGAAAGGTCCTAAAAATATTGAAGAAGAAATCAAAGAAGCTGAAAACATTATAAATATTTTAGGCGGGAAAATTATAAATATTTTTAAATATAAGTTATTATCAGAAGACGATCGAGTTATTGTTTTAATTAAAAAAATATCACAAACGCCGCCAAAATATCCGAGATCGACATCTCAGATTATAAAAAAATAAATTAATAAATTAATTTTTGATTTTTAATATTAAGAAGGAGATAAAAGAGTTTGTATTCTAAATTAAATAGTTTTGGATTTTTAGGCATCGATGCGTTTATGGTTCAAGTTGAAGTCGATATTTCTCAAGGGATGCCGTCGTTCGATATAGTTGGATTACCAGACGCGACCGTTAAAGAATCTAGAGATAGAATAAGAGCTAGTTTAAAAAATAATAATTATAACGTTCCGATGTCTCGAATTACAGTAAATTTAGCGCCAGCAGATATAAAAAAAATAGGTTCGATGTATGACTTACCAATCTTGATAGGAATTTTAATTTCGACCAAACAACTCGAAGGGAATTTTGAAGACAGCGCATTTATTGGCGAAATTTCGTTGTTTGGAGATGTCAAAAAAGTCTACGGGATCTTACCAATGGTTTTAAAAGCTAAAGAGATGGGAATTAAAAATATATATATTCCAGAAGGAAATATAGCCGAAGGGTCGATCGTCGACGGAATAAACGTTTTCGCAATTAGTCATATAAATCAAGTTATTGAGCATTTAAAAAACAAACAAAAACTCGAGCCCGCTCCGATTTATAAGTTTAATAGCGAAATTGCTGATTTAGATCTTTCTTTTGAAGACGTAAAAGGTCAATATCAGGCCAAGCGTGCTCTTGAAATAGCGGCCGCTGGAGGCCATAACGTCTTACTAATAGGCCCTCCAGGTTCTGGTAAGAGTATGCTTGCTAAAAGGCTCGCGTCGATCTTGCCACCGATGACTTTCGACGAAGCGATCGAAACAACAAAAATCCACTCGATTTCGGGTTTTTTAGACGAAAAAGAGCCGCTAATTATAAAACGACCATTTAGGTCACCTCACCATTCTACTTCTTCGGCTGGACTCTCAGGCGGCGGATCAACTCCAAGTCCTGGCGAAATATCTTTAGCTCACAACGGAGTTTTATTTCTTGATGAGTTGCCTGAATTTTCAAGACAAACTTTAGAGATATTAAGACAACCTATAGAAGACTCTGTTATAACGATTTCGAGAGCTAGGGCTAAAATAACTTATCCGTGCTGTGTGATGCTTGTTGCGGCGATGAATCCTTGTCCTTGTGGTTTTTTTGGCCACCCAACAAGACCATGTATTTGCGCTCCGGGAAGCGTAAGCAAGTATTTAAATAAAGTTTCTGGACCTCTTTTAGATAGACTAGATATACATGTTGAAGTGATGCCAGTTGATTATCAAGACTTATCTTCTAAAGAAAAATCAGAGTCTTCTATCGAAATAAGAAAAAGAGTTATAAAAGCTAGAAATCTCCAAATTGAGCGATATAAAAACCAAAATATCACTTGTAACGCTAGGCTTTCTTCAAGCTTGATGAAAACTTACTGCGATATTACTGATTCAGCAAATAAAATTTTAAAATCAGCGTTCGAAAAAATGGGACTTTCAGCTAGAACTTACGATAAAATACTTAAAATAGCTAGAACTATCGCCGATTTAGATTCAGACGAAAAAATAGACTCTAAACATATCGCCGAAGCTCTTCAGTATAGAAGTTTAGATAGAAAATATTGGAAGAATTTATAATATTTATTTTTATTATAGGACGGTATATTATAATATGAGTATAAAAGCGTTAAGTTGTATTTTCCCTGTTCCTGATATAAATAAAACCAAAGAATTTTATGTATCAAAATTGGGTTTTAGAGCAACTGAATATTTAGAGTGTAAAGAACCGCATATTTGTCTTTATAGAGATAATATTGAAATTATTTTACTCAAATCAAATATAAATAAAATTTCCCCAAATAGAGCTCTATACGGATATGGATATGATGCATATTTATATTCAGATAATCAAGAAAATCTCGAGAAAGAGTTTATTAAAAATAAAATTAAGTTTATTAAACACTTAGATATTACTGACTATAAAAATAAAGAGTTTGTTATCGAAGATATCGATGGACGTTGGTTAGCTGTTGGTCTTAAAATAAAAAGCTAATTTTATTAATATTATTTAGTTTCAAAAAGAATTATAAATTATACAGGAGAAAATATGATAAATAAAGGCTGTATCTATATAGTAGGGACTCCTATTGGAAACTTAGAAGATATTACTCTTCGGGCAATTAAGACTCTAAAACAAGTAGATTTTATTGCTGCTGAAGATACTCGGGTTACTGTTAAATTATTAAATTATTATAATATAAAAAATAATTTGATTAGTTATCATGAACACAGTTCTTTAGATAAATTACAACAAATAATCAATAAAGTTTTAGACGGTCAAAGTTGTGCGATTGTTTCGGACGCCGGGATGCCGTGTATTTCTGACCCGGGAGAAAAATTAGTTAAGTTAGCTATAAAAAATAATATTAACGTATCAGTTGTTCCTGGACCTTGCGCAGCGATAGCCGGACTCTCAATTAGCGGACTCGACACTAGTCAATTTGTCTTCGAAGGATTCTTGAGCGTTAATAAAAAAAACAGATTAGAAAAACTAAATAATCTTAAACAAGAAAAAGAACGATTATATTTTATGAAGCACCTCACAAACTAAAAAAAACACTTAAAGATTTATTAGATATTCTCGGCGACAGAAATATTTCGATTATAAAAGAAATTACTAAAATACACGAAAACGCTACTATAACAACTCTTAGAGAAGCTAATAAATATTTTGAATCTATTGATAAAATAAAGGGCGAGTTTGTTTTAATTTTAGAAGGCGATAAAAAACAAAAACAAGAAATAAATATTGACGAGGCTGTTTTGTTAATAAAAAAAATAAGCCAAGAAAAGAATATTAGTCTTTTAGAAGCGACAAAAATCGTCGCTCAAGAAACAGGTCTTAAAAAAAACAATTTATATAAATTAATTTGTATTAATAAAACCTAACTTGATAAGCCCGAGATTTAAACAAAAACAGCTCCATAATAAATATTATATCAAGTCAAGACTTAGCACCCACAAAAAAAGCCTATTAGAATTAATTTTAATTTTTCTAATAAGCTTTTTTATTTTTATTTTATTAAGACCCAGAATTATAATTTTCGTAGTTTTCTAATATTTGTTTCGGATCTATATCGTAATCTATAAATAATTTCTTTCCGCCGCCGACGTCTTGTTTCATGTAAGTCATAAATGCGTTCCCGGCTTTCATTCCGTAGTTAGAACTGTCGTCTTTAACGTTTATATAACTTTTATTAAACCCAAATTGATCAGTATCTTTCGCCTTGAATATATAAT
>JAGAUG010000080.1 GCA_017828935.1 Oscillospiraceae bacterium | reverse complement strand
TTTAAATTATTTAATTTTTTTATAAAATACATAAAAATTTCCTCCTGATAAAACAAAAAATATGTTTTTTATTATATTATAATATATTTTTTGCTGCAAGTCAAGCGTTTTTATAAAAAAATTTTTTAGTAAATTTTTAGATGGTTTGCGTTAAAAAAAGACTGTAGCCAAAACGATTCAAAAAATCGTTTTGCTACAGCCCTCTTAAAATTTTATTTTTTAAAAACATGAATTCTTATTGCTGTTCTCTCTAAATTCTCAATTTCAACTTTTGAAAAAGATGGTGAACAAACTAATTCAATTCCCATCGGCGCTAGATAACCTCTAGCTATAACAATAGCCTTAATAGCCTGGTTACATGCGCCAGCACCAACAGTTTGAAGTTCTACTTCGCCCTGATTTGCTATAACCGCTGATATCGCTTTAGCAACAGATGCTGATGTAGATGTTTTTGAAACTTTTAAAACTTCCATCGTTATATCCCCTTTCTAAAAACTTTTTTTCTATAAAAATTTTTTAATTAATATAACTTAAAAATAGCTTTATTTTATCTTGCTAAAATATATTATACTATATTTTTATAAAAAAATCAATATATTATAAAAAAAATATTTATAAAAATATTTTTTGTTTATTTTTTTGCTAATTTCTGACTTTTAATTAATAGTTTTCAAAAAAAATAGCATCTCTAATTTAAAAGAAATGCTAATTTTGTATAAAAATATTAAAATAAAATTTTATAAAAATTTGTGTTTATAAAATAATGTTTTATTATTATATGTAAAAACACTTAAAACTAGTCCAATTCCTATATAAGTAGTTACAACAGACGACCCCCCTGCACTAACAAGTGGTAACGTAACTCCTATTACTGGTAAAATACTAATATTCATTCCTATATTAAAAACGACTTGCGAAAATATCATCCCAAAAACACCAACGCAAATAAAACGTCCTAAATAATCTTCTGTTTTTAAACTGATTGACAAAATTCTTAATAACAAAACCGATATTATAAATAAAACTAAAAGACTTCCAAGATAACCAGAAAATTGACCTATAAACGAAAAAATAAAATCGTTTTGAATTTCCGGAACAAATTTATAATTATTTTCAAATATCCCCTTTCCTAAGAAACCGCCGTTACCAATAGAAATCAAACCGTTAAATTGTTGATAACCTGAACCCATCGGATCTGTTTCCGGATGTAGCGCTATTAAAATTCTATTTCGCTTGTCTTGGTCGATTATACACCAAAGAACCGGTATTAAACTCGCGCCCAAAATAATAGCCAAAAAAATATATCGCCAAGAAATCCCCGCCGAAAAAACCATCATAATAAATATTATTATAAAAATTAAAGACGTTCCGTCGTCACCCTGTAAGTGAGTTAATAATATCGGTATAAAGCCATGTAAACAAACCAATAAAATATTTTTTATTTTATTGATCTCGCTTAAAACTAAACTTAGATGAGTCGAAAACGAAAGTATAAAACATATTTTTAAAAACTCTGATGGTTGAAACGACATCCCGTATGGTAACATAATCCAAGCTTTGTCGTCCGCTCCACCTCTTTGGGAACCAATAAAAAACGTGAGCACAACAAAAAATATTGATACAGGGACATATATCTTCCAAAGTTTTACAACAAAATGATAATCAATACTAGAAATAAAAAATGCCGTTAAAATCCCTATTACAGACGCTACTACCTGAACAACAAAAATATGCTTTGTATTAAAAAAAGAAACAGAAATTATATATAAAGACAATATACTTATTATAGATATTATAATACAAATAAACATAAGTATCATGTCTGTTCTCTTTACGGTTCTATTTACATTATTCATTATATTTTTATACTTTCTAAAATAATATATAAAACTAAATTAGGCAACCTATAAATATAGATTACCTAACAAAATTGATTAAAAAACAACTATACAGCACGCGTAATTTTATTTGAACGCAAACAACTCGTGCATATATTCACTCTTTTCACAGAACCATTAACAATCGCTCTAACTCTTTTAATATTTGGCTTAAAAGTCCTGTTAGAACGTCTATGTGAATGAGAAACTTTTATTCCAAAAGATACGCCTTTTCCACAAATTTCACATTTAGCCATTTGTTTCACTCCTTATTTTAAAATTATTTTTTAAAAATTATTTGATTATTTAAACCGACGTTCCATTTATTATTAAAATATTAAAAACATATCAACAATCGGATTACTGGCGGAAAGAGAGGGATTCGAACCCTCGGTTAGTTTATAGCTAACACACGATTTCCAATCGTGCGCTTTAGACCAACTCAGCCATCTTTCCAAAACTTTTTTATAAATAACAATACACTATTATATTATACACTATAACAATACAAAAATCAATAGTTTAAATCCAATATTTTTTTTAAAATAAAAAGCCAAAAAACATATGTTAAATCAATATGTTTTTTGCTTTTATAATTTTATTATATTTATATTACATAAAATAAAATACAAAAAAAATGTAATACGCTCCCGAGTAATACAAATATATGAAACACTGAATGCATATATTTATATTTTTTACCAAGTCCATAGAGAACAGCACCAATTGTATAAGCGATTCCGCCGCCGAGTAAGTACAAAATTCCTGGTAGACTCATCGCGTCTATCAAGATTTTAGAAGCGAAAACAATACACCAACCCATTCCGATATAACAAATCATCGAAAATTTCGAATATTTTTTAAGATCGATCGCTGTAAATACTGTTGCCAAAGCCGCTAGCCCCCAAACAATTCCGAACAAAGTCCAACTCCAAGCTGGCGAAACAACTCTAATAGAACAAAACAAAATCGGCGTATAAGTCCCCGCTATTAAAAAATAAATAGAGCAATGATCCAAAACCTGCATCACTTTTTTGGCTGTTTGCGAACTAAGACCGTGGTATACACTAGACATCGTATAAAGCAAAATCAACGAACTGCCGTAAATTGCGCTCCCAACAACGCCCCAAATATTTTTGTGAATAGCAGAAAATATAATACAAAGAACAAGAGCTGCGACCCCAAAAGCTCCTCCGACGATATGAGAGACCATATTAAAAATCTCTTCTCCTTGTGTGTAACTCGGTAAGATCCTATCTTTTAATTTTGTTCTAATCATCGCGCAAACCCTTTCTTGTTTTATATTATTTATTATTATTATTTACCAAAATAAATATATTTATTTATTATAATTAAGCCCCATCGCGTCTTTTACTTCAAATAAAGTTTTAGAAGCGACGCTTCTAGCGATCTCTGAGCCTTTTTTAAGAACTTCATATAAATAATCTTTATTTTTTTCTAGTTCTTTTCGTCTTTCTCTTATTGGCCGAAGCTCTTCTTGTAAGATTTCGTTTAAATATTGTTTAACTTTAATATCTCCTAAACCGCCTCTTTGATAGTGTTCTTTTAACTCTAAAAGCTTCTCTTGATCCTGACAAAAAGCGTCTAAATAAATAAACACCGCGTTATTTTCGATCTTTCCTGGATCCGAAATTTTTATATGGTCTGGATCAGTAAACATACTCATAACTTTAGATTTAATAACGTCGGGTTCGTCTGAAATATATATCGCGTTGCCGAGCGTCTTACTCATCTTGTTCTTGCCGTCGATTCCCGGTAATCTCTTACAAACGTCGTTTTCTGAAAGAAGAGCTTCAGGCTCGATCAAAGTCTTTCCGTAAATATTATTAAAACTTCTAACGATTTCTCGCGTCTGCTCGATCAACGGCAACTGGTCTTCACCAACTGGCACATAGTTAGCTTTAAAAGCCGTAATATCTGCGGCCTGACTAACAGGATATGTAAGAAACCCAGCCGGGATACTCTCTCCAAAAGATTTATGTTTAAGTTCTTCTTTTACAGTCGGGTTTCTTTGGAGTCTCGAAATAGTAACAAGATTTAAAAAATACATGTTTAGCTCACAAAGCTCAGGTATTTGAGATTGGATAAACAAAACTGTTTTACTCGGGTCTAAACCAACAGAGAGATAATCTAAAGTTACTTCGGTTACGCTGTTAATTATTTTTTGAGGATCTTTGGCGTGGTCTGTGAGCGCTTGAAGATCCGCTAAAAATACAAATTGTTGATAATTTTTATTTTCTTGGAACTTTACGCGGTTTTTAAGCGACCCAACGTAGTGACCTAAGTGAAGTTTACCGCTTGGACGATCTCCTGTTAATAATATTTTTTTGTCTTTTAAATCTAGCATAGCAAATCAGTCCTCTCTTAATATATAATTACATAATAATTAAAAATAAAATTATTTTTTAATTTAATTATTAATTTATTTTTCTAAATTAATAATTAAATCTCGGTAGTACGCTGCTTTTTCGAAATCTAAATTTTTAGCTGATTTTTTCATCTCTATTTCTAGTTGATTAATCATTTTTTCTTTTTTCGGTTTTAGAAATATTTTTATTTGATTTTATTTTTTTATTAATATTACTAGAAGAAATTTCTAAAACGTCTCTTATTTCTTTTGAGATTGTCTTCGGAGTAATATTATTTTTTATATTATAATCTTGCTGGATCTCTCTGCGTCGATTGGTTTCAAAAATAGCTTGTTCCATCGCTGAAGTTATTTCGTCGGCGTACATAATAACTTGGCCGTTTGAGTTTCTCGCGGCTCGACCAATCGTTTGGATCAACGAAGATTCTGATCTTAAAAAACCAGGTTTATCAGCGTCTAAAATCGCTATTAGAGATACTTCCGGGATATCTAAGCCTTCTCTTAAAAGATTGATTCCTATTAAGACGTCGTAAGAGCCTTTTCTAAGATCTCTAATAATTTCCATCCGAGTTATTGTATCTACATCGCTGTGCATATAAGTTACTTTAATTTTAATATCTTCGAGATATTTTGTCAAGTTTTCCGCCATTTTTTTCGTAAGAGTTGTAACTAAGACGCGCTCTTTTTTAGATTTTCGTTTATTAATTTCGTTTATAAGATCATCGATTTGATTTTCAGTTGGTTTTACAATTATTTCTGGGTCTACCAAACCAGTTGGTCTAATAATTTGTTCGACGATTTGTTTACTTTTTTGTTTTTCAAATTCTCCAGGAGTTGCACTAACAAAAATAATTTTATTTAATTTAGAATAAAATTCGTCGAAATTAAGAGGCCTGTTATCGTAGGCTGACGGAAGTCTAAAGCCGTATTCTACAAGATTGGTTTTTCGAGCTTTGTCTCCTCCCGACATCGCCCTTATTTGAGGAATAGTAACATGAGATTCGTCAACAATAAGTAAAAAATCGTCGCCCATATAATCTAAAAGCGTATAAGGCATACTTCCTGGTGCTCGTCCAGATAAGATCCTTGAGTAATTTTCTATCCCCTTACAAAATCCAATTTCTTTTAGAGTCTCTATATCGTAATTAGTTCGCTCTTTTATTCTTTGAGCTTCTATAAATTTATTATTATCTTCGAAATATTTAACACGAATATCTAATTCTTGTTTTATATTATCTATTGATTTTAAAAGTTTTTCTTCTGGAATAACATAGTGAGAAGCCGGGTAAATCGCGACGTGAGACAAATTATTTTTTATTTCTCCTGTTGTTGAATTAAACTCTGAGATCTTTTCGATTTCGTCGTCAAAAAATTCGATTCTAATTGCGTTTGAGCCTGAATATACTGGGAAGACTTCGACTATATCGCCCTTAACTCTAAATTTATTTCTAATAAAATTAATATCGTTTCGTTCGTACTGTAGCTTAATTAGTTCGTTTAATAAATCGTCTCTATCTTTGGTTTGACCGGGCCGAAGAGAAATTACCATACTTTTATAATCTTTCGGATCACCTAAAGTATAGATACAAGAAACACTCGAGACAACTATAACGTCTTTTCGTTGACAAAGAGACGTTGTCGCGGAATGTCTTAATTTTTCGATCTCGTCGTTTATTGAACTATCTTTTTCGATGTATGTATCAGAGCTAGCGATATAAGCTTCAGGCTGATAATAATCATAAAAACTTACGAAATATTCAACGGCGTTCTCTGGGAAGAATTCTTTAAATTCGCTACAAAGCTGAGCAGCAAGAGTTTTATTGTGAGCTAGAACTAACGTCGGCTTATTTACTTGCTCGATTACGTTAGCAACAGTAAAAGTCTTTCCTGAACCTGTAACTCCGAGTAAAGTCTGTTCTTTATAATTATTATTAAGGCCATCAACAAGTTTTTTTATAGCTGAAGGTTGATGGCCTGTTGGTTTATATTTAGACACTAATTTAAATTTATCCATATAATTATTTTTTCTTTCATAGCTTTTATAATATAAAATATTAAAAAATATTATTATATAGTCCTGTTTTTTTATTAATTATAAAATCAACGGCTCTAAGAGCACCTCGAGCAAAAACTTTTTTAGAGCTACAAGTGTGTGAAACAGTTAATATTTCGTCTTCGGTGCTAAACATAACAGTATGTTCACCAGTTATATTTCCAGCTCTTATCGAGTAAACTCTTATTTCGTCTTTGTCTCTTGATTTATTTAACTCTAAGTTATTATTATTAAAAATAATTTTATTTGTATTATATAACATATCTGACTTTGATTTTAAAGACCGCGCTATTAACTTAGCCGTTCCGCTAGGAGAGTCTATTTTTTTATTATGATGTTTTTCGATAATATCTATATCAAAAATATTATCTGAAATCTCAACGATATTATTACAAATATTTTCTAAAATTTTTATTCCAAAAGACATATTAGCTGACCAAAAAATAGGAATTGTTTCGGACGCGATTAAAATCTTTTCTTTTTGTTTCTCGTCCAACCCGGTAGTTCCTAAAACTAACGGAGAAATTGTCTTAAGACAATATTCTAAAGTCGACTCCAAAGCCCAAGGCGCCGAAAAATCAATAACGACATCAGGCTTTATATTTTGGTCTATAATCTCTATAATATTTTTATATATATTATATTTATTATTATTTTTTTTATTTATATTTATATCTAAGCCTGCAATTATTTTATATTTATCTAAGCTAGATATATACTCACTAATAGCCGACCCTAATCTTCCTAAAGCTCCGACTAATAAAATATTTGTCATTAATATCAAAACCCCTTATTTGTTTTTTGATTTTGATTTTAATTTTTTATTTAAACTAGAAAAATATTCTTTGGTATCTATTACAAAATTTATTAATTTATTAGTAACTGGTTTATAAACTAAATCAAATTCTCCAGCTAGTTCATCAAGTTCGCCATTGAAGCCTTTTTTAAATCTATAGAGCCCATAAAGAGGATTAGAAGTATCTGTAATATTACCTGAAACACCTTGGAAATCATAAACATAGCAACCAGTTTGAACTGCCCATTTAATCATTTCAAATTGCATCAAATAGTTTGGCATAACATTTCTATTTTCGTTATCTGACGCTCCGTAAACATAGCAAGTTTTTTTAGCGTAGTTAGTTGTTATCGCTCCAGCAATCGGTTTGTCTTGATAAAAAGCCATATAAAGTCTTACGTGTGGACCTAGAGCGTCGAGCATCCTAACGAAATAGTCTTTCGGTCTGACGTTAAAACCGTCGCGCTCACCAGTTGTTTTCATAATTTTTATAAAATCGTCTAAATAACTTTTATCGCAAATTTTTATTTCGACTCCGTGTTTTTGAGCTACTCTTATATTATATCTCGTCTTACTGTGGAAGCTAGCTAATAATTCGTCGATCGATCTATTATTTATATAAAGCCTATAATTAAATCTTGATTGTATTGTTTCGAAATTTTCTCCACCAGTAAAATGAGAAAAATTTAGGCTTTTAGCTAAATCTATAAAATTCTTATCTGAAATAAAAACGTCCGGATCGATTTTATATAAATAAGCGTTATATTTTTTAGCTAGTATATTTATTTCTGAGATCAAATCCGATAAAATATTTTTATTAGTTAAATCACAAACCGGGCCTCTAGGGCTATAAAAAAACGAACTTTTAAAACCCGGTATTTTTTGGATTAAAATTAGAGCGCCTCCGACTATTTTATTATTTTCGTCTCGCGATACAACTATTTCATGTTCCCAATTATTTTTAACAAGCGGCCATCTTGTCGATTGATAAAAAGATCCAAAAGGACTTTGAGAAACAAAAGATTCAAATTCTTGATAATTATTTTTAGATAATATTTCAGCCACTTTAATCCGGCCTTTCTTATAAATTTAATAAATTTATTTAATAATAAAATTTAATTTTTCGTCACTAATATTTAATTTGATTTTTTTACCCAATTGTTTAACCAAAATATTTAAATATTTATATTTATTACTTCTCATAATTTTATTTTTGTCGATAATCTTGTCTATTATATTTTTATATTTATTTGTATTAGCTGTTATTTGAAGATAAATATTATCGCTAAAGTCTATTATATTAGTAATAATATATTTTTCTTTTATAGTTTGTCGGTTAGAATAAATAATAATAATATCTGTCATCAAACACAAAACTAAATGACATATTTTTAATTTTAAAACTTCTAGTTTTAAAGTATCGACTTTTATAATATTTAATAAAAATACGATATTTAGATTATCACACACCAAATTTTTTTCACTCATAATTTCGTTAATAATTTCGTCTGTTGTATAGTATTCTTGATAAAAATTATTTAATAGATCTTGAAGAGTCAAGTATATATAATTATCAACTGGATCAGTGGTATTACTTTTCATAACACAAGAATAAAGTCTAGTATAATAATTTATTTTTTTTATTATATGATCTTCTTGTTTCGCTGAAGCCGATAATATCAAATCATCGTCTAAAATTTCTTTTAGATAAACTTCGATTTTTTCGTTAATAGATTTCGAAATAATAAAATATATATAATAAAATATATAAGACAAGTTTAATATAAATAAAATATATCTTGTTTTTATTAATTCTAAGCTAATACTAATATTATTAATATTAAACAAAAAAATCAAAATTAAAAAAATAAATAAATTAATAATAAAAAAACTAAATAACAAATATTCTCTCTTGTTTGTTGGGTAAGACATTTCTATTATTATATCTTTTTTTATTATCGGAATTAATAACATATATATAGTAAATATAAAAATAATTAAAATTAAACTATGATATAATAATAAAATATTATTTGGTTTTATAATTATAGATATTACTGTTATTATATAAAAACCAAAACACCAATAAAGACAAGCCATAATAATAGACGGCTTAAGACTTAGATGACTTATTTGATAATTATAAAATATAAAAATTAATATTAATAATATTAATTTATATGACGAATTTATTAAATTATTACACGTCAAAACAAATAAAGGCGCTATCATCAAGATATCTAAAATTTTGGTTTTTAAATTTAGTTTTGTATTTTTATTATAAATAATATGGTTCGAAAAAATTATTAAATATATAGCTGATAAATAAGAATAAGCGATGTTTAGATTACTAAAACTAAATATTTTATTTAAATATAAATTAATCATAAAAGATAATATATTTTTTTAAATTAGATTCAAAAAATCTTTAGCTTGATCAGTTTTAGGGTTATTAAAAAACTCTTTTGCGGAGCTGTTTTCTAATATAAGACCGCCCTGCATAAAAAATATTTTATTAGCAATATCTCTAGCAAAGCTAAGCTCATGAGTAACTATAACCATCGTCATGTTGCTTTTTTGACTGATGTCTCGAATTAAGTCTAAAACTTCACCTGTCATCTTCGGATCAAGAGCTGAAGTAGGTTCGTCTAACAACATAATTTCTGGATTCATCGCAAGAGCTCTTATTATCGCTATTCTCTGTTTTTGCCCCCCAGAGAGTTGAGATGGATAAGATTTTAATTTATCAGCTAGTCCAATTTTTTTTAATAAATCTATAGCTTGTTTTTGAGCCTGTAAGCTTGTCTTTATTTTTAGCGTCGTAGGAGCCAGCGTTATATTTTTTAATATATTCAAGTGAGGAAACAAATTAAAGTTCTGAAACACCATTCCCATTTGGGCTCTAATTTTATTTATATTAATATTTTTTTGAGTTATATTTATATTATTAAATAAAATTTGACCACTCGAAGGTCTTTCTAAAAGATTAATACATCTTAAGAGAGTACTCTTCCCGCAACCAGATGGCCCCAAAATAACTATTTTATCGCCTTTATTAATCTTTGCGCTGACACCTTTTAAAATTTCTTGATCTCCAAAACTTTTATATAAATTTTTAATTTCTATCACTATCTTACCGCCTCCTCTCTAAATATCTAAGTAACGAAGTTAAAATTATTACTATTAGAAAATATATCGTAGCTATTATAACAAGCGGCCCAACAGGTTCGTATGTTTGGCTTTTTATTATATCGCTCACTCTTGTTAAATCTTCAACCCCTATATAACCAGCAACAGAAGTTTCTTTAACTAGCTGTATAAATTCGTTAAATAAAGCTGGAAGAATATTTTTTATTGCTTGAGGAATTATTATTAATAACATCGTTTTAAATTCTCCAAGTCCAAGAGCGAGACCAGCTTCTCTTTGTCCTGGATCAATAGATGTAATTCCCGATCTAATAATTTCGGCAACATAAGCGCTAGAGTTTATCCCAAAAGCGACAACAGCAACAAATAACGTAGCTTGTTTACTCGTTGCGAAAACAAATATTATATTATACATAATTAAAAGCTGGATCAAAATTGGAGTTCCTCGAATTACAGCAAGATAAATATTAAAAAACTTACTAGCCAAATAACAAATTTTATTTTTATCTGAATATATTTTTATAATTGCTATTATAAGACCAATAAACACTCCTATAAGAGTTGCTAAAAAAGTAATTATTAACGTATTAGACAACCCAATAAATATTAATTTATAAGAACTATTTATTATTAATGCTTCATATATTTTTTGTAACAAATCTATCATGATTATAATACTCTCCGATAAATATTAATTTTTATGATATATAAATCAATAAAATTTAATATTATTATAACATTTATAAATTATAACGTCAACTATTTTATAATTATATGATCTAAAAATTAAATTTTAAAAAATAAATTTAGTTGCTGAAATTAGTGCAACTTTAGGAGATTTGGTTCTTATATGTGAAAGTAGTTTTTAAAATTTAGTGCGCACTAAATATTAATTAAAAATTATTAAATTAAAAATATTTACTCGAGTAAATAAAATTATTTAGAAAATAAATTATATTAGCCTGAAAATAAAATTCTTAGTTTATTGCTTCTTAATTAGCGGGAAGTTGCAAAAAACTAAATTATTATTTTCGGGCTATTTTTGCTCGTCTAATTTTAGCAACTAAATTGACATCCCCAAAAAACTATGATAGTATATTAGATATAATTAATTTTAGAATGGGGTATCTTATTTGAATTGTTATCATTTTTTTTCGGTTATATCAAGAATGAAATATATACATCGATGGGGACTGATGAGAAACTCCAAAGACGAAAATTTGAGTGAACATAGTTTAGAAGTTGCTATGATTGCTCACGCTCTTTGTTTAATAAAAAACAAAAGATTTGGTGGTAATATTGACGCTCAAAAAGCAGCAATATTAGGACTTTATCACGACGCTAGCGAAATTTTAACCGGCGACTTACCAACACCAGTTAAATATCACAACCCAGAGATTTATGAATCATACAAAAAAGTAGAATTTTTTGCGATCAAAAAAATATTAAAAATGTTACCAGATTATCTTTACGACGAATATAAAAATTTATTTTTTGAGAAAGATAAAGAACTTTTGGCTATTGTCAAAGCAGCTGACAAAATTTCAGCTCTAATAAAATGTATAGAAGAAGAAAACGTCGGAAATAATGAATTTAAAAGCGCAAAAAAAAGATTAACAGAAAGTCTTGAAAATCTTAAAAGACCGGAAGTTGATGTTTTTTTGTCTGACTTTTTACCTAGCTACGCTCTTTCTTTAGACGACCAAGAGCTGTAAATATAAAATATATAATAAATATATAAAAAGAGGTATTAACTTATGAGCAACAAAGCCATATTAAAAATTTCTGTTACGGGCGTTTCTTTAGCGTTAATAATTATTGTTCAGTTTCTAGGAAAGATCTTACCACCTGGTTTTTCGATCTTTGGTCCGTTTAGTTTAAATCAACTAGTAATAGGATCTTTTGTAAATATGATCTTAATTTTACTGACTACTAAATTCGGAATATACTGTGCAGCAGCTACCGGTGCTTTATCGTCGGTGATGGCGTTTTTACTACAAATTGGCCCAATTTTTCCTCAAATTGTCGCGTTTATATCTATATCTAATATAATTTTCGTTTTGGTTTTTTATTTAATAAGTATTATTTATAACTCAAAAAACAAGAAATATATATTAGTTTTAGGTGTTGTCGTTTCGGCTATTATAAAATTTTTATTTTTAAAATTAACTATTCCGTGGTCTTTAAATATAATAAAAGACATCACCAAAACTCAAATACAAGTTCTAACAGTGATGTTTTCTTGGCCCCAGTTAGTTACTGCGTTAACAGGTGGATTTCTCGCGTTATTTATAAAAAAACGCTTATTTATAAATAAAACAAATTAATTTAATAAATATCTTTATTAATAATTTTGTTTATGTAATCTTGTGTAGACTTAATTATTTTGTTTTTTATCAAAAGTTGGAGGGTACAATTTTTATTATAACACCCACAAAAAAAGCTTACTAGAAATTAATTTTTCTAATAAGCTTTTTTGTATTTTTATTCTCTACCCCAAACGCCGTAATCTATAAATAATTTCTTTCCGCCGCCGACATCTTGTTTTAAATAAGTATTAACTGGATAATTTTTATTAAATCCAAACTGATATTCTTGCTCGCTATTATCTTTAGCGTGGAAAATATAATAATTAAATATAAAATCTTGGGTTTTAGAACCGTCGGGATTTATTTTTATAGAATTTTCGACAGGCGAAACAGTATAACCATAATGTATATTTTGAAACATCTCTTCCCAATTAGACCCATCAGTCTTTTTTCTAAAAAATTCGTGTTTAAAATTTTTAGAAACTAAGCTCTCTAAATTATTACTTGGATCATAGTTTATTTTAACTCTAACCGGGATTTTAAGCTCAGCACCAAACGGCTTCACATCATTTCCAATTTCCCCGTCTTTAACTTCAGTGTATGTGTTTTTACCACTTATCCACTCTCTCTTTCTTCCTATTCCGGCAAACTTATCAGATTTTAGATAATAACAATTATTGATTATTCCTTTGCCATCTATAACTCCGCAAATTCCGCCTTTATAAGAGTTAGCTCCAGTTGCTGTTAAATTGGTGTTAGTACTATAACTTTCACTTACTGTTCCTTCTCCGGTTCCAAAAACAGAAAAATAACCAATCAGTCCTCCTACATAAGCAAAAACACTCGTACCTATTACTGTACACTCACTACTATAACAACTCTCTACTGTTCCACTTACTTTTCCTCCTCCGGCTCCATAAACAGAAAAAATACCAATCAGTCCTCCTACATCAGATTCTTCTCCTCCTGTTACTGTACACTCACTACTATAACAACTCTCTACTCTTCCATTTCCACCAAAATTACCAATCAGTCCTCCGACAGAAGCATAAGCACTCGTACCTGTTACTGTACACTCACTACTATAACTTCCACTTACTGTTCCGGTTCCAGAAACAGAAAAATTACCAATCAGTCCTCCAACGCAGCCACTAGCTTTAAAATAAGAGTTTTTTACTCCTACGTCTTTAATAGTTCCGTTT
>JAGAUG010000079.1 GCA_017828935.1 Oscillospiraceae bacterium | reverse complement strand
TATTATTATTTTTATTAATAATAATAACAACAGCGCCTTTTTTAGCAGCCTCATCAACAAAATTATGACCGTCAAAATTTTCGCCTTCAAGAGCGATAAAAATTTTATTTTTTAAATCTTCTCTTGTATCTGTCGAAATATCTTTTATATAAATATTATAATCTAAATCTAATTTTTTTTCGCTATCGAGACATTCTAAAATTTCTTTAAGTCTTAGTTCTTTCATATAATTTTTCTCTTTTCTTTTTTATATTATTAAATATTAAATTAATTATTTTGAATTTTTTACGAATAAAATAAATAAACATAAATAAACATACACATTCTCGGATTATAAACCAAATAATTCGCCGCAAAAATCTTAATCTAAATATAAAAATAATTATTTATTTAATATCTCCGAAACAATTTGGTATTCATCAAAATATATCGTTCCGAAATCAAGAACCTGATAATCTTCGTGGCCCTTACCCGCTAAAACTAGTATATCATTTTTTTGAGAATTTTCAAGCGCCCATTTGATCGCCTGATATCTATCTATAATAATTTTATATGGCGTATTGTTTTTTTCAAGGCCTTCAAGAGCGTCTTTTATTATAATATTAGGATCTTCGTCTCTTGGGTTATCTGAAGTTAAAATAACATAATCAGATTTTTTAGCTGCAATATCCGCCATTATTTTTCTCTTGGTTCTATCGCGTCGCCCGGCGCAACCAAATAATATTACAACTCTACCTGTCGCGAACTGATTAATTGCATCTAAAATTTTTTCTATCCCGTCGGGACCGTGGGCGTAGTCTCTTATAACAGTAAAATCCGCTTTAACAGGTAATATTTCCGCCCTGCCTTTAACTCCTTTACAGATTTTTAGACTCTCTAAAATTTTATTTGTCTCGAACCCCAAAATTTTAGCTACGCTGACAGCTGCGATAGAATTCGCAACAAAAAACTTCCCTAGCATATTTATATTCATATCATATGTTTTTGATTCTATAGCTAATTTAAAACTAGTTCCGTTTTTAGAAACTAAAACAGATTCAGAGTAAATATCAGCTTTTTTATCAACTGCGTAGCTAGTTTTAAAAGACTTTATATTTTCAAATAATCTTTCGCCGCTTTTTGAATCTATATTAACAACCGCACTCTCACACATATCAAATAATTTTTTCTTAGCTTGAAAATAATTTTCCATTGTACCGTGATAATCAAGATGATCTTGTGTCAAGTTCGTAAAAACAGCGACTTTAAAATTAAGCCCAAAAACTCTCTCTTGATCTAAAGCGTGCGAAGATATTTCCATCACAACATATTCACAACCACAATCGACCATCTTTTTGAATAATACGTTTAGTTCCAGCGGATCAGGTGTTGTATATTTAGCCACAAACGCCATATCTTCAATTTCGTTTTGGATCGTACCTATTAGACCAACTTTCTTGCCTAAATTTTCTAAGATATGCTTAATAATATAAGTCGTCGACGTCTTTCCGTTTGTTCCCGTAACGCCTATTAGTTTTAACTTATCAGCCGGATTATCAAAATAATTAGCTGATATTTTAGCGTAGGCCTTTCTCGTATCTTCGACAATAACTTGATTTCTAATCCCAAGATCTTTTTGAGAAATAACTACTATATCTTCTGATGTTTTTAATAACAAAGAAGCCCTAGCAAACTCGTGTCCATCAAATCTAGAACCAGTAATACAAATAAAAATATCTCCTGGTTTTAAATTTCTAGAATCTGTCGTAATATTTTTAATAAATCTTTTGTCTATATCGCTTATATTCGTTTGATAATCTATGCCTTCTAAAAGCTTCTTTAGTATCATAAAACTATTGCTCCTTAAGTTAATAAAAATTATTTACTCGACTCTTTCTGTATTAATAAATTCGACCGTTACAACTGTTCCTGCGACAACTTGCTCTCCTGGAGGCGGATCTTGAGATTTAGCAACAGTTCCAGGAATCTCGACATTAGCACCAGTAATTCTAATATTAAGAAGTCTACTGCCCAATATTCTCTCGGCTTGAGCTGCTGTGTGACCAGTAACATCTGGAACTTCCTGTGTAACCACCTGATCTTCTTCTGATAGATATATCATAACAATAGAGCTTCCAGGAACTTTTGTCCCTCCAGACGGAATTTGTTTAACTACTCTCGCATCTTTTTCTAAATCATTATTATTAGATATTACCTGATATTTAAGACCTTTAGATTCTAGTCTTTCTTTAGCGACCTCTAGTGTTTCACCAACAACGTGAGGGATATTTATGTCCATATTTTTAAGTTCTTCCTCAGTATATTGAGGATCGATTCCAATATAAGGCAACGTATCAGCCATAATTCCTCCAACAACTGGCGCCGCCATAACCGATCCATATCCAACTACTCCAGGCTCATCTAATAAAACCAAAACCGCTATCTTCGGGTCGTTAACTGGAGCGAAGCCCAAGAAAGATAATATATATTCTCTAACCTGACCGTCAATTTTTTTATCGATTTTTTCAGAGGTTCCCGTCTTCCCTCCGATCCGTTGGCCTTTAATATAAGCGTTCCTTCCGCTTCCTTCTTTTACAACTCCTTCACACATAGAAGCTACGTCTTTTGACGTTTGAGTTGAAATTACCTGTCTTTTTAAAACCGGCTGGATATTTTCTACTATTCTGCCGTCGTTATTAACTATTTGTCTAACTAAGTGCGGCTCATATAAGTTACCGCCGTTAATAGCCGCTGCAACTCCTGTAATTAATTGAATTGGCGTAACTTTAAAAGTTTGACCCATTGAAGAAGAAGCTAGCTCAACTACTCTAAAATTTCTCATCGGATGATAAATACTTTCAGCTTCTCCTGGAATATCTATACCTGTAAGCTCTGTAAAACCGAAGGCTTTAAAATATTCTCTAAATTTTTCTGGACCAACTTTTTGACCAACGTTAATAAACCAAGGGTTACACGAACTCATTACAGCCTTAGGGAAGTCTAATACTCCATGACCGCCATGTTTCCAACATCTTATAGTTTGCTTTGCAATAGTTATAGATCCTGTACAGCAATATGTATCTGTAAGCTTTGCACTTCCCGTTTCAAGAGCAGCCGAAGCTGTTATTATCTTAAAAACAGAACCAGGCTCATAAGGATCAGAAACAGCCTTATTTCTCCATTGCCAGTTTTGTTCTTCTAAGATTGCCTTTTGTCTTTCTTTATCGTCTGTTATTTTTTCGATCTCTTCTAGCTTATCTTTATTAAATATCTCTGTTGGTTTATTAGGATCAAAATCAGGTTTAGTCGCCATCGCCAAAATTTCCCCTGTTTTTACATCCATAATAATACCTGTCGCTCTATTTTTTACACTATGTTCTTTAACAGCCATTGTTAGATGTTTTTCAAGAAAGTGTTGTAAAACTTCATCGATTGTCAAAACAACGCTATTTCCATCTTTGGGTTCAAATCTTTCTTCGTATTTGAACGGCATATCTTTGGCCTTACCATTTTTGGCTACAATAACCTTTCCATCCTCGCCTTTTAAAATATTTTCATAGTAAGATTCTATACCCGCTAGACCCTGATTTTCAGAACCAACAAAGCCAATAACGTTAGAAGCAAAGTCTTCGTACGGGTAATATCTTTTATTATCTTCTTCTAGTCTGATCCCTCTTAGTTTATTATCTTTTAAGAACTTTATAACTTCGTCTGCAAGAGGTTTCTCAATCTTTCTTTTTAGAATTTCATAGTAAGTCTTTCGTTTTGATTTTTCAATAATAAAATCTTTATCTAAATCTAATATTTTAGATAAACCTTGAGCAATTTTTTCTCTATCTTCGTCTGTTTCCATCTCCATTGGCGAAGCAACAACAGTCCAAGCTGACGCACTTTTAGCCAATACTTTCATATTTCTATCATAAATACAACCTCGTTTTGGCGAAATTATAGTTGATCTCATCTGTTGTCTTTCAGCCATCTGTTTTAATTTTGAAAACTGAATAATTTGAATATTCCACAAACGACTAATAAGCAACAAAAAAAATATTACAATCGTGCCCGCAATAAAAAAACAACGTCTCCTCATTTTGTTTGTCGGCGCTTTTATCACTTTTTTAATTCACATCCCTTATCATCTTTTTAAAACAAAAGAATTTCTTTTCCAAAAGAAATTCTTTTTTAATATATAAAACAAATATATTAT
>JAGAUG010000078.1 GCA_017828935.1 Oscillospiraceae bacterium | reverse complement strand
GTATTTTATAAAAAAATTAAATAATTTAAAAAATAATTTAAATTTTAATTTACCAAAATTTGGTACGGGGGGGGTATTAGTAGACATAAATATATAATAATTTTTGTAATATTTTTACTAAGCATTAGTATTCGGTCTTTTGGAAAAATTACATATGACGAAAACGGATATGAAACAGATGTGGACGGAAAAGTAATTCCTAATAGTTATCAGCCAGCGACGCAAGTTCCGGAAGACGATACGACTTATCCGGATCATATAGGTTATTATAAAATAGAGAACGCAGGAAATCTATATTGGTTCGCTGATCAGGTAAATAACGGCAATACTAGTATTAACGCGATATTAACAGAAGATATAACTATAAACAGTGATGATGTTATAGCAAAGATAAAAAATAATGATGGGAATATTTCGGGAGAAACGACAGCTTTAAGTTGGACGCCGATCGGAAAAGATGGTACGCCATATACAGGGATTTTCGAAGGAAATAATAAAACGATTAGCGGGCTATATTTTAATAACGAGAGCCAAGATTACGTAGGATTGTTTGGGGCTGTTCTAAACGGAACTATTAAAGACGTAGGAGTAAAAAACTCTTATTTTAAAGCTAGTGGCTACGTTGGAGGACTGATTGGTTATTTTTATGTTTCTGGAACCGGAGAAGGAAAAGTAAGTGGAAGTTATAGTGCAAATTGCCAGTTGGAAGGAGGGCAAGTCGGAGGACTGATTGGTAATTTTTCTGTTTCTGGAACCGGAACAGTAAGTGGAAGTTATAGTGCAAATTGCCAGTTGGAAGGAGGGCAAGTCGGAGGACTGGTTGGTCAGTTTTATGTTGATGGAACCGGAACAGTAACAAAATGTTTTTACTCAACAACGCAGAGTCCAAACGAAGTTGGTGGACAAGCTGGAAGTAAAACACCAACAGTAGATATAACAGGAGTTAGTGACGCTGAGTTTAAAGGCGAGGTAAAAATAACTGTTAATAGGATCCAAACAACAGTATTAGCTGTTTTAAACGAAGGAGTAACTCCATCGCCATTTAAACAAGATTCCGGAGACTTTGGTTCGGGCTATCCAGTACATGTTTGGTCCGAGAGAGTTGCTTATGTTCTTGGCTCGGGCGACCAAACAGAAGCTGTAAAACGAGAATATGTATATCCAGTCGATAAATATAAATTAAGCGAAAAAATAAAAATAAATAATTTTGAAGCTAAATTTGATTGGTTGAAGACACAGGGAGATTTAAAAACTAAAATAACAGAAGTTGAAGTTGAAGAAAGTAAATCAGTGACAGTGTATGGTTATAATACAAAAGTATTAAAAATCCCGGTTAGAGTTAAAATAAATTATGATCCGAGTAATAATTTAGAGAGCTTAGTTTCTAAAAATTTTAAACATGAATTTTTTAGAAAAATAGAGGGTGGCGGTTGGAAGCCGATGTTCGAAGAGAAACAATATGTTTATGATGTCTCGTCTGTCGAAAATTCTATAAAAATAAATACCGACGGTTCTAAAACCCAAGATTTTATATTTAGTTATTATATATATCAAGCTAAAGATAGAAATAATAATATTTATGAATTCGGGTTTAATAAAAAATATCCAGATAAAGCTTATCTAAAACAAGATGTTGGTGGCGGAAAGAAATTGTTTATAGACTACGGCGTTTGGGGTAGAAAATAAGTGGCTGGTGCCACAGCTATTCCGGCGCGGTCATCACGCCGAGAAGATAAAAAAAAAGCTTACTAGAAAAATTAATTTCTAGTAAGCTTTTTTGAAGTAGGGTATATCATAATAAAAGCTTAGCCTTACAAGGCCACAACATTTATTATAAAACCTAAAAAAATTAATTTGATTATCTTATTTAATTATCTTTTTGATAATATTTATCAATAGCGCCCAATAATTCTTTATTTGATTCTTCTATATTTTTGTTATTAAATTGAGCCCCTGCCATTGTTAGATGACCGCCTCCGCCTAAATATTCCATTATGATTTGAACATTAATACTTCCCATCGAACGAGCTGAAATCATAGTTTTATCTTCGAATTTAAATACAACAAAAGAGGCGTCGATATCGTTAATTGTTAGTAACTCGTCTGCAGCTTGAGCTGCAACGACTCTAAGATCTCCATTGAAATCTTTAGCTAAAGATATGGCGCATTTTCTATAAATCTCAGCTGTTGACACTAACTTTGTTTTTTTCTGATAGACATCCATATTACTCGAAAAAAGTTTTTTTACTTCGATTGTGTTAGCACCGTGTTTTTTTAAATATGCAGCTGCTTCGAAAGTTCTAACACCAGTTTTAAAAACAAAATTCCTAGTGTCGAGCATAATTCCTGATAAGAGCGCTTCAGCTTCGATATTTGATATCGATTCTTTGTTACTAAAATACTGAAGTAACTCTGTTACCATTTCGCATGCTGAAGAAGCCGAAGGTTCGTGATAAAATATTACAGCGTCGTTAATATAATCAACGACTTTTCTGTGGTGATCAATAACAACAACTCTCTTACAAGATTGATAAACTTCGATTGACTCTAAAAAAGACTTAATATGAGTATCGACAATAATTAACAAAGTTTTTTTATTAATATAATCGCCGACTTCGTCCGGAGAAACAAATATATTTTCTAAATAACTATTTTTAACTTTTTCGAGTAACGACTCAACTAAATTTTTTTCTTTGTCTATTACGATATAGACTTCTTTTTGAGGATCTACTAGCTTAACGCCTTTGGCCATCCCAATCGAAGCACCAAAACAATCTAAATCAGCGAATCTGTGGCCCATAATGACTACATTGTCGCTCTCTTCAATAAGTTCCATTAGCGAAGAAGCAACGATTCTAGCTTTTACTTTTATACTTTTGACTTGACCCGAAGAAAGTCCACCAAAAAATTCAAAATTATCGTCGTGTTTTATAACAACCTGGTCACCTCCGCGCCCAAGAGCCATATCTAAAGATTGTTTAGCAAACTGTTCAGATTCGTTTATATTAGAAGTGTCGAGTCCGATTCCAATAGATAAAGTTACCGAAGCTTTAATATTATCTGAAACAGTTCTAACTTTTTCTAATATACTAAATTTATTTTCGATCATTTTTATAATATATTTTTGTTCTAATACGATTACGAATAAATCTTTTTCTGTTTTTCTAATAATACCGTTAGTTCCAGCGCCGAAATAGTCGTTTATAATAAGTTCTACATCGTTTATAATTTTATTTCTTTCGCTTGTTGTTGTGTTGCTAACGATATCTTCGTAGTTATCAATATTAATCATCACAACAGTTGGTTTATTATTAATAATTTGTGTTTCTAAATTACTACGATTAGTTTCGTCGATAAAAAACATAATATAAACGCTCTCGTCGCTATCAGTTTTATTTTTAGATAGCGAAATATAAACGTCATATATTTTATTTTTATAGTTTGTTATTATTTTAGGGTTATTATTAATAAATAGCTTATCAAAGTCTTTAATAATTACAGATATGTTTTGGCCAAACAAATCAGTGTTGTCTAGTACATTGTTTCTAAAAACGGAGTTATACCAAATGATTTCGCCGTTATTATTAATCATTATGATTGGCAATTTTAAATTATTAATCATATTTTGTTTATTAAAACTAAGACTGTCAACAAGTTTATTTAAAGATTTGTGCATATATTTTTTAGACAAGCTAGATCTTATATAATTAAAAATACCAGCCAAGATAACGATAATAGACTGACACAAAGCAATCTCATAACTTTTAGTAATAACAAAACTAAAAAACAAAAAAATATAAATCAAAAAAAATACATAAAAAAATCTTTTGTTAAATTCAAACAGATTTTTCATAAACAAACATCTCTCCTGTTTATTATATATATATTTTTATTATTTAAAATCACTCAAGTAATCAACAGCCTCGTCAACAGTAGTTATATTTGTTTTTATATTATAGCCTTTATTTTTTAATAAATTAAATATTCTAGAAACAGTCGGTACGTTAATACCGACAGATTCTAGTTTATCTACTTGACAAAAAACTTTTTTTACAGATCCAGTTAAATATATTCTTGACTGATTCATTAAAATAATATTATCACAAAATTGCGCAACATCGTCCATGTTATGAGAAATCAATATAATTATTTTATTATTTTTATTTTGATAAGATTTTATATTTTCAAGTAATAAATTCTTACTTTTGGGGTCTAAGCCAGCTGTTGGTTCGTCTAATATCAAAATTTCAGGATCCATTGATATAATTCCTGCTAAAGCTACTTTTCTTTTTTGGCCGCCTGAGAGCTCAAACGGCGATTTGTTTAAAAATTCACTAGATAACCCAACTATATTAATCGCCCAATTAACTCTCGACTTAATATCTTCTAAAGATAACCCCATATTTTTAGGGCCAAAAGCAATATCTTTAAAAACTGTTTCTTCGAATAGCTGATGTTCAGGATATTGAAATACTAAACCGACTTTGAATCTATATTTATATATCTCACTTTTTTCGGCCCAAATATTTTTTTGATTTATATATATTTCGCCGAAATCTGGCTTAAGTAATCCGTTGAAGTGTTGGACTAAAGTTGATTTTCCAGAACCGGTGTGGCCAATTAAACCAACAAAGCTATTATTATTTATTTCTAAATTAATATTATCTAACGCTTTTTTTTCAAACGGAGTCCCCTTGCTATAAATATAAGACAAATTACGAATTTTAATCATAAACTAATATTCTTACTCCTAGTTTTAGATTTTAAATACATCTCGATAAATTCAGCAGCGTCATCAACAGTTATAACAGTTTTTTTAAAATTATTATTTTGAGATTTGAGCCTGTTACAAAGTTCGAGATGCTTGGGGAGCTCAAGACCTATATTTTTTAGTCGCTCTGTTTGATTAAAAACGTTTTCTGGACTCGAGTCTATCTCGATCTTGCCTTTGTTTAAAACGATTATTCTATCAGCTAAACAAGCTTCTTCCATAAAATGCGTTACGAATATAACAGTAATATTATTTTGTTTAGATAATTTAATAATTAAATTTAAAACGTCTTGTCTTCCGGTTGGGTCGAGCATCGACGTTGCTTCATCGAAAATAATACATCTAGGATTCATAGAAATAGCACTAGCGATCGCAACCCTTTGTTTTTGACCTCCAGACAACTGATTAGTAGAATGTTTTATATATTCAAGCATATCGACTGTTTTTAAAGACTCAACAACAATTCTTTTTATTTTTTCCGGCTCAACTCCTAGATTTTCTAAAGCGAAGGCAACATCTTCTTCGACGATTGTAGCTACGATTTGATTTTCAGGGTTTTGAAATACCATAGCTATATTTTTTCTAATATTTAAAATATTTTTGGGATCAGGATTACTTGTTAAATTCCCTAAAATTTTAACTTCACCTGAACTTGGTTTTAAAATCGCATTAAAATGTTTTATAAGAGTGGACTTACCACAACCGTTTGGACCAATAATACAAACTAGCTCACCTTGATTAATATTAAGAGAAATATTATCTAACACAATGTCTTTATTATTATAAGAAAAACATAAGTTATTTGTTTTTATAATTTCTTGCAACGACCCCACATCTTCTCTTGAAAATATTTTTAATTTAATTATAATTTTTAAACTAAAATTATAAAATTACAAAAGTCTTATACCGGCGAAATTAGCCATCACTTTTTTGATTCCGACTTTATCGAATTCAACTTCTAACATAGTATCGTTAGCCATCGGAACTGCTCTTAAAACCGTTCCGATACCAAATATTTTGTGTTTAACATTGCTACCTGCCGTAATTTCGTTGGATAAATTATCGAGTGTTTTATCTTGAGTTTGAAAACCTATTCCCAAGGTTTTTCTAGCGTTCATAGCTTTGGCTCTATCTATAGCTACATTTGTTTTATATTTATCAGCTTCTTTTGTTTCGAGTGGATACCCTTGAGAAATAAACTCACAAAAATCTTCTGGAATCTCGTTTATAAATCTCGAAGGAACTCCTACTAAAGTTTTATTATAAAATCTACGTTCTTTAGCGTAAACTAAAGATAATTTTGTCTTCGCTCTTGTAAATCCAACATAAGCTAGGCGCCTTTCTTCTTCAACGTCTTTATAATCATAGACAACTTGATTTCCTGGGAAGATTCCTTCTTCCATTCCGATAATAATAACGTTAGGGAACTCAAGTCCTTTAGCTGAGTGAATTGTCATTAATAAAACTTGAGAATTGTCTTCTTTTTCAACAGAATCTGGATCAGAATAAAGCGAAATTTCTTCTAAGAATCCTTCTAAAGTTGGCTCAGCAACAGATTCTTGATATTTCTTAATATTAACAAGTAATTGATTAATATTGTCTAATTTTGCTGCCCCTTCTTTACCAAGCATCTCTATATATTTTAAATAACCAGTCTTATGTAAAACTTGATCAACAAAATCAACTAATGAAAGTTTATTTAAAAGACTAGCCAAGTCTTTTATCAACGAACAAAAACTCATCAAAGTTGTGCTCTTTTTTGAAAGTAATTTATATTTATCACTGTTGTTAATTATGTCAAATAAAGATTCACCAGATTTTTGAGCAAGATCTTGAGCAATACTCATAGTTGTTGAGCCAATTCCTCTCTTGGGCTCGTTAATAATTCTTTTTAGTCTTAAACTATCGTTATAATTATTAATAACACTAAGATAAGCAATAATATCTTTTATTTCTTTTCGTTCGTAAAATCTAAGGCCGCCTATGATCTTATAAGGAATTCCAGACTTAACTAAGTATTGTTCTATAATATTAGACTGAAAATTCGTTCTATATAAAACAGCGTTATCCGAATATTTAAAGCCGTTTTCTATATTTTGTAAGATAGTATCAACGACAAATTTAGCTTCTCCATATTCGTTGACAGAGTCGTAAACACTAACCTTGTCGCCAGTATCGTTATCTGTCCAAAGTTTTTTGTCTTTTCTAATAAAATTCTTAGAAATAACAGAATTAGCGACATTTAATATCGTCTTAGTCGAACGATAATTTTGTTCTAGTCTAATTACTAAAGTATTTTTAAAATATTTTTCAAAGTTTAAGATATTATCAATTGTTGCGCCTCTAAATTTATAAATGCTTTGGTCGTCGTCGCCAACAACACATATATTACTATGTTTTTTACTAAGTAAATATATTAATCTAAATTGAGCGTGGTTAGTATCTTGATATTCGTCGACCATAATATATTTAAATTTATCCTGATAATAATCTAAAACGTCCGGACAACTCTCAAAAAGCTCAACTGTAAGTTTTATAATATCATCAAAATCAAGAGCATTACTTTTTAAAAGTTCGTCTTGATAAACAGAATATATTTTGGCTATAGTTGAAAGCTTATAGTTATTAACGTCGCCCTCGAGTAATATCTGTTCAGGAGACATCAGTTCGTTTTTGGCAGAACTGATTTTTGATACAACTGATTTAACAGAAAAGAGTTTTGTATCAAGCTCCATTTTGTTTATTATTTCTGTTATAATTTTTTTAGTGTCGTCCGAGTCGTATATTGCGAAGCTTTTATCGTAACCATTACCAACTTTATCGATGTTTCGGCGAAGGATTTTAACACAAGCTGAATGAAAAGTACTAGCGCCAACGTTTCGAGCGATTTCCGGACCTAGGTTTTCTTCTAATCTATTTTTAAGCTCATCAGCAGCTTTATTTGTAAAAGTTATTGCCAATACATTCCAAGGTTTAGCTATATTACAAAAGATTAGTTTAGATGCGAGGGGATTTAAATAATCTATATCGTGATTATAATTTTCGATGAAATCCCAATCTTCTTGAGTTAGATTATTTACTTCAGATTCTGTCAAACCGGAACCAAATTTTAATATATTAGCCATTCTATTTACCATAGCGGTTGTCTTTCCACTACCAGCTCCGGCTAAAATTAAAACAGGGCCTCGTAAACAAAGCACAGATTTTAATTGAGGCTCGTTCATCTTGTTAAAGAACTTACTAATTATTTTATTTCTTAAGCTTAAATATTTATCATAATTAAGCTCTTTATTTTTAAAACTATCCATTTTTAATAAACACCTATTTATATATTTTATATAAAATTAAACCAATAAGCTTTTTGTTTTTTAAATAAAAACCTTGATTTTATTTATATTTCTAATATATATTATAACATAAATAAATTTTAAAATCAAATAATATTTTTTTCTAAGATAAAAAAATTATCTCGTAGTTAGCTTACTTTTAAAGCAAAAACAGAGTCATTATAGACTCTATTTTTGTATACAAATATGTAGTTTGTTATTGATTTTATAGTTTTGAAATTTTTGAAAATATCTATTTTAAAATTGCTAATTAAGTTTTTATGTATAGTTATTCTAGATGTATCTAAAATAAATTTAAAATATTATATAATAATCACTTGGAAGTAAATCAATTTTTTATTTGTTTAAAGCCGAAACAATCGAATCAGCAAAATGATTTAAATATTTTTGTGTAACTAAATAAGAAACATCGATTGGATTTGTTATAAGACCAGTTTCGATTAAAACAGAAGGACAAGCAGTATTTTTTATTATATAAAAATCTTCTTTTTTAGTTCCTCTGGACTTAAGATAATTTTTTGAAGAGAGATTATTTTCGATTTTGTCAGCGAAATCTCCAGATAGTTCTTTTTGGTCATAAAAAATAGTAAACCCCGAAACTTTGTTTGGACTTATATTTTCGTCTATACTGTCGCTGTGAATCGATATAAAAAAATCTGGTTTCTCTTCTTCGATTTTTTTCGCTATATTATTTAGAGATATATTATAATCGCCATCTCTTATTAAACTAACTTTAGCACCTTTATTTTCTAGCTTTTCTTTAAGAGTTTTAGCGTAAATCAAATTAAAATCTTTTTCAACGGGTCCGCCAATTTGACCTAAAAGTCCTTTAGCGCCGCTATCAAATCCGCCGTGACCAGCGTCTAAAATAATATTAATATTTTTTAAATCATCTTGTATCTTTGATTTTATAATAATTATTTCTGTATTATTATCATCGTATTCTATATTATATCCAGAAATATTTATATCAGGTTTTAAATTAAATATTACATCAACATGACAAGGTTGTTGATCCAAAGAAATAGACTCTATTAAATTACTTTCTTTATATAAATCAGGAGAAATTTCTAAATCTTTTGTGTGGTATAGTCTAACTGTTAGTTTTGAGCTAACTTTTGAAAAATTCGTTGCAAAATTTGGTTTAGAAGAACCACATAAAACTAATTTCTCTCTAGATTCTTCGACAAAAAAATTAGAGTCTAAAACTTGATTTTCTATCTCTGAATCAGGATCTGCAGGACAAACAGATGATTTAGCGATCCAACCGAAGTCTTTTAGCTTAAACCATTCTTCGTTTTCTTCTTCTTGTGTTGTTTCTAAAACACATCCGCGCTTTATCGTTGTTAAAGTTTTGGAGTTAAGATTTGGACTTTCAAAAATAGACGCTCTTGTCTTACTTACTTCAACAAATTTAGTCGAAGGATCGTCTGTATTAGAAAATATTATAGCTCCGTCAGAAATAATTTCTGTTTTATTATTATTATTATTTATTATATATTTAACTGGCCCAGCGTTATAATATTCGCTATCATATTTTTGGTCTTTAAAATCCGAAAAATCAGCTTCCCCAACAAATTGACAATATTCTTGTTTTTCGTTATTCTTATTTTCTGGCGAGAGCTCAAACTCTTTTTCGTCGATTTGAGCTGTAACTTTCGATTCCAAAAAAGCAGGACAAGATAATTTTAATTTTTTGTCTGTAACAATTTTATTCATCACAGGAAAGGCTGGCTTTGTTTTTGATGGACAAATTGATTTATTGCATTGATTAGGCGAAACATTAGAAGAATTTTTAAATATAGTAATAGACTTTTGATTATTATCTTGTTTAAAATTAAAAATATTTTTTTCCAAGTTAAGTTTGACTTCAACGCCAAAAACGCCAGTTTCTGTATTTTTAACAACGCTGTCGTTAAGATATAATATTTCGTTTGGATTACAAGTTCCTGTTATAAAATAAGTATCAGATTCAACAGAAATACAAGAAGATGGTCTAGAAATTTTTAAAGTTTTTTCAAATTCCAGTTCGCCAATAGTTTCTAAATTAACAAGAGAAATTTGATCTTGATCCTGATTTTCGTCAGCAAACGAAATAAATATAGTTTGAAAATTTATTATAAAAAATAAAAATTTTTTTATATAATTGTTTTTGTTAATATATATTTTTTTCAAAATATTTTCACTCCTAAAAAACAAATTAAAGCGAAAAAACTTTCGCTTTAATAATTAAACTTTTAAATATTTTCTTACAAAAAAAGAACTGCCGAGTAAACCAATAAATAAACCAACAACTGAAAATCCAGCTAGTATATATAAATTATAATCTTTAAATAAAATAATATTATTATAAATATTCGATACCCATTGTAGATCTACTTCTGACATTTTTAGAATCAAATAATTATAGCCTTGCCATAAAACAAGATAAGACAAAACAGCTGACATCAATCCGATAAAAATACCTTCAACGACAAAAGGCAACTTGATAAAAATATCCGAAGCGCCAACAAATTTCATAATATTAATTTCTTTTTTTCGATTATATATCGTAAGCTTTATCGTGTTAGAAATAATAACTAAAGACACAAGCAATAAAACAAATACAACAACAATACCAGCAATACCAATAGTGTGTTTGATACTTACTATCATATTGGCAACTTCAACCGGAGCGTTAACTTTTTCAACACCATCAAAATTCTCGAGCTCTTCAATAAAATCTTCGATTTCAGAAAGATCACTTAAAACTATATTATATGTATCTGGAAGAGGATTGTCGTCTTTTAAACTTTCAAATAAAGACTTGTTATTTCCAGTTATGTTTATATGTTTTTCTAGCGCTTCGTCTTTAGTTATAAACTCAAAAACATCTATAAAATCTTTATTGCTCAAAAACTCCGAAATATTATCAGTTTGTTCTTCGCTAATATCATCATTTAAAAAAACAACGATCTCGTTTTGGTGTTCGATATCCGAAATTATATTATTTAAATTCAAAGATACTAAAACCGAAGAACCAATTAAAAGCAAACAAGAAAAAAGTACACCAACCGAAGCTAAAGACATCACACCGTTATTAATCGTATTTCTGATTCCTTGTCTTATAAGATATCCAATACTATTCATAGCCATATTTACTCCAATCTTGATCTTTAGAGTCAGAGAAAATTTGACCATTTTCGATATTAATAACCCTGCCCTTGATTTTTTTAACTAGATCATGTTCATGTGTAACAACAAGAACTGTTGTTCCGCACTTATTAATCTCTTTTAAGAGATCCATAATTTCAAATGAAAGCTCAGGATCAATATTACCTGTCGGCTCGTCGGCAATTATTATCGAAGGATTATTAACAAGTGCCCTAGCAAGCGCAACTCTTTGTTGTTCTCCTCCAGAAATTTGAGAAGGGAAGCACCTAGCCTTTGAAGTTAGTCCAACTAAGTTTAATATATACGGAACTCTTCGCTTTATGTCACTATTTTTTATATTAGTTACTCTAAGTGCAAACGCAATATTGTCGTAGACATTCATATCAGGAATTAATCTAAAATCTTGAAAAACTACTCCTAAAGAACGTCTATATTTCGGAATATGTCGTCTTCGAATTTTGTTTAAATTATAACTATTAACAAAAATACTCCCATTCGTTGCTGTTTCCTCACGAAGAATATGCTTTATAATAGTGCTCTTGCCGGCTCCAGAAGAACCGACAATAAACACAAACTCGCCGTGATCGATTGAAAAAGTCACATCGTTTAAAGCTCTAGTATTATTTTTATAAATTTTAGTAACATGAGAAAATTTTATCAATCTTATCTACTCCTAAATTATATATTTAAATTTATATAACTTAAAATTAAATATTAACAGGGTTAGTTGATAAATATTTTTTAACCATCATAGCAACTTTAAAAGTAATAGCCTGATCAAAGATTCTTAAATCTAATCCAGTTATTTTTGCTATTTTATCTAGTCTATAAACTAAAGTATTTCTGTGGATAAATAACTTTCTAGCGGTCTCAGAAATATTTAAATTATTTTCAAAAAACTTTTGAACAGTATATAAAGTCTCGTGATCTAAAATATCTAAAGAACCTTTTCTAAAAACTTCTCTCATAAACATATCACAAAGATTAACAGGTAATTGATAAATAAGCCTAGCAATACCCAAGTTATCGTAACGTGTAACTAGCTGTTCAACGTCTAAAACCTTACCGATTTCGAGAGCCGCTTGAGCTTCTTTATATGATCTAGCTAGGTTTCTAACGTGTGTAACTGTAGTTCCGATACCTACTGTAACTTTTGTATAAAATTCACTACTTACAGTATCTGAAATAGAACTTGCTAATTTTTCTAAGTCAGCAGGTAACGTCTTTGATTTAATTTCTTTAACTAAAACAATATCGTTTTCGTTGATATTAAACACAAAGTCATGTTCTCTATTAGGAAACAAACTTTGAACAACATCAAAAGCCGAAGAATCGTTTGTATTTTCAGATCTAATCAAAAATACAACTCTAGGAACATCTGAATTAAAATAAAGCTCTCTAGCTTTAACATAAATATCACCAGGTAATATATTTTCTAATATTACGTTTTTTATAAAATTAGCTCTGTCGTATTTTTCGTCGTAATATTTATTAACGTTATTTATCGCTATCGAAAACAAAGAAGCGTATTTTTCAGCCAAATCATCCGTACCTTCGATAAAAGTCGTATATAAAAGTCTGTGATCTTCAGAAATTGTTGTCTTGTATGTGTAACCGTCGATTATAAAAACTTGTGAACCCTCTGTTGGGTCAATATTTAAATAATCGTATTTTTCCCCTATTTTTGAAACGTCACTACTAGCAATAACGTTTAAATTATTATCAACAACTCCAATAGACCTACCCATAGTGTCTTTCATTTGATAAATTACATCTTGAAATATTTTATTTGTCATTATAAATTCTCCTCTATTAAATATAATTTATATTTATATATTTATATCAATAAAAATATAATTTATAACTCAGCGTAATATTTTTGAGTATAATTTATATATTTATTGTTATAATCTTCCCATTTTCCTTCGTGAAGCTCTTTTGTATATGTATGTGTATTAAATTCTTTATCTGAAGCTCGACCAATAATATATAAAGCTATATTAGAACAACGATCAGAAACTCTTTCTAAGTTAGTCAAAATATCTAAAAATATTATTCCTCCGTCAATCGTACAAACGCCATCTTTAAGTCTATTTATATGTCGACGCTTAATCGTACTTCTCATCGCGTCAATAACCTGTTCTAACGGCTCAACACTGTAAGCTAACTCAATATTATTTGTTTTATAAACTTCGACTGTGTTGTTTAAAATCTCAGAAACTGCGGAAGATAAAATCGAAATTTCTTTTTGAGCAGTTTTAGAAAGTTTTATCTTGTTTTGATTTAAATTTTCAATAGCATTTATTATATTAATCGTGTGATCACTAATTCTTTCGAATTCACCACTATGATGAAAAAGATCAGAAATCTTCAAGCTGTCAGTTTCTGATAAGGGCTCAGAAGAAAGTTTTAAAAGATAGTTACTTAACTTATCGTCCATCTTGTCTATAAAAAGTTCTCTGTCTCTAATCTTGTCGACCAAATTATTATCAAATTTTTTAAATAAATCTAAACACTGCGAAAAATTTTTTTGAGAAGACGTTGCCATCTTTAGAACTGTTTCGTCGCATTTTATTAAAGCAAGACCAGGAGAAAGCAATAATCTGTTGTCTAACGACAAAATCTGCTTTCTTGTCTCAGATTCATCATCTTCGTTATTATCTTTTACGCTCCAAATAGTAAGTTTTTCGAGGAACCATGTAAAAGGTGACAGTGCCAGAGCTGTAAGTAAATTAAATAACGTGTGGAAATTAGCAATCCCGCCTTTGTCAATTGGATCTAGCCAAAACGAAAAGCCGACAAGACCTTGATAAGGATAAATAAAACAGCAAAACAAAATAGTTCCGATAATATTAAAATAAATTTGAACAAGCGATACCCTTTTTGCGCTCACTTTAGTTCCAAACCCTGCCATTATCGAAGTAATACAAGTTCCGATATTTTGTCCCATAATAATAGGCAAGGCCGCAGCAAAAGTTATTTGCCCAGAAGCCGACAAAGCCTGTAAGATTCCAACAGAAGCAGCTGAGCTGTGTAGCAAAGCAGTAACAACAGCTCCCATTAAGATTCCAAAAAACGGGTTAGCTAAAGTAGCAAAAGCTTCTTTTAAATATGGATGATCTTTAAGTCTCATCATCGAGTCTTCCATAAAATTCATACCAAAAAACAAGATACTAAAACCTAACAAGCTCTCAGCTATATTTTTATACGTTTGTTTTTTAGCAAAAGTTAAAATCAACATTCCGGCTATAGCAAAGATCGGAGCTAAAGATCTCAAAGATAACAAATCAACAAAAATATTATTACTTAAGCTACTGTCTAGCCTTAATATTTGGGAAGTAATAGTGGTTCCAATATTAGCGCCCATAATAACTCCAATCGATTGTTTGAGCTCAAGAGCCCCAGCATTAACAAGACCGATAACGACAACAGTTGTCGCTGAAGCACTGTGTGTCAAAGCAGCAACGATAGCTCCAAGAGAGATAGATTTTAATATATTGCTTGTTAATTTTTCTAAAGTCTGATGAAGCTTTCCGCCGGAAAGTTTTTCAAGTCCGACGCTCATAATATTAATTCCGTAAAGAAACAGAGCTAAACCACCGCAAAGCAAAAGTATTTCATGAAGATTCACTGAGAAAACTCCTCCTAAAATAAAACACAAAAATATCTGTCAAAAATCATTTTTTGTCTTGCGTTTTTTTATAAACAACTATCTGGCCCGCCCAACAGGACTTGAACCTGTAACCTTCAGAACCGGAATCTGATGCTCTATCCAATTAAGCTACGGGCGGAAGATATTGTCAAAATAACATCACAAGTAATATTATACTCACTATATATTTTTTTGTCAATAGATATTTAGAAAAAATACATAATATTTCTAAGTTTTTTTTTATATATCTATAGTCATATTTATAAAAGCATAGGATTTTTATTGACTAAACTACTTAATATTATAAAAAAATTAATAATAATTACTTGTATTTTTTATTGATAAATTTTTTAAAACCATCAAAATTACCTTTTGTAAATTTATTTGGATCGATTATTATTCCGTTTTTTTTGTTTATCATTAAAATACTTAAATATTTTAAATTATAAATTTTTATGATTTGAGAATAGTTAAATTTCATATTGATATTGCCTTCAGTTAATAAAATATTATTATTATCAAAAACAACTTTTGTTTCAGGAATCTTGTTATTATTTAAAATTTTTGAGTTTTTTATCATCTTCATAGAAGAATAAAAAGGCAAGAACAAACTTGCAGATAAAAAAAATATACAACAAATAAAAAGATAAATATTAAATATATTATAATTATAATAATAATAATTAATTATTGCTGAAACTAGGCAAATAAAAGAACTTATATTTAGTATAAAACGAGAACTTTTTAATAATATTTTACTAGAGTATTCTCGAGCCATCTTTTTATTAAAATAAAATTTGTTTTCGAAATATATTTCTGACATAAAATATCACCTCGCAATATATTATAACAAATATTAAATTTATTTTCAACTAAAAATATATTTTTAGGATATGTAAACACGTTTAAATTCTAGTTTTTATGTTTGAACTTCCATAAATTTATTATCTAATAATTTTTTAGGCGTCACTTGTTTTCTTGATTAGTCAAATTTAAAAATCTCAAAAAATCTAGAAAATAAAATTTGACAAAAATTTAATCTTGGTTTTCGGCGCTTCAGCGCCGAGAACTCTTAACTTCTAAATTTATAAAAATTTTAGATTTGACAAGAGAAAAAATTTTTGATATAATAAAAACAAAGAAAAGATCATTAGGGTTATTTGAAACTAATCTTTGTGGTTATTTGTAAATATGATTATATTTATGTCTCCTTTGTGTTTAATCGACACATTGCGAGACATAAGTTTTTTTATGTATTCAAACAACCAACCAAATAGACCAGTTATTTTTTTCTTCATTCGGACATCACCTCCAAACTTCCTAAAATTATATAACTGTGAAGTTGGGGATGTCCCACAAAGATTAATAACCCTATTTTTTTATCTTTTCTTTGTCGAGTTCTATTATATATTATTTTTATTCGCCTGTCAATTTTTAAGCTAAAAAATTTAATCTTGGTTTTCGGCGCTGAAGCGCCGAGAACTCTTAACTTCTAAATTTATAAAAATTTTAGATTTGACAAGAGAAAAAATTTTTGATATAATAAAAACAAAGAAAAGATCATTAGGGTTATTTAGAACTAATCTTTGTGGTTATTTAAATCGATGTTAAAGTTGATGTTTTTTACGAATATGATTATTACGCGAAAAGACATCAATTTTTTTATGTATTTAAGGCTCTATAATAAATGTCGGGGTGTAACAAGAATAGAGCTCAAATACAGACAACAAAAAAGAGGTAGCATAACATAATACTCCTCACAAAAAACTATTTACGGGATTTTCTACCTGAGCTCTTGACAAAGAACCAAAAAAACAGCTCCTTCGGATTTATTAAATCCAAAGGGGCTTAAATCAACTCGTAATCTAATTATATAAATTTATATAATTCACTAAATTATCTTTATTTTGTCACTAACATATTTTTATCAGATTCTGGTTTTGCTGTCGCATCAACAGATGGCGTATCTTCAACAAGAACGAAGTCACCGATTACTTTAAAGTTACAAATAACTCTTCCGTTTTTATCGATAACAACTGACCCTAAATTGTAACTCTTTCCGTTAACGATATAATAAACTTTCATCTTTTTGTTAGCGTATTGAGAACCAACAGTAACAGCAACTTTAGCGTTAAATGGCAACTCTTGATTTTTTTTAGTATCTACAACTTGTTTTTCAGTAAAGTTAATAACAACGTTAGACTTTCCTTCAGCAACTTTTTTAACTTCTTCTGGAATAACTCCAACTGCATGACTCACTTCAGTTGTTGCAACTGCTGGGTTAAATGAGAAATTAGCAGCTTTTGTCATATCTAGACCTTTTTTCTCGATAATCCATTTAGCGTTACCAACATCCAAAGTTACAGCTGTATCTTCTTTTGCATTTTTTAAACTTTCAACCATCTGTCCAAAATCAACTTGTGTACTAGTTAGAATTTCGTCCATCTTATATTGAGCAGTAACAGTCGATGTAGTTTCTACTACAGTATCTGACTTAGTCTGTGTCGAGCTTGAACTTGAACCTGAACTTGAACCTGAACCTGAACCTGAACTTGAACCTGAACTTGAACCTGAACCTGAACCTGATGTCACAACGAACCCATCGCTGCCGCCGCCGGTAGGGTTAGGCTTAATATAATCTTTACCTTCCTTTAACAACGTAAAAATCTCTGATCTAGTATACTTTTTACTTCCAACAGTAATACTTGAAATAGAACCTTTTTCGTCAGTCTCATAAGCTAATTTATTTGTATTTAACCAAGATATTATTTTGCTTTTGTCTCCTTGGCTAATATTACTAGTATCATCTGTGTCTCCAATCCAACTCAACAATGTTTCATAGCTAATATCAGTAGCCGCAACCAGATTAGTTACCGCGTTAACTAAACCTGTTAATTCTTGAATTTTATTGTCTGCTTCACTTTGAGTATAAGCACCAAATGAAGTCACTGCGCTACCAACGCCTAAAGTCGCAACAGTTGCTGTTGCCATTAATAAAGATAATGATTTATTTTTATTATTCATAATAACTTGTCCTCCTTCTTTTAATTTTTAAACATTACGAATATTAAATAGATTACAATCTTATTATACACAATTATTAATATAAAGTCAATAGTTATTACAAAAAATTTTTTTGAATTTTTTTTTTATAAATTTTAGTTTACTAGAATAATTATTAATATCAAAACTAATAATAATTATATAGCAAGGAACTTAAAATAATAAATTAATAAAAATTAAATTCAAAAGGAGATGTTAATTATGTCAAACTTAACTTCTAAAGAACTTTCTGCTATCGAAGATCAATTATCTAATGAACAGGTTTTAATAAAAAAATATCAGCTTTACGCTCAAGCGAGCTCAGACCCTCAAATCAAAACCAAATGTGAACAGATAGCATCTAAACATCAAAATCATTACGATAGATTATTAAATCAATTAAATTAAAAAATTAATTAGGAGGATTAACTCTATGTCAGTAAATAATAATAATAATTCAAGCTCTAATAATTTTACTAGCTGTCTTAACTCTAATTGTTTTGGCGAAAAAGAGATGTTAACCGACGCTCTCTCGTCTCAAAAATTTGCAACAGAAAATTATAATACATTTGCTAACGAGTGTTCTAACCCGGCTGTTAAAAACGAATTTATGAATATCTTAAACGAAGAACATCAAATCCAATTCGAAGTTTTTTCAGAGATGCAAAAACGTGGCTGGTACGCTGTCCAACAGGCCGAACAACAAAAAGTCTCTCAAGCAAAGCAAAAATATAAAAACAGTTAGTTTAAAAATATATAAAGTGTCTGGTTATTTTATATTAACTAGGCACTATAATTTTATAAATTTTAATAAAATATTTTTTAGGAGTTGATTCTAAACATGAATGCTATTATTATGGCTGGCGGAAAGGGCTCGCGCCTAAGACCGCTCACTTGTAATATTCCTAAACCGATGGTAAAGCTTTGTGGAAAACCTATTTTACACTATGTTTTAGATTTGTTACAACAACATAATATTTTATCTGTTAAAATAACAATTAAATATTTGTCTAATTATATTATAGATTCGTTTGAAAATCAAAAATACAAAGACATAAATTTGTCTTTTGTCGAAGAAAGCTTCCCGTTAGGAACAGCCGGAAGTGTAAAAAATGCTTTTTTAGATTTAGATATAAAT
>JAGAUG010000077.1 GCA_017828935.1 Oscillospiraceae bacterium | reverse complement strand
TTCTTCACCGCCGCTCTTGTTCGCGACTATTTTATTTTACCACATCTATACCTCTCCTGTCAACACTTTTTTTGTTTTTTTTTTTATTTTTTTTCTCGTTTTCACTCATTTCGTGTGATTTTTACTCTTTTTACCAGTTTAAGCTATTATTTACCTAGTTTTCTTCCTATTTAAATACAAAATATTTAAACAAATTAAATATACAGTATTTAGAAATCAAAAATTAAAAATCAATTATATTTAATAATATTTTTTTTAGTGCACCAAAAAAATTTATTTTTTTAATTTCTTTTGAAGCTACTATTGGATACTCTAAAATTTTTTCGCCATCTATCGACACTAAAACTCTACCAACTATTTGATTTTCCAAAACAGGAGCATCTAGTTTTTTAGGCAAGTTTATTTTTTGATTAATTTTATTTAACTTAGTTTTTTCTATTAAGAGGCTATCTGGCGGATTTATTTTTAATCCAACATATTCTTCGTTACCTGAATTTATTTTTAAATTAGGAATTTCTTCTTGTATGTTTTCTAATTTAACCGAAACAAAATTATCAAATCCGAAATTTAAAAGCTGCTTTGACATTTGAAATCTATCGTCGCTATTTTGAGCACCCATAACGACGCTGATTAACGAAAGTCCTTCTCTTGTCGCCGAAGCTGCTAAACAACAACCAGCGTTGTCACTTGTTCCTGTTTTAAGACCAGTCGCTCCAGGATAAAATCTTATAAGTCTATTTGTATTAACCAACTCTGTCTTTCCATCTCTTAGTTGATCCATCCAAATTTTAGTATATTTAAATATTTTTTCGTGTTTTAATAATTCTCTAGCAACTATCGCAACTTCTCTAGCTGTCGTTAAGTGTCCATCTTCGTCGAGACCTGTGCAATTTTTAAAGCAAGTATATTTAAGACCTAACTTTTTTGCTTTTTCGTTCATCAAATCCACAAAGCTTTGTTCGCTACCTGCTATTTCTTCTGCGAAAACAACCGTTGCGTCGTTGGCCGAAGAAATAATAACGGCTTTAAGTAAGTCTTCGACAGACATCTCTTCGCCTTCATCAAGCCAAATTTGAGATCCATTAATCGAATTAGCATATTTCGAACACCTGAGCATCTGTGTTTCTGACAAATTTCCGTTCTCGATATTTTCAAATATTAATATCAAAGACATAATTTTTGTCAAAGAAGCCGGTGCTTCTTGTTGATCACTATTATATTCATATAATATATTTCCCGTTTTTTGATCCATTAATATCGCTGACTTAGACAAAATTTCGATCGGCTCAGAAGCTAAAATATTTTTATAACTAAAAATAAATAAACTTAATATAATAAATTCAAATAAACAAAAAAAGTTTTTTTTAAATTTTTTCATCGCTTATTTCGCTCCTAAATTTTTTAAATATATTATTATATATTCCCAAAATATAGATAATATTCTATTTTTAGTAAAAAAACAAAAAATTTATTTTAAATAAGATTTGACCAAAATATTCTCTTGGCTTTTCGGCGCTCCGGCGCCGAAAACTCTTAACTTTCGAATTTATAAAAATTTCAGATTTGACCAAAATATTC
>JAGAUG010000076.1 GCA_017828935.1 Oscillospiraceae bacterium | reverse complement strand
TCTGTAATATTTTCGCAAACTAAAAGCTTTTGAATACTTTGTTTTTCGTGTGGTTCTAAAACATCACTTTTAATTAAGTAGCTATGTCGACGGATCTCAGTACAAATAATTTCTTTTATGGCGTTTTTAGCGTGGTCGAAATCAAGGCCCTCGACGCCTTTTAAACTAATCGAAATAACCGGGAACTTTCCGAGATATTTTTCACAAAGATCAGTCTCTCGAGAAATATTTAGATTATTAAATAAATTTTTATTAGTATTTATCTCAAAAAAATATTTCAGCATACTCATATTTAGAGTCTTTCCGAAACGCCTAGGTCTCGTAAACAAAGTAACTTCGTTTATATTATCTAATAATTCTTTGATTAGATTAGTCTTATCAACATAATAATAATCTAGTTCTATCATTTTTTCGAAATTTTCGATCCCGATCGGGAGCATCTTTTTTTTAGTTTTATTATTTACATTACTCATCAAATTTTCATCTCGCTTTTAACTTAATATTTATATAAATATTATAATATAATTTAAATAAAATATCAATGGTCGAAATTTATTAAAAACAAGTAATTACTTACATAATTTTTTTGTCTATATCTTGACGACAGGAAGATGTTTCGATGAAGATACGAATAATATTTTTTATTTAAAAGTATATAATTTATATTTTAGTCATTTTTTGCAATTTATAAAAATAAATATATTTAATGCGAAAACAAAAAAATATTTTAGTATTATTAAAGAATATTGTTGAAGATAAGAAACTATAAAAATAAGTATATGGCGCAAGTATAATTAATATAGCTACATATATTAACAATACAATTAAAAACCACGACCTTATTTTTATATATCAATTATTTAAAAATAAACCAAACATCAAACAGATCGTGGTTATATATAATGGGGGTAAAATATTTTTGAAAATATATTGACTTTTTTATTTTGGTGTGGTATAATATGAGTACAGTACTAGTATTGTGTTGATAAAAAATCGATTAAATGTAAATTTTAGTGTAAAGTTAAAATAAAAGAATATCATAATGAATTCATAAAATTAGTTGGATATAGAAAAAGTATTTTATTGAGTATTAACTTTTATTTAATTTAACTTAACAAAACGAATTAATAATGAAAGGATGTAAAAAATTATGAATAAGTTTTTTAAAAAAAATCTACCTATAGCAGTTTTGTCAGCTGCTACTATAACGTCAATTTTTGTTGCTTGTTCTAAAAATAATGATTTAGCTTCAAAAACTAGTGATTCTAATTTGAGTTTTAGTGATGAGTTTGATCCAGATTTAAATTTGCCAGGTGAAGACTTAGGGGAGTGTAGAAATTGTATTGGAAGAGTAACAAATCCTGAAACAGGAGGACTTTGTGATAGCTGTAACGAGTTTCACTGCAAAGTATGTGGAGCATTTTCAAGTGCAGGATTAACACATGACGGATTTGGTATGGAATGTGGATGTTATGATATGTATCACTGTAAAGAATGCGGAGCATATGAATCAGCATGTGTAGATGGTGAAGGATTT